>DBFOPP010000031.1:0-40629 GCA_048428865.1 Collinsella sp.
TGCTCGGACAGTCCTGCTCGCACGGAGAGCACATTAAGTGCTCTCCGGCTCGTGCGGAACTCGCGATCGACTTCGCATGCCGCCGGGCAGCCGGGGCCGACGCGGGGTTCAATTTTCAAAAAAGCGGTCGGCGCGCAGTGCGCCGACCGCCGATATATGGGGTCTGATATTTTCTAACAGTTAGGGCCTCTTACTCGTCAAGGAGATCTTCCGGCATGGCGTTGCCGTCGCCTAGATCGACAGGGGTTTCTTCGGGGGCGGAGCCGTTTTCTATGGCTTCGCCCTCGGGCTTCTCTTTGGCGGTCGTCATGCGGGCCACGGCGCAGATGCGGTCGTTGTCGTCGACGGTCATCATCTTGACGCCCTGGGTGGCGCGGCCGGTCTGGCTGATCTCGTCGGTCTTGACGCGAATGACCGTCGCGCCCTCCGTCACGATGAACAGCTCGTGCTGCGGGCCCACCGTCTTCATGGCCGCGAGGTTACCCTTACGTTCGGTCATTTGAATGGTGTAGACGCCCTGGCCGCCGCGATTCTGCTCCGGGTAGTCCGCGACCGGCGTGCGCTTGCCGTAGCCGCGCTCGGTGATGACGAATAGATCGCCGTTGCCGTTAGTGACTTCCATGCCCAGAACGCTCACGCCGTCCTTCATACCGATACCGCGAACGCCGCTGGTATCGCGGCCGGTGGCGCGCACCTGCTCCTCGGAGAACATGATCGCCTTGCCCGCGGTGGTGGCCAGGATAATCTTGTCGCCCTCGCGCACGCGGCGCACGTTCAGCAGCGCGTCGTCGTCACGCAGGTTGATAGCGATCAGGCCATCACGGCGGCTACGATCGTAAGCACTCATCACGGTCTTCTTGACCATGCCGTTCTTGGTGGCAAACATCAGGTACTCGTCGGCCGGGAAATCGCGGCAGCTGATGACGCTCGCGATCTTCTCGCCCTCCTCGAAGGGCAGCAGGTTTACGATCGCGGTACCGCGCGCCTGGCGCGTACCCACCGGCAGCTCGTGCACCTTCAGGCGATAGACCTTGCCCTTGCTCGAGAAGAACAGCACGTACTCGTGCGTGGACGCGATGAACATCTCATCGATAACGTCGTCCTCTTTGAGATTGACGCCCGACACGCCCTTGCCGCCGCGCTTCTGGGCGCGGTAGGCGGCCACCGGGATACGCTTAACGTAGCCGGTGTGGGTGATGGTCACGACCATGTCCTCGTCGGCGATGAGGTCCTCGACATCCAGGTCCTTCTCAACCTGGCTGATCTCGGTGCGGCGCTTGTCGCCAAACTTCTTGGAGATCTCGCGCATCTCTTCCTTGATGACGCCCAGAATCTTCTCCTCGTGCGCCAGCAGGTCCTCGTAGTAGGCGATGGCGCGGCGCAGGCCGTCCAACTCTTCTTGGATCTTGTCGCGCTCCAGGCCGGTCAGGCGGCGCAGCTTCATCTCGAGGATGGCCGTGGTCTGCTCGGGCGTAAAGCCAAAGCGCTCAATCAGGCGGCTGCTGGCCTCGGAGTCGGTCTGCGAGGAGCGTATGATGCTAATGACCTCGTCGATATGGTCAAGGGCCATCAGGTAACCCTCGAGGATATGCGCGCGGGCCTGGGCCTTCTTAAGGTCGAAGCGGGTGCGGCGGGTGACGACGTCGACCTGGTGGTCGATGTAGTGCTGCAGCATCTCGCGCAGGCTCAGGCATTTGGGAACGCCGTTGACAAGCGCCAGGTTGTTGGCGCCAAAGGTCGTCTGCAGCGAGGTGTACTTATACAGGTTGTTGAGCACGACCTGCGGAATGACGCCCTTCTTGAGCTCGATGACCAGACGGATGCCCTTCTGGTTGGACTCATCGCGCATATCCGAGATGCCCTCGATGCGCTTGTCGTTGACGAGCTGGGCGATCTTCTCCTGCAGGGTGCCCTTGTTGACCATGTAGGGAATCTCGGTAAAGACCAGGCGGCTGCGGCCGGTCTTGGTGGACTCCACATGTGCCTTGGCACGCACGGTAATGGAGCCGCGGCCGGTCTCGTAGCTCTGCTTAATGCCGGCGCTGCCCATGATGATGGCGCCGGTGGGGAAGTCCGGACCGGGCATGATCTGCATGAGCTCGTCGACGGTGGCGTCGGGGTTGTCGATCAGGTAGCAGGTGGCCTCGATCGCCTCGGTGAGGTTATGCGGAGCGATGTTGGTGGCCATGCCGACGGCGATGCCTTGGCTGCCGTTGACCAGCAGGTTGGGGAAGCGCGCAGGCAGCGCCACGGGCTCGGCGAGCGATTCGTCGTAGTTGGGCTGCCAGTCGACGGTATCCTTCTGCAAGTCACGCAACAGTTCCATGGCGGGCTTTGCCAGGCGGCTCTCGGTGTAACGCATGGCAGCGGCGCCGTCGCCGTCGATGTTGCCGAAGTTGCCGTGACCGTCGATGAGCGGCGTGCGCATGGAGAACCACTGCGCCAGGCGGACCATGGCCTCATAGACCGCGGAGTCGCCATGCGGGTGGTACTTACCGATAACTTCGCCGACCGTCCAGGCCGACTTCTTATGTGGGCGGTTGGGGTAGATGCCGCTCTCGTTCATCGCGTACAGGATGCGGCGGTGCACCGGCTTTAAGCCGTCGCGCACGTCCGGCAGGGCACGCGCCGTGATAACCGACATCGAATACTCGATGAACGACTGCTTCATCTCGCGGCCAAACTCCGAAATCTGGAGCTGGCCGCCGTTGATATCCTCGCCGGCCGAGGCGCCACGGTCGACTTCGCCAAAGCTCTCCTCGAGCTCACCGTCGTCTTCTTCCTCATCATCATCGGCATCGGGGTTATAGGCGTCCGGGTCGCCGTCCTCGCCCTGCTCAGCACGGGCAAGCAGGCGCTTCAGATCATCGGGCATACCGGCATCGCCGGCATCGTCCATACCCCCGTTATTGTTGATATCGTCTGCCACGTTACCTCCTCTTAAGCGTCAAGGAAACGCGCGTCATGCGCATGTTTTTCAATGTACTCGCGGCGATAGCCGACCTCGGAACCCATCAGCTCGCGCACGGCGCGGTCCGCCACCACGGCGTCTTCGATCGACACACGCTGCAGGATGCGGGTCTTGGGGTCCATCGTCGTCGAGGCGAGCTGCTTGGGGTCCATCTCGCCCAGGCCCTTGTAGCGCTGGACGGTATAGCCCTTGCGCTTTTTGGTGATCTTGCCGTCCTTGGCCTTGCCGTCCTCGTCGTTATCGTCGGGGTTCAGGCCCAGGCTCTGGATGGTGTCGCGCAGGATCTCGTCTTCGGGCTGGCGGCCGTTGGGATACACGTAGTGGATCTTGTTGCGCACCTTAATGCCAAAGATGGGCGGGCAGGCAACATAGACGTAGCCGGCATCGATCAGCGGACGCATGTACTTGTAGAAGAACGTCAGCAGCAGGATGCGGATATGCGCACCGTCGACGTCTGCATCGGTCATGATGATGATCTTGTGGTAGCGCGCCTTGGTGATATCGAAGTCGCCGCCGTCGCCGGCACTCGTCGTGACGCCGCAGCCGATCGCGGTAATCAGCGACTGAATGGTGTCACTCGAGAACGCGCGATGGTCACCAACGCGTTCGACGTTCAAAATCTTGCCGCGCAGGGGCAGAATCGCCTGGATGTCTCGGCGACGGCCGTCCTTGGCCGAACCGCCTGCCGAGTCGCCCTCTACGATGAAGAGCTCGGTCAGCTCGGCATCGCGCACCGAGCAGTCGGCGAGCTTACCGGGCAGGGACGCCGTCTCGAGCAGGCTCTTGCGGCGGGTCGCCTCGCGCGCCTTGCGGGCGGCATTGCGCGCCTTGCAGGCCTGTTGCGCCTTCTTGACGATCTCGCGAGCGGGCTTGGGATGCTCCTCGAGGTAATCGACAAGGCCGTCGGTCACAATCTTGAGCGTGAGCGCTCGCATATAGGAGCTGCCGAGCTTGGCCTTGGTCTGGCCCTCAAACTGCGGATCGGGCAGCTTGACCGAGATAACGGCCGAAAGGCCCTCGCGCACATCGTCGCCGGTCAGGTTGGCGTCTTTTTCCTTGAGCAGGTTCTGCTTGCGCGCATAGTCGTTGATCACGCGGGTGAGCGCGGTGCGGAAGCCCTCAAGGTGCATGCCGCCCTCGGGGGTGTAGATGTCGTTGGCAAACGACATGACGTTCTCGCCGTAGCCGCTATTCCACTGCAGGGAAACCTCGACCTCGCCCATCTTGGCCACAGGTGCGTCCGGGTCCGATTTGCCCTCGATGTAGATAGGCTCCTTAAAGGCCTCGGGGACGTCCTTGCCCTCGTTAAGGAACTTGACGAAGTCGATGATGCCGCCCTCGTAGCAAAACTCCTCCACGTGGGGAGTAGACTCGCGCTCGTCAGTCAGCACGATTTTGAGGTTCTTATTGAGGAACGCCGTCTCCTGCAGACGGTTGTGCAGCGTATCGAAATCGTAAATGCAGGTCTCGAAGATCTCGTCGTCGGGCCAGAAGGTGACGGTGGTGCCCGTCGAATCCGAGGTGCCCACGACCTCCATCTTCTTGACGGTCTTGCCGCGCGAGAACTCCATCTCGTAGGTGTTGCCGTCGCGACGAACCTGAACGACCACGCGCTTGGACAGTGCGTTGACGACGGAGATGCCAACGCCGTGCAGGCCGCCCGAGACCTTATAGGCCGAATTATCGAACTTACCGCCGGCGTGCAAAATCGTCATGACGACCTCGAGCGTCGGGATCTTTTTAACAGGGTGCTCGTCGACGGGGATACCGCGCCCGTTGTCGACGACCGTGATGGAGTTGTCGGCGTGGACCGTCACCTGGATCTCGGTGCAGAAACCGGCCATGGCCTCGTCGACGGAGTTGTCAACGATCTCCCACACCAGGTGATGCAGACCGCTGGCGCTCGTCGAGCCGATATACATGCCCGGGCGCTTACGAACGGCCTCGAGACCTTCGAGAATCTTAATCTCGCCGCCATCGTAATCGTTTTCGTTTGCCACACGTCCTCCTTCAGTCAAGAAAATGTGTACAGCCTTACTAGTTTATCGTAAAAAAATACCCTCGGGAACGAGGGTATTTGGCTCTACAAGGCCACCAGATGCGATTTAAGGCTCTTTTTTGCTTTGCACGCCCTTGGCCCACTCGGCACTGGCTCTCATGGCGTTCTCGAGGGCCTCGCGCAGTTTTTGGTCTTCGATGGGCGCCACTTGGCGCTCAATCTCGGTGCGCTCGGCATCGCTGAGGTCGGCGTGTGGGACCGGCGGGCGCTCGGTCGCCGCTGGGCGAAGGCGCTCCTTGGCGGCGGGCGGCGTGTGACCGGGCGCGGTGGTTTTGAACACCAGGCCATCCACATGCGCACCGGCGCGCTCCATGCGCGCGCGGATGATCTCGCGCAACAACGTCATTTCCTGCGTCCACGAGGGCGAGTCGAGATATACCAGCAGCTCATTGGACTCGGGCAGGTAGCGCAGGCCCGTCACATGCCGCCCCTCGCGCGTGCCCGAGCACACCGCGTTCCACGCGCGATAGACCGCGCGCGACTCCTCGGCGACCTCCATCTGCGCACGGCGCTCAGGGGTCGCAGCCGCCAGGATGCGCTGGCGCTCTGCGTTCAAAAAGCCACTGAAGGCGACCGTTTCGCTCTCGCGCTCGTAATTAGCACGTCTCACCCATGCTCACCACCTTGGCTCGATCAAGCAGGTCATCGGTAAAGTACCCCAGGTTGGTCGTGGTTATGACCGTCTGGATATCATCGCCGATCAGCCGCAGGAAAGCACCGCGGCGTTCGCCGTCGAGTTCGCTCATCACGTCGTCCAAAAGCAGCAGTGGGGCGGTGCCCAGGACATCGCGAGCCACGGCCACCTCCGCCACCTTCCAGGCCAGAACCAACGTTCGCTGCTGACCTTGGCTGGCAAATGAACGGGCGGAGCGACCCGCCACGGCAAACTCAATCTCGTCGCGATGCGGTCCCACCAACGTCACGCCGCGGCGAATTTCCTCGTCGGCGTGCTCATCAAGGGCAGCCAGCATGCGCTCGTACGCCCAGCCCTTCAGCTCTTCGCGATCATCGACCTGGGGCAAATCCCCCAGCGTGGACGCATAGGACACGTTGGCGGCTTCACCGGACGCCACTTGCCCGTAGGCAGTACGCACATGGCCCGCCAGCCGGTCGAGCAGGGCCAACCGGTGCACGAGCAGAGCCGCGCCCGCGCGGGCAATCGAATCGTTCCACGCGCCGAGCATCTCGCGGCAGTACCAGGCCTCCTTGAGCAAGGCGTTACGCTGGGTCACGCAGCGACCATAGGTGCTCGCAAGATCGGCATAGCGTGCGCTCAGTTGCATGCCAAAGTCGTCGAGGGCGGCGCGGCGCACACTGGCGCCTCGCTTAACCATGTCCAGATGGTCGGGGCAAAACAGCACGCTCGGCAGAACCCCGCGCACACCGGCGGCAGAGCATCTCTTGCCGTTGCGGCTAAACGAGCGTTTACCGTCCTCCGCGCTCAATCCCATATCAAGTACGCGGCCGTCGCCCTCGAGCCTCAGCTCGATCTTGCACGAGCCCACGCCATCATGGACGAGCTCGGCTGCGGTCGGATGCCTAAACGAGGCGCCGCTCGTCAGCAGCTGCAGCGCCTCTATGAGATTGGTCTTTCCCGCCGCGTTGGGTCCCGCAAGTATCGTCACGCCCTCGTCCAGGGCAAGACGATAGCTCTCGAAACTGCGGTAGTGCGCGACGGAAAGATCGCGGGCGAACATGGTCATGGCGCAGCGCTAGATGCGAACCGGCATGACCAGGTACAGGTAGTTGATCTTGTCGTAGGACTTGAAGATGCCCGCCTGCGAGTAGCTCTTGAGCTCCAGCGTGATCTCCTTCTCCTTGGACAGGGCATTGAGGCAGCCGAAGATGTAGTGGTAGTTGAAGGCGATGGTACCCGACTCGCCCTCGGCCTCGACATCGATCGTCTCCTGCGCAAGGTCCTGGTCATTGGAGATGGAGGACAGGCCCATCTGCCCGTTCTCGACATCGATCTCGAACTTGACGGCGGGGTTGGCGCTCGCGATAACGGCCACGCGCTTGAGGGCGGCGTTAAAGGCGGCGACGTCGATCTTGACGCTCGTCACGCACGAATCGGGGATGAGCTGCTTGTAGTTGGGGTACACGCCCTCGATGCGGCGCGACACGTAGGTGGTGTTGCCGGCCTCGAAGACGACTTGGGTGTCGGTAGCCCCGATCATGATGGTCGCCTGGCTGTCCATGATGTTCAGTGCGTCGTTAAAGGCGTCAGCCGGAACGTTGAGCTCAAAGGAGCCTTCGAGGGTCGAGGTCTCGACCTGCGTATCGCACACGGCCAAACGGAAGGAATCGGTCGCCACCAGGCGCACGGTGTTGTTCTCGACCTTCATGTGCACGCCACCCAGGATGGGGCGGGCCTTGTCGGTCGAGGTGACGCGCCACACGCGGCCGACCATCTCGGACAAGATATCGGTCGGCAGTTCCACGGCGCTCTCGATGGCATAGGCCGGAAACTCGGGGAAGTCATTAGCATCAAGCGTGTTCAGGCGGAAAGAGCTCTTCTCGCAACCAATCAGCACCTGGCGCTCGGACAGCTCAAAGGTGACCGGGGCATCGGGGAGGGTCTTGGTGATATTGGAGAGCATCTTACAGGGGATAACCATCTCGCCCTCTTCTTCGACATGCGCCGCGATGCGATGACGGATCGAGATGGTGTAGTTAGAGGTCTGGAATTCCAAGATGCCGTCTTGGGCCTTGACGAGCACGCCCGACAGGATGGGAAGGGTGGATGCCGAAGCGACACCCTTCATAACGACGCCGATGGCTTGTGTAAGCGAGCTCTGGCTGACGGTGAACTTCATCTTTTAATACCTTTCTATAGATATAAATATCTTAATAATAGTAATAGCACTGACGAAACTGTTGATTACTCCCAAAGACGCAGGTCAGACCCAGAAAGAGAATCGACAGCAGCCTGTGTGCAACAGGGGTGGTTTTCCACGTTCAAAACCTGCGCAAAACTTTTCATCACCGCGGGTTGGGTTTTAAACACCTTATGCCCGTGGTTTCGACAAGTTTTCAACAGGTGTCTCTATTTCCCTACGAGCGCAGTGTAATTTTATCGCGCAGCGACTTGAGGTCTTCGGTGACGGTGCGGTCTTCCTGGATCATCTTCTGGACCTTTTTGTAGCTCGTGCTGACGGTCGAGTGGTTGCGGTTGCCAAATTCGGCGCCCACCGCCGTGGTCGTCATTTCGCACATCTCGATGGCCAGGTAGATAGCGATATGGCGTGCTTTGGCGATATTGGCGTTGCGACGCGGGCCGATGAGCTCCTCGTGCGTCACGCCGTACTGCTCTTCGATGACGGACTGAACCGTCTGGACGTTGATCTTTTTGGCCGATGTGTCGAAGTACTGGCTGGCGATGGCGTCGATATCGTCAAAGGTGAGCTCCCCGCCCTCGCGCTCACGGTCGCCCGCCTCGCCGGCGCAGCGCTCGCAAAAGCTCTCGAGTTCGCGGATGTTGGTGCCCGAGACCTCGGCCATGTGTTTAAAGTGCTCGTCGGTCAGGTGTCCGCCGTCGCCCCCATAGGCCGCCAGCAGTGAGTCGTCGCCCGCCTCGGGAGCGGCGACGATGGTGTTCTCGTAATAGCGCTGCAAGATCTTGTATTTCATCTCGTAGCTGGGCTCTGCGACCAGGCAGAGCATTCCGGCGTTGAAGCGGCTGGTCAGACGCTCGTCCATGCTCAGGTCCTTGGGGGCGCGGTCTGCCGCGATGACGACCTTCTTGTTGTTGCGGATGAACTCGTCCATGAGCTGGAAAAAGTAGTCCACACTCGCGCGCTTGCCGATGATGTTTTGGATGTCATCGATGATGAGCACGTCCACGCCGTGGTACGCCTGCATGATGGGGGCGTTGCTCTTCTTTTGACGGTCGAACTCGGTCATCAGGTCGTCCAGATATGCCTGGGAGTTGGCATACTTGACCTTGATCTCGGGCGACTTCTCGGCGAGCTCGTTTTTGATGGCGAGCAGCAGATGGGTCTTGCCCAGCCCCGATTTGCCATAGATGAACAGGGATGTGCATGTGCCGCGCTCGTCCGCGAGGGCGGCAAACTTGAGTGCCGAGCGATAGGCATGGCTGTTCTCGGGGCCGTAGACAAAGTTCTCAAAGGTAAATTTTGAGTTCGCGGCGAGCGGGGCTCCATCCGTATTCTGCTCGGCCGGCATGGTCGGTGCTGGCATGGGTGAAGCGGGGGCCGCAGCTTGCGTGGATTTAGTCGGCGCTCCGCCCTTCATCTGGTTCATCATGCGACGAAAATCGTCGGCCGAGAGCGTGTTCTTGATTGCAATGCCCGAATCCGCGCCCGCCGCTGCGTCGTGAGCGATGGGCATGTGCGTGACGGGTGCGTTCGTTGACGTCGCCGCCGCGCTCGTCAACGGTGCCATGGTTTCACGGGAAACATCGCTGTGCTGGTGCTCGATTGTCGGCACATCGCCTGCGGAGGCCGGCACCGCCGGGGAAGCAGCGGGAGCCGTGGCGGGCGCCGTGGCGGCAGCGGATTCCGTCGCGGCGCCTTGCGGTGCCACGATGTCGAGAGCAATCGGTGCAAAGGCGATTTCTTCCAGATAGGCCTCAATAGTCGGCTGATGCTTTTTGAGCTGCGCGATGGCAAAGCGCGAGGGGGCCTCGATCGTGAGCGTATCTTCGGTCAGGCTTATGGCGCGCGATTGCCCCAGCATGTTGATGAGGCGTGCATCTTGGCCGTCGCGCTGGCAAAAGGCGATGGCATCCCCCAGGATGATGCTTGCTTCCTCGTCCACTGTCTCTCCCGTTCTTTAGCTCTGAGCTCGCACGCGAGCGGCGCCGAGTTCGGTCAGATGGTATTTCTGGCCATGCTTGATGACCAAGCCGGCCTGTGCCAAGTCATTGAGCGTGCGTGACCAAGTGGGGGCCGAGTTTCCAAACGCCCTCGCAAGATCGGTTGCGCCGCACGCTTGATTTTGCGCCAGATAGCCCAGCGCGGCGTTGCCGCGATCGCTTACGAACACGTCCGGTTGTGGCTGTGCATACTGATTTACTGCATTAGGATACATCATTTGAGCTGCTGGTTGTTGAGAACTCTGCGTCGGCGGCATTTGCTGTTGAAAACTTTGAGGCCACTGTTGGTAAGGCTGCGGAGGCGTCTGCTGGGCCCAGGGGTTGTACTGCTGCTGCGGCATCTGCTGGTACGGCTGCTGATATCCCTGCTGGTACTGCTGCGGGAACTGCTGGCCATACCCCAGTGGCGGCATCTGCTGATATGGATATCCCTGTTGGTACGGCTGATAGCCCATTTGCTGGCCACCCGGCGCCCCCGTCGCCTGCTGCATTGCTGCTGCATCCTGATCAGCCAGCGGCATGGCCTCTGGCATGTTTGGCGGCATCGACATAGATGCCGCCTGGGGTTCTTGTGTGGGAAGCATTCCGGGCTGCTGCATCTGTCCCACGGGGGGCTGCATCTGCTGCGTTGCCACGGGCTGCTGCGCAAAAGCTCCCGGCAGGGGATATGTGGGCTGCTCCGTCTCGGGCCGCACGGCAGCGCCGCGTCCGCCGGCACGCTCGATTTCCTGCACGCGTTTAGGGTTCAGGCTTACCGTAACCACGGTGCCGTTGCCCATGTTGTCCTCGATGGATACGGCACCGCCGGCGTTTTCCAAATACTCCTGCACCATGGGAAACCCTGCTCCGGTTCCACGGATATAGCGCTTCATCTTGCTGTTTGCGCTGGTAACGCCAAAGTCGAAAGCACGTTCCTTGTCGTCGATGCCGGGTCCTTGGTCAGCAAAGCGGATGGTGTCTCCGCCGTCCAGAATCGAGATGATGGGCTCGGCAAAGTGTGCGTGGATAAAGTTTTCGACAATCTCGCGGATGACCATGAGCGAGATATGGCCACCTTGTTCTTTCATGCACTGGTAGACGGTGTTGGTCGTCTCTTCCAAATACGTGCGGACATCTTGCGGATCAATGACGATCACCCGCGGTGTCGACAGCATGTCGTCATAGACGGCGATGCGCGCGGCGTACATGGCTTTTGGCGCCTGCGTGGTCGTCTGCTCGCCTTCCGCACGCTCTTCGCGCACGCCGGTGATGTGCTCGTTGTCGGGTGCCGGGTCTCCGGAATCGACCATGGTGTAAAAGTCGTCAGACATGCCGCTCGCAATCTTTCAAAAGGTTTCGAACAAATAGTAGCTCACCGTGCAACGTTTCTCATCTTTCGACAACTTTTCAAAACTTGTTGAAAACTTTGGAAAACGGGTGAAAAGTTCTCAACATTGCCAACATGACCTGTTGAAAACTCGATGAAATATCGTGAAAGGTTGCCATGAGGCGCAAATTTCGGTTGTGCTTATGGGGGAACCGTGTGAACTGCGCAACCTTTTACCTTTGATTTCTTGACATTTGAACATTGATTTCCCTACAATCTTCAAGCTCACGTGTCTATATCTGCGTCCGCGTCCCCGCGGACACTCGAAATGCAGCAGGAGGAACTTAAGATGAAGCGTACGTATCAGCCTAATAAGCGTAAGCGTGCCAAGACCCATGGCTTCCGTGCCCGTATGGCCACTAAGGGTGGTCGTGCCGTGCTCGCCCGTCGTCGCGCCAAGGGCCGCAAGCGTCTCACTGTCTAGCAGCGATACACACATCTCGCATGAAGACTATTAAGTCTCGGCAAGATTTCGAGCATGTGTTCAGTCAGGGGCGTCGTTTCAATCACCCTCTGATTCGAATGACCATATGTGAATCGGTTGGCGAAGGCGACTCCGGAAGGGTCGCCTTCGTTGGTGCTAAGCGACTCGGTTGTGCCGTCGTGCGCAACCGATCTAAGCGTGTGATGCGCGAGGCCGCCCGCAGCTGTGGATTTCCCGTTGCGGGTTATGACATCATCTTGTTTGCAACTCCCAAGACGAGGGTTTCCTCGCCGCAGGAGATGGACAAGGCGTTGCGTTCGCTTATGAAGCGCGCCGGCGTTGCCGGGGAGGAGCGATGAGCAATCACGTTTTGCGACGTGTTGCCATCGCTCCTATTCGCATATATCAACAGGTTATTTCGCCCTTATTGCCTGACGCCTGCATTTATTACCCAACGTGCTCGCAATACGCCATCCAGGCGATTGAGAAGCACGGTGTTTTGAGAGGCTGCTGGCTTGCCGTGAGGCGCATCGCTCGTTGCAATCCCCTGCACGTCGGCGGTTATGACCCTGTGCCCTAGCGGGCACTCGCTATCGGAGGAAAACTTACATGTGGGATTGGATCGTTAACATCCTTTTCGAGCTGCTCAAGCTCATCCAGACCTTTGCGGTCGACTGGGGCCTGTCCATCATCATCCTGGTGGTCATCATCCGTCTGCTGCTGACGCCGCTCATGCTCAAGTCGACCAAGTCGACGGCTCGCATGCAGGTGCTGCAGCCCAAGATGCTCGAGATCCAGGAGCGCTATGCCGACGATCCCCAGCGTCAGGCCGAGGAGATGCAGAAGTTCTACAGTGAGAACAAGTTCAACCCCATGGCTGGCTGTCTGCCGCTGCTGATTCAGATGCCTATCCTGTTCGCCCTATTTACATTGCTGCGCAACCTGCCGCAGTACTTTAACGACGGCACGTTCTCGTTCTTCAACATCCTGCCCGACCTGACCACCACGCCGAGTGCTTCCTTTGCCGATGGCTTTATGGTTGCACTGCCTGCGCTGGTTTGCCTGATCCTGTTCGCCGTCCTGACCCTGATTCCGCAGCTCTATATGTCGCGCAACCAGACCGGCCAGCAGGCTCAGAGCATGCGTATGATGGCCGTTGTCATGACGGTCATGATGCTTTGGATGGGCTGGAGCCTTCCCGTTGGTGTTCTGCTGTACTACGACGTCTCGTCTGCTTGGCAGGTTATCCAGCAGATTTTTGTGACGCAGAAGGTCATCGACAAGGCGAAGGCCGATGAGGAGGAGCGTCTTAAGAACGCTCCGCTGCAGGTTGAGGTCACTCGTCGAGAGAAGAAGCCGCGCCCGCACAAGAAGAAGTAGTGGGATATCAATCTTATTTAGGTACCTAACTTTTGGAGTACGTTATGTCTGAAGAGATCATCGAGGATATGCTTGAGGAGGTTGCCCCGCAGGTCGCGGGCGATTATCCCGAGATTGCACAGCGCTACAAGGCTGGTGAAGAGCTGACCGATGAGGAGCTCGACACCATTGCCGATGTTGCGATTTCCATCCTGCGTTCCATCCTTTCGCACTTCGATGCCGCCAACTCTCCTATCGATGAGTATGAGGGCGACGAGGGTGAGCTGATTTTGGATGTAACGGCTCCCGACCTTGCTGTTCTCATTGGCCGTCATGGTCGCACTCTTGATGCTCTTCAGGTTATGTTCTCTTTGCTGGTGAGCCGCAAGCTTGGCTTTAGGTATCCGGTTGTAGTGGACGTCGAGGGATACAAGAGTCGCCGTCAGGATAAGGTCGCCTCCATGGCTCAGTCTGCTGCCGAGCGTGCCATCCGCACTCATAAGAGTGTTTCGCTTCCGCCCATGAATGCCTACGAGCGCCGACTGGTTCACATTGCACTTCGTGGCAACGATTCAGTCGATACTCATTCTGAGGGTTCTGACCCTGATCGCCATGTGGTGATTGTTGCTCGATAATCTACTCGAGCTTATGCTAGGGGGACGTGGTTTCCACGTCCCCTTTTTTTGTCAAAAGTTCTCGATACGCTGATTTTTGTCAGAAAGGAGCTTCTGTTGTTTGTACTTACCGATCAGCAGGCTGACGAGATGTTGAGTCGCCTAACTTCCTATTGCAAAGAATATTCCTTGAGCGTAACTGATATTGAGCTGAGGAAATGTATCCAGCATTTGGATTTGGTTCTAGAAACAAATAAGACAACCAATCTCACCCGTATTCTTAACGTAGAAGATGCTGCCGTACTTCATATCCTCGACTCACTTGTTTTGCTCCCCTATATCAATAAGGCTCCTGAGGGAGCTTTGCTCGATATGGGAACAGGTGCGGGCTTCCCTGGTATTCCATTAACCATAACCACGCATCGTAAAGCTACTTATATTGACTCTGTTGGCAAGAAGGTTGATGCGGTTAATTCCTTTGTCCATGCTCTTGGATTGAAACATGCTCATGCGGTTCATGATCGTCTTGAAGAATATGCTCGAAGCCATAAGAAACAGTTCTCCGTTGTAACCGCCCGCGCACTGGCCCCTCTACCGATTCTTGTTGAGTATGCGGCTCCGTACCTGAAGGATGGAGGGCTATTTGTTATCACCAAGGGCAATCCTTCGGATGAGGAGCTTGCTTCCGGCATGTCAGCAGCTAAGATTTGCGGCTTCACTTTGCTTCTGAATGACGCAATTGATTTGCCTGAAGGCTTGGGTCACAGGGAGTTCATTGTTCTTAAGAAGAGTCATTCAGCATCCGTTTCATTGCCTCGTGCAAATGGCATGGCAAAGAAGAATCCGCTTGCCATGATGTTTCACGTGAAACATAATGGTTACTAACAGCTTGCAGTGTTTCACGTGAAACATAGCAGTTGCTATCGATTCGGAATGTTTCACGTGAAACATCCTCCGTTTGACAGCTTTAATACACACCAGGAGGGACCGTGGGATTTCGCGACGTTAAGCGTTCTAAGAGCGCAAAAGACACGCGTATCATTGCAATCATCAATCAAAAAGGCGGCGTCGGTAAGTCAACGACGGCTGTAAACCTTGCAGCAGCACTGGGTGAGCAGGGTCGTAAGACACTGATTGTTGATTTTGATCCGCAGGGAAACAGCACCAGTGGATTCGGAATTGAAAAAGAAGACCTTGATCACTGCATCTATGATGCATTGCTGAATGATGTGCCGGCAGAATCGCTTGTTCTTGATACAAATTGCAAAAAGGTATTCGTAATTCCGGCTACAATTCAGCTTGCAGGCGCGGAAATTGAACTCGTAAGCGCAATTGCTCGTGAAACCCGTCTCAAAGATTTGCTTGAGCCGATTCAGGACGAGTTCGATTTTATTTTCATTGACTGCCCTCCTTCGCTCGGCCTGCTTACTATCAACGCTTTGACCGCAGCAGACAGCGTTTTGATTCCGATCCAGTGCGAGTATTACGCACTCGAGGGCGTTACGAAGCTGCTTGAGTCAATGAAGATGGTCAAATCTCGTCTGAACAAGGGCTTAGACACCTACGGTGTGCTTATGACCATGTATGACTCGCGTACTTCTCTATCGAATCAGGTTGTTGAGGAGGTTCAATCGTACTTTGGTGATAAGGCATTTAAGACGTTGATCCCCCGTACGGTTAAAATCTCCGAAGCTCCGTCTTTTGGGGAACCGGTAATTACCTATGCACCTCAAAATAAGGGTGCAAAAGCATATATGAACCTTGCAAAAGAGGTGATCAAGCGTGCCTAGTGTAAAGAAACGTGGCGGATTGGGACGTGGACTCAATGCTTTGGTCTCAGAGGCCGAGTATGAGACCGGTGGTTCGGCTGCATCGGCTTCGAATGCCGCATCTGAAACAAAACTACCTATTGAGGATATCGTTCCCAACCCTAATCAGCCGCGAATTCACTTTAACGAAACTGAACTTCGTGAGTTGAGCGAATCAATCCAAGAACATGGCGTCTTGCAGCCGCTTTTGGTTCGCAAGCATGGAAACGGCTATGAGATCATCGCTGGTGAGCGTCGTTACCAAGCGTCAAAGCTTGCTGGTCTTGAGGAGCTGCCTGTCATCATTAAAGATGTTAATGATGAAGAGATGCTGGCTCTTGCTCTGATCGAAAACCTTCAGCGTTCTGATCTGAATCCCGTCGAAGAGGCTAAGGGCTATCGCCAGCTTATCGATGCCAGCGGTATGACCCAGGAGGCATTGTCGAAGGCAGTCAGCAAGTCACGCTCTGCAATTACAAACTCGCTGCGCCTTCTCGATCTCCCTGAAGTTGTTCAGCAGATGATTTTTGAGGGCAAACTTACTGCTGGTCATGCACGTGCGATTCTTGCAGTTCCCTATGAGGACGCTCGAATTCGACTTGCAGAGAAGGTTGTTGCAGAGGGCCTTTCCGTAAGAGCGACAGAAAATCTTGCTCCGTTGTTTTCTGCCGGAGAGACACCTAAGACGCCGAGGCCTGCAACGCCTCAGTCTTTTAAAAAGGCTGCCCGCGTGCTTCGTCAGGTTTTTAATACCAACGTGCGTGTTAAGAGCTCGCGTGGAAAGAATAAGATTGAGATTGAGTTTAAAGACGAGGAAGAGCTCTCTCGTATTCTTGGCGAAATGATTCAGTTTGATCAAGGAGGCCAAGATGAGGAATAGGATTTTAACTGCGATTGCATTGGCGACGACTGTCGCGGCTGGTGCCTTTGCTGGCTATAAGATCGCGACAGACGATGAACTTCGAGGTCGTTTGCTTCGTAGTGCGCAAGATATTGTCGATACATCCAAGAAGAAAATGGATGTTATGACAGAAGATGTTGCCATGCGTACGGCTCAGGTAACGAAGAATCCCAAGATTAATCAAGGTTGGGTTAGTAACCAATGGGAAAATGTAGGCTATTAGGTACCTAACAATTACTTAGCATATTTTGAGGGGTCCTTGTCTGATTCACGAGGCAAGGACCCCTTATTTTGGCCGTAAAAAATGGGACAGGTAGCAGCTGATTCAAAATTAAGGTCAATAAATAAAACGGCCCCGGTTGCATCTCCTGTAACCGGGGCCGTTCGATGTTTCACATGAAACGTTTTGGGGTGCGACTCCCCTATGCGTTCTTCTGAACTTTGAAGCGCTGCTTCAGCTGTCCGCAAGCGGCGTCAATATCGTTACCACGGGAGTTACGAATCGTGGTCTCGATGCCACGGGACTCAAGACGACGCTGAAGATCCTCAACCTTATGAATCGGCGACGGCTTGAGCGGGCTGCCCTCGATGTCGTTAAGCTGAATCAGGTTAACGTGGCACAACGTTCCCTCGCAGAAGTCGCAGAGCGCCTGCATCTCGGGATTCGTATCGTTGACGCCTTCGATCATGGCATACTCATAGGTCGGGCGGCGGCCAGTCTTCTCGGTGTAGAGTTGAAGCGCCTCGTGAAGGCGAAGTAGCGTGTACTTCTTAACACCGGGCATTAGCTTATTGCGTGTCGACTGGATGGCGGAATGCAGGGAAACGGCAAGCGTGAACTGCTCGGGGATGTCGGCAAATTTGCGAATACCGGGAATAACGCCGCTGGTAGAGACGGTGAGGTGACGAGCACCGATACCGATGCCATCGGGGTCGTTGAGGATTCGCAACGCCTTGAGAACCTCGTCGTAATTGGCAAACGGCTCGCCCTGGCCCATGAAGACAACGCTCGTGACGCGCTCGCCAAAGTCGTTGGATACATGAAGTACCTGGTCGACGATCTCTTGAGCGGTCAGAGAGCGCTTGAGGCCGTTGAGACCGGTAGCGCAAAAGGCACAGCCCATGCCGCAGCCTGCCTGGGTGGAAACGCAGACGGAAAGCTTGTTGCGACGGGGCATACCGACAGTTTCGACGGAAATGCCGTCGTGGTACTCGAGCAGATACTTGCGCGAGCCATCTTTGGAAACCTGCTTGGTGAGTTCAGTCGGCGTATCAAAGGCAAAAGCCTCTTTAAGCTGCTCGCGGAAAGCCTTGGGAAGGTTGGTCATGTCGTCGAACGAACAAACGTTCTTCTCAAAGACCCATTCGATGAGCTGCTTCGCGCGGAAGGCGGGCTGGCCAAGCTCGGCCACGAGCTCGCGAATATCGTTTTGGCTCAAGTCGCGAATGTCCTGAGATTTAGTCCTGGGATTCATGGAAGCCTTTCGATTTTGGGGAAACGTAGAGGGTATCGCTACAATATGGTATCAGCTGCAGAAATTATAGAGGAGGAGTCTGCCCATGCCGGGTAAAAGCCTAGAGAACATGCACGTAGCGGTCTTGGCGGGCGGTCATTCCGCTGAGCGCGGGATCTCGCTTAATTCGGGAAAGAACGTTGTGGTGGCACTGAAGGAAGCCGGCTACACCTCGGTGGAGCTGCTCGATACGGCCGCTGATGACTTTATGGTAACCATGGCAACCGGCGGCTTTGACGTGGCGTTTATCGCCATGCACGGTGCCGGCGGCGAGGATGGCGCCATGCAAGGCGCCATGGAGACCCTGGGTATCCCCTACACGGCTTCGGGCGTGCTTGCCAGCGCCTGCGGTGCCGACAAGGAGGTCTCTAAGCTCCTGTACGCCAAGGCGGGCATTCCCATTGCCCCCGGCCTTGCGCTCGAGGTGGGCGATGAAGTCGATATCGATCATATCGTCGAGGTTTGTGGCGAGCGCTGCTTTGTGAAGCCGGCCGTCAACGGTTCCAGCTATGGCATTTCCCTGGTCCATGAGCCCTCCGAGCTGCCCGCGGCAATCGCCAAGGCGTTTGAGTACGGCGACAAAGTGCTGGTCGAGAAGTGCATCGAGGGTACCGAGATCACCGTCGGCGTGTACGGCGAGGACGACGTGCGCGCCCTGCCGATTGTCGAGATTCGCAAGCCCGAGGACTGTGAGTTCTACGATCTGGACGTGAAGTATGTCGACCCTACGGACATCCATCGTATTCCGGCGCAGATTTCACCCGAGAATTACGCTCGCGCTCAGGAGCTTGCCTGTGCTGCTCACAAGGCCCTCGGTTGCCTGGGCATCTCGCGCAGCGATTTTATCGTGAGCGAGGACGGCCCCGTCATCCTCGAGACCAACACCATTCCCGGCATGACCGATACGTCGCTGTATCCGGATGAGATTCGCCACACAGACGACATGACGTTCCCGCAGGTCTGTGACAGCCTGATCCGTATGGGCCTTCGTCGAGCGGGCATTGCATGCTAATCGAGGACGCGGTTTCGTCAGGAACGCCGCAGTTTGTCATCGACTCCTATGCCACGCTTGCCGAACGCGCCAAAACGCAGTCCTTCGGCCTTATCGAGGAAGATGTGATTGTCCTCGATACCGAGACCACAGGTCTTTCGGTGCAGGACAACGAGCTGATCGAGATCTCGGCGGCCCGTCTTTCGGGCCGCGAGATCGTCGACCGCTTCGATACCTTCGTGCATCCCAAGCAGCTAATTCCCGCCGAGATTACCGAGCTCACGAGCATTACAAATGCCGATGTGGCAGATGCCCCGTCGGCCGCTGAGGCCGTCGCCGCTCTCGCCGATTTTGTCGGTGGTTGCCCGGTGATCGCACATAACGCCACGTTCGATCGCTCGTTTATCGAGTCGGTCAAAGGCGGCGTCAACGTGAGCGATATCTGGATCGATTCGCTGGCGCTGTCGCGCATCGCGCTTCCGCGCCTGGCCTCGCACAAGCTGTCTTTTATGGCCGATCTGTTTGGCTGTGACTCGGTATCACACCGTGCCAATGCCGACGTCGACGCCCTGTGTGGCGTATGGCGTGTGTTGCTCGTGGCGCTCACCGACTTGCCCCAGGGCCTCATGGCGCGCCTAGCCGACATGCATCCGGATGTGCCTTGGTCCTATCGTCCTATCTTCTCATTCTTGGCGGGGCAGAACCCTGGTTCTATCTTCTCTCTCAGCGCCGCTCGTGCTGACGTTCTCAAGGCCGATCGCGCCGACGATCGGGTGGACGCCGACGAACTGCCGGTCCTCAAGATGCCGAGTCGTGAGGAGATTGAGGCAGACTATGCGCCGGGTGGCCTGGTCAATCGCATGTATCCCACTTACGAGCCGCGTGATGAGCAGATCGCGATGGCGCTCGAGGTCCGCGATGCGCTGGTCACGGGCACACATCGCGTAATTGAGGCGGGCACGGGCGTCGGCAAATCGATGGCCTATCTGGTGCCTTTTGCCGAGGCAGCACGCCGTAACAACATCACGGTTGGTATTGCGACCAAATCGAACAATCTTGCCGACCAGCTCATGTACCATGAGCTGCCAAAACTTGCCGAGCAACTGGACGGTGGTCTGTCATTTTGCGCTCTCAAGGGCTATGACCACTATCCGTGCCTGCGCAAGCTTGAGCGCATGAGCCGAGGCCAGGTCGAGATTACCACCAAGCGCGATCCGGCGGACACGCTCACGGCGGTCGCGGTCATTATGGCGTACGTCTGCCAATCAGCCGATGGCGACCTCGACTCGCTCGGCATTCGGTGGCGCAGCGTCAACCGTCCCGACTTTACGACGGCCTCGCGCGAGTGTGCTCGTCGCCTCTGCCCGTTTTTCCCTGATAAATGTTTGGTCCACGGCGCTCGCCGTCGTGCGGCGCATGCCGATGTGGTGGTCACCAACCATTCCCTGCTGTTCCGCAATGTCGCGGCCGAGGGCAGGATTTTACCTCCGATTCGTCATTGGGTAATCGACGAGGCCCATTCCATCGAGCGCGAGGCGCGCCGCCAGTGGGCGCGCGTGGTGTCGGCGGACGAATCACGCGTTCTGTTTGAGCGCCTGGGTGGCTCGAGCACCGGCGCGCTAAGCCAGGTTTCCCGTGATTTGGCAACCTCCGAGGGCTCTACGCTCTATCTGGGCCTTACTGCCAAGGCGACGTCGACGGTTGCGCGCGCGAGCATGGCAATCGCCGACGTGTTCGATGGCGTTCGCGAGCTCGGCCGCCGTGCGCGTGGGGGTTATGACAATGCCAATCTATGGATTGGCCCCGAGCTGCGCGAATCTGACGACTGGCATGATTTCTTACAGTCGGCCTACACTGGCATCGACGCATTGGAACAGGCTGACAAGAGCGTCGACGCGCTGGTGCAAGCCGTCGCCGCCGACAAGCCCGAGGTTGTTGTTGACCTGGGTGATATCTCGCGTCGCCTGCACGAGCTGGTCGAGAACCTCAAACTCATCATTGATGGCACCGATGAACACTACGTGTATTCGCTGCAGGTCAATCGCAGGCTGCGTGCCGGCGGAGAGTCGATGACCGCAGAGCGCATCGACATTGGCGAGGCCTTGGCAACCGAGTGGCTGCCCGAGGTTCACACGGCTATCTTTGCCTCGGCGACTATGACGGTGGCCAAAAGCTTTGAACACTTTAACCATGCGGTCGGCCTCGATCGCATCGGTGCTTCAACATCCTCATCGCTGCACTTGGACTCGAGCTACGACTTCGATTCGAACATGGCTGTAGTCGTTGCGGGCGATATCCCCGATCCGCGCGATCGCGAGAGCTATCTTACGGCGCTCGAGCGCGTGCTGGTCGACGCCCATCTTGCCATGGGCGGATCGGTGCTCACACTGTTCACCAATCGGCGCGACATGGAAGACCTGTACGCCCGCGTTGAGCCCAAGATGGCCCGTGCGGGTCTGGAGCTCGACTGCCAGCAGCGCAACTCATCTCCTCGTCGCCTGCGCGACCGGTTTATCAACGAGCCGACCTCGTCGCTTTTTGCGCTTAAGGCCTTCTGGGAGGGGTTTGACGCCAGCGGCGAGACGCTGCGTTGCGTCATCATTCCCAAGCTGCCGTTCTCGAGCCCCACGGACCCGCTCTCGTGCGAGCGCAACCTGCGCGAAGACCGCGCTTGGGCGCGCTATTCGCTGCCCGAGGCGGTGCTCGAGGTTAAGCAGGCGGCCGGCCGCCTTATCCGCTCGTCGACCGATTGCGGCGTGCTGATTCTGGCCGACCCGCGCCTGGTGACGAAGGGCTACGGAAAGAAGTTCTTAACGTCGCTGCCCACGAGCTCCTACCAGCGCATCGAATCGGCGCAGATCGGTCACTATCTGCAACTGTGGCGCGCACGTCACGAGCGGCGGCGCTAAAGCGGACAGACGAGGGTTTTTGCCATATCGCACAGACGCTTTGACAGGGCGGGGTCATCCAAGATGCGGATGGCTCCGCCCGCTGCGATTACCTGGCTCAGTAGCCAACGCTCGGAGCCGTAATGCACGGTTACCGTTGCCATGTCTGCCCCGCTGCGCTCGATTAGGGTGATGCCGGCCCAGTCCAGATGCTCCGCCATATCGAATGGCATCAAGAGCTTTGCGCTACGCTGCGTCCGGGCAAGGGAATCGTGGAGGGATGCGACGCCCGGTGTGTGAGGCACGACGGAGTCTTCCGTCAAGGTGAGTCCCTCGATTTTATCCATGCGATAGGTGCGCTGCTCATCGATCGCGATGTCCCAGGCAATCAGGTATGTTTGGTCGCCGTTTGCCGTAATGCGCAAGGGGTCGACCAGACGCTCGCGTGGCCGCGCATCGTCCATCGAGCGATACGAGATGCGGCAGCGAACACCGTCCTGAATGGCGCAGCTCAGCTGCTGCCAGTGCGACCCGTGGTTGACGGTGTCAAAGACGCGCTGGTTATAGCCGAGCTCTTCGGGTAGAAGGGCATGTCGAATCCGAGCTGCCGTCTGCGGCTCGATCCCCAACGATTCAAGTTCATGGTTGAGCACGGCGCCCTCGGCGGCACTCAGGCGCAACGGTAGCACGCGCCCGGCGTCACCAGTGAGGGCCACGCGCTCGCCGCGGCATTCGCAGATGATGCGCGCGCCCGATTCTCGGTCCGCGAGCGTCGAGACGATCTCGAGAATCTCGTCGAGCGACGCCCCCGTGATGTCAAAGCGGCTGCAAATCTCGGTTCGTGTCATGCCGCCATCGCCGGCGGCGTAGAGGGCCTCCATGATGTCGATGGCGCGCGAGAGTCTCTGCTCGCTGGTGAGTTTACGCACGGGCATGCTCGTGCACCGTCCTTTCTATGAGGTGGTTCCACGCCTGCTTGAGCGATTTGGGGGCCATGGGCCTCATGCCGTCCATGGCGTGGGCCATGCAAAATGAGGCGGCGGCTTCAAGGTCGCGCACGTCAACGGTCCAGATCCATCCCGCATCGGTGTGTGTGAACTCACCTCGCCCGCGCGTGAGGCCGTTGATCATATCGATCTGCGTCTGAGGGGCGAACGAGAACGTGGCTGCAACGGGCGGTCGGTCGGCGAAATCGAATTCAAAGAACAGATAGTCGTTGAGATTGAAGTCCGCAGGGATGGCGTAGGCCTTCGAAGGACGCCATGCGCGAACGATACGGTCGCAGCGGAATGTCCTGATGTCGTCGGTGACATTGTCGAGGCCGCAGAAGTAAGCCACGCCCTCGCGCTCGAACATGCCGTAGACGCAGACGGTACGTTCTCTCTGCTCGCCGCGTCCGTTCTGATATAAAAATCGCAGCGCGCATCGCTCGGCAAAGGCGCTCCATACCGCATCGACGGTGGGAGAGCGGCGGATCGGTACTTCGTCCACCGCCGACATGCCGGTGAGGTAGGCAATTTTGGAGCGAATATCGGCAAGCGGCGCGGCAAAGGTGGAAGAGCCGGCCGCTAGCGTCTGGTCGATGGCGTTGAGTAGGATATCGGCGTCGTCTGCGGTGATGAGGCCGCCTGCAGCAAACGTGTGCTCGCGGTCGATTGTCCACGAGCTTTCCTCGGTCTCCTGCGCACCGGCGGGGCGAACCTCCTTGATTAAGATGCCACGCTCGAGCAGTTTGTCACGATCGCGCCGAAACTTGCGCTTATCCGAGTCGATGTTGCCCGAGCCATATCCCAGGTCAGAATCCAAGACGATCTGCTCGGTCGTCAGCGGTTCGGGGGAGCTGTTGAGCACAAAGAAAAGATTGAGGATGCGCTGAGCCGTTTTATCGAAACCGGGCTCCGAACTTCCCTTTTTAATTGTCGCGGTCGCGTCGCTTGCCGTCATAGAATCCTCGCATGAGAAGGTAGTTTGCTGCCATGATTTTAGTCCGATATGGAGATTAGGCTATATCCTTGTCCGCTCGGGGCGTTAAGATGGCCCGAATTCGGTCGTTTGCGCTCGCTCGGGGTATACTTTCGACTATATACGGTTCTAATGTGCATGCATTGGGCCTATTTGTCGGATTATGGATGTGGAGCGCACATGGCGAACACCCAGAACTATATTAACCACCTGCTGCAGAACACCGGCATTACGCCGGCATGCAGCGAAGAAGAGCGCTTGGCTGCCGAGGATATCGCTCAGATCTTCCGCAACCACGGCTTTGATCCCGAGGTTCAGGAGTTCAATGCCCCGGCGCCCAGTAGATTGGCATTTGCCGTTACCGGTATTCTTGCGTTTGCCGGCGCCCTGCTGATGGGCATCGGCGCCGGTATCGGCTTGGTCGGCACCTTGCTGGCTATTGTCGGCGCCGTTCTTTACGTGCTCGAGCGCACGGGCCACCCCGTGGTTTCGCGTCTGGGCAAGACGGGCGTGAGCCAAAATGTCATCGCCTACCACAAGGCCTCGGGCCCGCTCGCGTCCCCGCGTAACCGCCCGGTGGTCGTTGTCGCACACTACGACTCTCCCCGTGCTGAGCTGCTCGCCCGCGAGCCCTATGCTTCGTATCGTGCGCTCATCGCCAAGCTGTTGCCCGTTGCCACGGTTGCCCCCGCTGCCGTTGCCATCCTGCGTATCCTGCCGCTCCCCGGCGCGCTCAAGGTTCTGCTGTGGATTGTCGCGATCCTCGCTTCCCTCGTTGCACTTGCCAACGCGGCAAACATCATCTCTAACCGCCATATTCTTCCCTATACGTCCGGCGCGGTGTGCAACAAGTCTTCTGTCGCCGCTATGCTCGGCGTTATGGACAACGTTGCTCCCTTCCAGGGTGAAAACGAGTTTCCCGACGATGTTCCGTTCGATACCTATTTTGGGGAGCAAAAGCGTCGTGCCGAGGAAATGGCGCGTGCAGCGGCGGAGTATGCCGCGGCCCAGCAGCAAAACGACTACGGTAACACCATCGAGTACGAAGAGCCTACCTACGCCGAGGACGAGTTCGGTCAGCCGATTGCTCCCGACACTCGGACCGAACCCGAACAGGGTGAGGCTTTCGACGAGCAAATCGAGGGCTTTGAGGGTGCGTCTGCCGACGAGACGCTGATCGGCGCTATCGTGCCTGAGGATCAGAATCAGGCTGCCCAAGCCGAAGAGTTCAATGACGAGGTTCCCGCTGCCGAGCCGGCGGAGGAGTCTGCCGAGCCCGAGCCCAAGCTCTATCGCAACGCCGCCGGCAACATCCGCTTTGGTTCGGATGCCATCCGTGCGCTCGGAATGCTTCCCGAGTCCTGCACGCTCGATTACGAGGAGGGCGAGGAGCCAACGTTTGAGCCCGAGCCTGCCCCCGTCGTGGCTGCGCCTGCGCCCGTTGTCGCTGCGGATGATGAGTCTGCCGCGGTTACCGCTGCCGTTGCCGATCCCGAGGCGGTGTCCGCGTTCGATCCCGCGGCAGGACTGGACATTTTGGCTCCCGCCGCACCGGCGCAAGACGTTGCGGACGAGTCTGACGACGATTACGTTGAACAACCGAGGCGCGTGTCTTACGAGAGCGATACTGATTTCTCGGCCGAGATTCCCGCGGCAACGCCGCATGCCGACATTGCATCCGCGTTCTCGTCGATTGGCGCCAGCGCTTCCAACTTCTTTAAGGGTGCGTTTGCAAAGGGCAAGAAATTTGTCGACGATTTCGAGGAGAAGCGCGCTGCCGCACGCGAGGCTGCCGAGCAGGAGGCTATCGCTCAGCAGCAGGCAGCCGAGGCGGCACGTGAGCTCGCGGCGCAAGAGTTCGAGCAGAACGAGGCTATGCAGTCCGCGCCCGTCGAAGCCGCCGAAGCTACAACGTCCTTTGAGTCCCAGCAACCGGCGTCCGCGGATGTTGTTGAAGCGACGACGTCTTTCGAGGCTCAGCAGCACGTCGATAGCACCATGTCGTTTGATGCCGCGCAGTTCGATTCCACGATAACGTTTGAAAAACAGGGCACCGCGATTGCCGAGCCCCTTCCTGTTTCCGATGAGCAGGGCGGCGCGGCAGACGATGACGAGCCTGTTGATGCTGCCGAAATCCAAGATGCCGCCGAGGACGAGCCCGTCGAGGCCAACTCTGACGAAGAGCAATACGCGGCAGCCGAGCAAGATGATTCGACCGAGGTCGAGCAGGAGGAAGTGCCTGCGGTTTCCGAGACTCCCGAGACGGATGAGTCGAGGCCTTATTCCACGCAGATTTTCACCATGCCGACCCCGAGTGGTTCAGGTGCCACGGTTGCCAATGTCGCTCCCACCCAGGACGAAACGGTCGATTCCCTTATGGCCCAGATTTCCTCCCAGGCATCGCCGCGCCCGCAGATGAATGTTCCCGATCCGGCGTCGGCACCGTCGCCTGCACCTTCCTCGTCTCCGCTGGCTTCGGTCCCCGATCCGTCGCTGCCGTCTATGAAGCAGGCAAACGTTGCGTCTCGCACGTCGCTGTTCGACCTTCCCGACCCCTCCGCACAGGTCAACGATCCCTTTGCTACTGCCCAGGGCCCCGAACCCACATCGGCACCCGTTGCGCCTCCTATGCCCGTTGCGTCGGGCGCACAGCCGATCGAGACCATTTCGGCTCCCGCCCCGGCGGCACCCAAGTCTCGTAAGCGCGGCCTGGGTGGTCTGTTCGGCCGTAAAAAGAAAAACGAGCAGGACAGCATGAGTGACTGGCTGGGCGTCGAAGACGATTACGATGCCAAGAAGTCCGGTCGCGGTATCGGTTCGTGGGATAACTTCGAGGACGATAACGATGGCTGGAAGGGTGGCGCTACGTCTTCCGATGGCGCTTCTTCCGAAGATATGCTCTCGGCTGTCGCCTCTATGGGCGATGATGAGCTGCTCGGTCACGATATCTGGTTTGTGGCAACGGGCGCCTCGGATTGTGATGGCGCTGGCATGAAGGCCTTCTTGGCTTCGCATCGCGATAAGCTCCGCGGCGTATTCTTTATCAATCTTGAATCCGTCGGCGCCGGTAGGCTTTCGGTGGTGACGGTCGAGGGCGAACAACAACTGCTCAAGGGCGATCGCCGCATCATGAACCTGGTCAGCAAGGTCTGCAAGTCGTTCCATGTCGATTGTGGCGCGCTCGAGATGCCCTATGCCAAGACCGATGCCTATGCCGCGCTCGAGGCGAGCCGCCGAGCCCTTACCATCGCCGGCGTGGACGGCACGCGTCTGGCTTGCGCTCGTACCGAGGATGACCTGCCCCACAATGTCAACCCGACGAACATCGCTACGGTATCCGAGGTCGTGACCGAGGTTATCCGCCGTTCGTAGACGGAGCTCTAAGGAGTCAACGTGTTTTCGTATATTAAGCGCCATTGGCCTGTCTACGTGATTTTGACCTTGATTGCCATTGCGTTAGGATTTGGGGCTGCCTACATCGTGGGTGCAAAGGGCTCGACCCCCGCCTCCGCAATCAGCGAAGAGGTGGAGCAAGAACAGAGTACGGGTGCCGATGGGATTCCTGAGTCCGAGCAGGCAATCGTTGATGGTGGATCTTCGTCTGCAGAGTAGATACGGCGATTTACATGATTGAAAGCGGGCGAGCCAGGGGACTGGCTCGCCCGCTTTTTCATCGCGCTAGCGCTTCTTTGGGATCGACCTAAGGCGAGCGAACCATAGGGCTGCGGCACCCGAGGTCAGGAGCGCGGTGATGCAAGCGGCGATGGGAACTGATCCTGTTGCCGGTAGGTCCTGCGGTAGGGTACAGCGTTGAATGACGCTGTCCTCGTCATGTGACTCAAGTTTATCGCCGCCACCGTTGCGGCAAAGATCGACGCGTGCGCTGTTGGTGAGTGCGGTTTGGGGCGTATAAGCCGACGTTGCCTGCATGTGCACGACTGCGCCCCGAGCGTCTGTGCCAAGGATTGCTTTGGCATCGTCAAGGTCGTCGTGCTCATCTTTGAGATCATCGCGGGTCCAAGAATCCGCATCGCTTCGAGTCGTAAAGTCGGCGGCTACCGCACCGTATTCAATTCGAATGCCCGTTACGACGGTATTGGATGCAAGGTCGAGCTCTTCCGCCTCGAGTGTGGTGGATTCCGTGGTCGAGACATCCGCCTTCCAGAGGCGCCAGCCGTCGTAATCGACGAGGCGGCAGTCCTCACCAAGGCTCTCTTTTACTTCGTCGGACTCAAGCCAAGGATTTTCGTGTCCATCGTCAAGTGTCGCGTTCGCCGGCTCATCGACGTCTGTCGAGTCCAACGGCGTCGTGCGATACCACACGTTGCACAGACCGTTGAGGTCGCCGATGGCGACGGGGGTTTCGATTGAGATGAATCTCGCCGTGCCGTCTTTGGCGCACTCAAGATCATCGGTAATCGTAAACTCATCAACCCAAGTAGCGGAATCGTTTCGAGCGTCGATGGTATAGGAGAAAAGTCCATCCGTATTAGTTTGCGTCGCGGCGCGATTTTTACCATCGCCGTTAGCCAACAGGCCCTTTTCGATAGGTTGGACAAGTTCCTGACGCTTGTCGACCTGCCCCTTGATCTCGATGGGCGCATCCTTCATCGCGACGGATTGGACTTCTCCCGTATCCTTTATTTCAAACGTTATTTCCTCGGCAAGGTCATAGGTCCGCGGAGACATCATTTCGCGCAACGAGTAGGTGCCGGGTGCAAGATGTTCGACGCGGTGTGGCTTGTCGGATGAGGTCCAGGAGTCTATTTCGGTTTTATCGGGACCATATAAGGTGAGTTGTGCGCCTTCCACTTCCTGCTCACCGCTTGCATCGACCTTGGAGATATCAACCTTGGTGTAATCGTCGGATACGTTAAGCCGTGCTTCTACAACGGGTGTTTTCTGGTCGGCATAAGTAAGGTCGACAATATGGGTTGTCCGATCGAGCAAGAAGCCTGCCGGCGCTTGAGTCTCGACAACCTCGTAGCGTGCGGTGCCAAGTCCCAGCGGGAGGTTGTCCGCGCGTGCTTCTCCAGTTTCATCCGTCGTGATGGTAGCGACAGTCTCACCGTCGAGCGCGGCAATGCTACCGTCGGGGCGCACGATATCACTCGAGGCACGGATCTCAAAGACGGCGCCCGCGAGGCTGCTGCCGTCTATGGCATCGGTTTTAACGATCCTGATGTTTCCGGTCGCGGCGTGGTCATAATACGAGGCGATTGCAACGGGCGTTAGGTTCATGTCGGCGGGTATGTTTACCTCGATCTCCTCGCCGACAAGATAGGGCTCTTTGGCCGAGGTTTCGCGTACATAATAGGTGCCCGGCACGAGCGATTCGGGCAGTGTGACGGTCCCGGTCGCGTCAGTCGTAAAGGTGTCCATTACGTTATGTGCTGGATACCAGCAAGTTTGTGAGACAGATTCGTGATTGCTGTCGAGTAGTTGGAAGGTGAATCCGGCTAGTGGAACAGAAGCGCCTGTTTGGGCATCGCGTTTTACAATCTGGAGATGCGTCGACAGAGCGTGGTTGTCCACGATATATTGAAGCTCGGCGCTGTCGGAAATCTGATTGGCCCCGACGGTCCATTCCCCTGCACGTTTAAAACCCTCGGGGACGGTTTCCGGAACCTCGCGAACCGTGTAGCCGGCACGGTCGTATGGGACGGCTCCGTGGACACCGGCGGGTCGCTTGCCTGCGCCGAACCATGCTTCGGGCTGATCTTTGGTGGAGGCAAAGCCATAGACGTTTGTGGTCAGTGTGCCAACAACCTGCTGAGAGCTGTTGCTGACAACCTCAAAGACAACACCTTCCGCCGGCTGCTCCAGGCCGGATTGGTCGCTATTGCCGTAATCCTTGAATTTGGAAATCTCAAGGTTAAACGCAATGGGGATATCGGAAACGCGAGATTCGATCTCGACCACGCCTGAATCGCCGAGCTGGTCGGCTCCAACGGTATATGTCCAGCTGTCGTTCGATGGCAGGTAGCCCTCGGGGGCTTTTGATTCGTAGATGGTAAAGGTTCCTAAGGGGACATCGGCGAGGGTGGCCCGACCGCTTTCGTCGGTCGTGAGGATTTGTGCCCATCCAGGGGTTGATTGCGACACACACGTGAACTCTGCTCCTGCGAGTGAAGATCCCACCTGGGGGCCGGCATTCGTCGCGGCATCGAGTTTTACGATACGCAGATTGATGGTGCCGGGCTGTTCATCAATGGCGACCCGCCCGCCGTCATTCCCCGTGGTAAAGGCAATACGATCGTGGCGGGGGACATAGCCGGCCGGCGCCTTCGTTTCAACTAGGTAGTATGCCGTGTTGGGCAGAAGTGTTGCTTGCGCTCGACCGTTGCTGTCCATCTTGATGGTGCCGACACGCGCGCCGCTGGCGCTCTCAAAAATATCGAATGTTGCCCCGGTAAACTGATAGGTATTGTTTCCGCTGGTAATAACGGTGTTAGCAGACTGCTTTTGGAAGGAAACAGAGACCGCCGGCAGTACATAGAGCATGTCTTGACGTTTGCTGCCGCCCGATACGGCCCCTAGATAGCGTCGCGCGCGGTGCGGAGCGGCTTCGATGCTTCCTGATTTTGCGCTGTCGTGGAGCCACCGCGCAGCCGCCATGACTTCATTGTCGGCGGTAAAGTGTCCGCTCTTGGTTTTACCCTGAGCGGTCGTGTAGGAGTAGGTGCCGTCGACATGGGTAGTGCCGTTGAGCATCCATACGGCAAGCTGGGTGGCGGCGCGGGCGCGATCGGGTGAAAGATGGTAACCGCCAAACGACGTGGTGGTGGGATATCCGTGACAAACGATTGCCGCGAACTCGTCGTCGAGCCACACCCAGCCTTGATCAAAGTTGAGCCATGGGCCGCCCGGTTTGGTGGGGCCGGGGCGCTCCTGGTTCATGCAGTAGGCAATCGAGGTGTCTTGAGCTTCATACTTGCCGATGAAGAAGGGCCCACAATCATCGCTAATAGTGCGGAAGCCGAGCTGGTCGTAGCCATCGACGGCAAATACGGCTCCCGGTGCCAGGCAGCCGAAAAGCAGGAAGAGGAGCAGGAGCAGCGGACCTGTTGCGATTGCGCTGTGGACAGAGTGCGTGGGTGCGTTGGACATGGCTGCTCCTTATCCCTCGTGCGCCGCACGGGGAGGCTGCGACGCGTAGGATGAGGCTACCCCCGAGGTTCATGCGGGTAAGTACCGGAGCCTGACCAAAAGCTTGCCCAATTCCTGACAAATTGAGCTCAAATACAACAATCAAGCAAAAGCGCAGGTAGAAGATAAGGAGAACAGGAGGTCAAAGGTCCTCATCTCCACAATTGACGCGATTTTCAAACGAATCTCCACAGCTAAAACAAGCATCACCACCCTTGTATCGAACAAGACAACCGCGTTATACTAGCCAACACACAAGCGGGCATCGCCAAGTGGTAAGGCATCAGCTTCCCAAGCTGACACTCGCGGGTTCGAGTCCCGTTGCCCGCTCCATTCGAATTTCAGGCACGGTAACGTTTCGTTACCGTGCCTTTTTCAATAAAGTGCCGGGACTCGAACCCGACAGGGTGCGAGCGTTAAATAAACGCGAAGCGTTTATAGCGAGCAGGCAAGGTCGCCGATAGGCGACCGCAGCCGGTGCGTATTTGCGAAGCAAATACGCGGATGTCCCGTTGCCCGCTCCATCGAGTACGGGGGACCTCGGGAACGTCGGGTCCAACCCGCTGTGCCCGTGCGTGTGCGCGGACCGGGTCTGCCGACCGCAGCCGGTGCGTATTTGCGAAGCAAATACGCGGATGTCCCCATGGCCGCTCTTGCGGCAAAATGTTAGGTTAATGCCTGCTGCCCATACTTGCACCTGCGCACGGTACAATGGTTAGGTTACGACCAACGTGCCAATAACCAAAAAGGAGCCGCTATGATCGATCGCTATACCCGCCCGGAGATGGGACACATCTTCTCCCTCGAGAACAAGTACGCCATTTGGCAGGAGATCGAGGTTCTGGCCTGCGAGGCCCAGGCGGAGCTCGGCAAGATCGGTATTTCCAAAGACGAGGCCCAGTGGATCCGCGACCATGCCAACTTTGAGAAGGCGAAGGTCGATGAGATCGAGGAAGTCACGCGCCACGACGTCATTGCCTTCCTGACCAACATGAAGGAATACATCGATGCCGATGTTCCCGAGGGCGACCCCAAGCCCAGCCGCTGGGTTCACTATGGCATGACCAGCTCGGATCTGGGCGACACAGCCCTGTGCTACCAGCTCACCCAGGCCTGCGACCTGATCATCGAGGACGTCAAGAAGCTCGGCGAGATTTGCAAGCGTCGCGCCTTTGAGGAGCGCAACACGCTCTGTGCCGGCCGCACTCATGGCATCCACGCCGAGCCGATGACCTTCGGCATGAAGTTTGGCTCTTGGGCCTGGGAGCTCAAGCGCGATCTGGATCGTCTTGAGGACGCCCGCAAGAATGTTGCCTTCGGTGCTATTTCGGGCGCTGTCGGCACGTACAGCTCCATCGAGCCGTTCGTCGAGGAGTATGTCTGCGAGCACCTGGGCCTGGTTCACGACCCGCTGTCCACGCAGGTTATCAGCCGCGACCATCACGCCTATCTCGCCGGCGTTCTCGCCACCACCGCAGCCACCTGCGAGCGCATCGCTACCGAGGTCCGCAATCTGCAGAAGACTGATACGCTCGAGGCCGAGGAGCCGTTCCGTAAGGGCCAAAAGGGCAGCTCAGCCATGCCGCACAAGCGCAACCCCATCACCATGGAGAAAGTCTGCGGTCTGTCGCGCGTCGTGAAGTCCAACGCCCAGGTTGCCTTCGATAACGTCGCCCTGTGGCACGAGCGTGACATTTCGCACTCCTCTGCCGAGCGCGTCGCCCAGGCCGATAGCTTCATCGCCCTCGACCACATGTTCCAGTGCCTCATCCGCGTTATCGACGGCCTGCAGCTGTATCCCGCCCGCATGATGGCCAACCTCAATAAGACCCGCGGCCTCATCTTCTCTTCCAAGGTACTGCTCGCCCTCGTCGACACGGGCATCACCCGCGAGGACGCGTACGCCATTGTGCAGGAGAACGCCATGGCAACCTGGCACGAGGTACAGGATTGCGTCTCCGGCCCCACCTTTAAGGAGCGTCTCGAGGCCGACCCGCGCTGCACCGTCAGTCAGGAGAAGCTCGACGAGATCTTTGATCCGTGGGACTTCCTCACCCGTATCGACACGGTCTTTGATCGTCTGGAGCAGCTGAGCTTCGAGTAGGTTCGGGCATAACGTTAGCTTTTTAGGGCGCTTTGCTGGTAATGTGTGTTGCCGGCAAAGCGCCTCGTTGCATTTAGGGAAAGACGGGGATAATAGTCGTCTCGAATAACATTCTGAGAGGGGATCGCATGATTTCGTTTGATTACAAGCCTCAAGGCGTGTGTGCTCGCAATATTCACCTTGACCTTTCCGATGACGGCAACAAGGTGATAGGCGTTGAGTTTACCGGTGGCTGCGACGGCAATCTCAAGGCAATCTCCAAGCTGGTCGAGGGTGCTCCTGCCGATCGCGTAATCGAGGTTCTCGCCGGTAATACCTGCGGTATGAAAAAGACCTCCTGCGCCGACCAGCTTACGCGCGCCATCGAGGCCGCTCGCGCCGAGATCGCCTAATGGGTATCGCCGATCACATCAAGAACGGAATATCGCGTCGCGGCTTCGTACTCGGTGGGGCTGCCGCGGGCGCTGCCACGGTACTTGCCGGATGCTCGAAAAAAACGGGCACCAGCGATGATGCCGCCGGCGAGCCGCAGGTTATCAAGGACGATTCCAAGATCATCTCGATTACGGATGAGTACGAGGCAGTCGACATCGATCTTGAGCCGGCGGCGTCGTGGACGCTGCCTCTGGGTACGCTGCTGTACTACTGCGACGGCGATTACGCCGCGGCGATGATGGCGCCCGCATCGGCGCTGCACGCCAACACACTCGGTGTGCTCAACCTGGGTGATGGCTCGCTTACCACATTAATCGAGGATCCTATCGAGGGCGCGGGATATGCATTCTACGATGTCCGTGCCGGCGACGGCGTATTCGCGTGGGTTGAGATGAACTTTGCCAATTCATCGTGGAAGCTCTACGCTCAAAATCTGTCGGGCGCTTCGCTCTCTGGCGACGTGGTTGAGCTCGATCGAGGTGGCAAGGACTATGATCCGCCCCTGTTTACGGCGTTCGGGTCATCGGTCATCTGGTATAAAATGCCTTCGGCAAGCGGCAATAAAACGAGTAGTGATTCGTTTTGCTATCGTCGCTCGCTTGATGAATCCAAGGCCGAGGTAATTTGGAAATCGACGGGCCGCTTTGCATCGGCCCCGCGCGCGAGCGACGGCATTTTGACCATCTCGCCGCGTGTCCGCAACGACGAGGGCGTCTACTACGGCATAACGGCAATCGATCTGACCGACGGCAACAACACCAAGCGTGCCCAGCTAGTCCTTCCCTCGTCAGTCTCGCCTTTCGAGGCCGTGTATATGGGCGGTACCTTCGTGTTTTCTATCGAGGCGGCCTATAGTGGCGTGGGCAGCCTGGGCAATATGGGCACGTATATCGGTAATGAGGGAGGGCCGTACCTCTTTCTGTCACGCGAGCCGCTCGCATGTGCGGCTGGCAAGAAGAATAAATTCCTTGTTAAGGTACAGGCGTCGCATTTTCTGATCGACACCTCTACCAAGACCTATGGCTCGCTGCTGTCGCCCGACCGCGCTTTGGAGTATGGCGATTATCCAGCTACGGCGGGAAAATCGGACTCATTCCTTACGTACGCCACGGTGCGCAACAGCCAGGGTATACCAGAGACGGTCACTGCACGCCTATTCTCTCTTTAAGCTTAGAGGGGTTAAAAAGGCGCCAACAGGGGAATAAACGCGTTGTAATTGTGAGTACCGCCCGCCGAGCTGCCGCGTCATAGCGGCATCCGGCGGGCTCAGGTGCGTTAAAATGGGCTTGTTCTTAGCTAATTGAGACAGGGGGGCCGTGTTATGGCTTCAGATGCAAAAAAGATTCTGCTGGTCGAGGATGAGAAGGCAATCCGTGACGCCGTCGCTGCCTATCTCGAGCGCGAAGGCTACTGGGTTGTGGGCGTCGGCGACGGCCAGTCCGCGATCGAGGAGTTCGAGAAGCATCAGTTCGACCTGGTCGTGCTCGACCTTATGCTCCCCAAGATTCCCGGCGAGCGCGTTTGCCGCACCATTCGCGATACCTCGGATGTCCCCATCATCATGCTGACGGCTAAGGGCGAGATCGAGGACCGTATTATCGGTCTTGAGCTCGGCGCCGACGACTATCTGATTAAGCCGTTCTCGCCGCGCGAGCTCGTCGCCCGCGTTCGCGCTCTGTTCCGCCGTGCCCATCAGGCCGACGAGCCCGCCGTCGAGGTACTCGACTTCGGCGATCTGGTCATCGATATCTCGGGCCACAAGATCTTGGTCGAGGGCAAGGAAGTCGATCTGACGGCTTCCGAGTTCAAGCTGCTCACCACACTTGCTCGTCATCCCGGCCGTGTCTACAACCGTATGGAGCTGGTCGAGAAGGTGCTTGGGTATGACTTTGAGGGCTATGAGCGCACCATCGATAGCCACGTGAAGAACCTTCGCGCCAAGCTGGGCGATGATCCCAAGAAGCCCAAGTGGCTCTACACCGTCCATGGTGTCGGCTATCGCTTCGAGGCTCCGGCTAAGACCGATAAGTCGGACGAGAAATAGGGAAATCACATATGACACCTGCGCGCTTTGAAATCGGACAAAAGCACAAGCAGGAGAGCGAGGCGGGTTCCAAGGCTAGTTGGAACACGCCTCGTTCCGATTCACGGCCAACGATGAGCTATCCCTCGCGCATGGCACTTGCTTTTGCTCTGACATCGCTCATGACAGTATTGGTGCTGGTGGGCGTTGTCTCTGTTGTGTGGGGCACGGTCTTTTCGGATTACACACGCTCCAATATCGTCGAAATCGCAAATTCCGCTGCCGAGAAGTTGGCGACCTCATATGAGGAAAACGGCTCTTGGACCGCGGGAGAACTGCGCACGGTCGCAACGTCGAGTTTGGTTTCCGACGATCTGGGCATGCAGGTCGTCAATAAAAAGGGCGTGATCGTTTATGACGATTCCTGGCCCTCGGCAAGCGCGACCGCCGATGTACGCGAAAACCAGGCTACGACCGACGACACGAGCGGCAAGAGGGCATCGCATAGCCCGGTCTCGTCTGCTCCAACCGACTCCGATAGCGTTGCTAACGTCGAGATTGTAACGTCTTCCGGCGAGCATGTCGGACAGGTAAAGCTGTGGGCCATCGGCTCCGACGCTCTGCTCACCAAGGCGGACTCTGCGTTTAGGGAGAAGACCTTTAACGCCATGGCCCTCGCCGCGGTTGTTGCAATCTGCATTTCGGTCGTTATCGGATCGCTCGTGTCGCGCATGCTCACCAAGCCGATTCATCGCATCACCAGTACCGCAAAGCAAATCCGTGACGGCGACCTGTCGGCTCGCACGGGACTGCGCGGCGATGACGAGATCGATCAGCTGGGTGAGACCTTCGATGAGATGGCCACTTCGCTCGAGAAGGATATGAAACACGAGAAGCGCCTGACCTCAGACGTTGCACACGAGCTTCGCACGCCGCTTATGGCCATGCTCGCAACGGTCGAGGCCATGCAGGATGGCGTGTATCCCACCGACGATGAGCATTTGGAGACCGTTGCTTCCGAGACGCGTCGCCTGGCTCGTCTGGTGCAGCAGATGCTCGACCTATCGCGTATGGAAAACAGCACGGCTCCGCTCAATCTAGAACCGGTGGACATGGTTCCGTTCGTGCGATCGATTGTGAATGGCCAGGAGCGCCTGTTTGCCGACCGTGACCTGCGTTTGCGCTTTGCAGATGAGACGCAGGGCCACGATGACGTTGTCGAGGCAGATCCCGACATGATCACGCAATGTGTTATCAACCTCATGAGCAACGCCATGCGCTACACCCCCGAGGGCGGTTGGGTCGTGGTGTCGGTGCTCAGTGACCGCAGGCACGTCAGCATTGCCGTTTCTGATACCGGCATCGGTATTGCCAAGGACGATCTGTCGCGCATTTTCGGGCGGTTTTGGCGCGCCGATGCCAGCCGCGCCCGCGAAGCTGGCGGCCTGGGCGTCGGCCTCGCCGTGACCAAGCAGATTGTCGAGCGTCACCATGGCTACATATCCGTGGAGTCGGAGCTTGGAAAGGGTACGACTTTTACAATTCATCTGCCCCGCGAGCACACGGCAGACGCGGCATCTACTACAATGGAGCACTAGCTTTTCGCTGTTCGGTGAAGGAGGGGCCGCGTCCCTGCCGCTCCGAGTTTGCGAAAACATGCGGGAAAGAACCCGCATTTCTGTCGTATTTAGGTAAGGAGTGACTCACGTGACAACGATGGAGCGTCGTCCGGATTCCCGTGGCAAGGTTCGTGATATTTACGATGCCGGTGAAAACCTGCTGATGGTCGCCACCGACCGCATTTCTGCGTTCGACTTCATTCTTCCCGACGAGATTCCGTTTAAGGGAGAGGTGCTCAATCGCATCTCGGCATTCTGGTTCGATAAGTTTGCCGACATCGTCCCCAACCATCTCGTTTCCATCGACCCGGCGGATTTCCCCGAGGAGTTTGCTGAGTATCGTGACTACCTCGCTGGCCGCGCCATGCTGGTTAAGAAGGCCCAGACGATTCCTATCGAGTGCATCGTCCGCGGCTATCTGACCGGTTCGGGCAAGAAGACCTACGACGAGAACGGCACCGTCTGCGGCATCCAGCTGCCTGAGGGCCTGACCGAGGCTTCCAAGCTTCCCGAGCCGTTGTTCACGCCGTCCACGAAGGCCGAGATCGGTGACCACGACGAGAACATCTCGTTCGAGCGTTGCTGCGAGATCGTGGGCGAGGACATCGCCACGCAGATTCGTGACCTTTCCCTCAAGATCTACAAGGCCGCTGCCGAGTACGCCGCGACCCGTGGCATCATCATTGCCGACACCAAGTTCGAGTTTGGTGTTATTGATGGCAAGGTCACGCTGATCGACGAGTGCCTCACGCCCGACTCCAGCCGTTTCTGGCCTGCTGCCAGCTACGAGGAGGGCAAGATCCAGCCTAGCTACGACAAGCAATTCGTCCGCAATTGGCTCAAGGCCAACTGGGATATGACGGGGGAGACCCCGCACCTGCCCGCCGAGGTCATCGATGGCACGTCCGAGCGCTATCGCGAGGCCTTCCAGATCATCACCGGCTCCCAGTTCACAAGCATGAAGGAGAACGCATAAGTGAGTACCCGTAGCGCCACGAACAAGCGCACGCAATCCCACGAAGTTACCGGGGTTGCGCGCAAGTCTGCCGCATCTGCTAAGCCCGCCCGCCAAGCAGCGAGCTCCGTTCGCGTCGTGCCGGCTTCGTCTAAGGCACGCCGCAAAGAGCTCGAGAAGGGCGAGAACCTCGAGGGCCTCTCTAAAGAGGAGAAGCGCGCCCGCAAGGCCAAGCAGCGCGCCAAGGAGGACCGCATCTATACGGTGTCGAATATCCTCCTCAAGCAGGACGAGGACTACACCAAGCGCCGTCGCATCTGGTGGATTGTGCTCGCCATTGGCATGGTGCTCGTCGTGGCAATTTGGGCCTCGCTGTACTTCGCTCCCGCTGGCATGGTGTCCAGCCCTGTCCAGATGGTCGGCATCGTTTTGTCCTATGTCATCATCCTAGGTGACTTTATCTACGACTTCGCTCGTATTCGTCCCTTGCGCAACATGTACCGCGCGCAGGCCGAGGGCATGTCCGAGAACAAGCTCAACGCTCTTATTGAGCGCGCGGCTGCCGAGGAGGACCAGAAGGACTCCAAGAAGAAGTAGCGTTTGCATACATACTTATCGCTAAGATATAAGGCGCGTCGTTTTTGCGGCGCGCCTTTTTACTGTTCTATAGATAGATGGAGTGGCACATGATTCGAGCTGCCCTGACGGTCGAAGAGGCTCTGGAGGGCATGAAGGCCCTGGAGCCCAAGATTAAAAACTACGCGCGCCTGGTCGTCCGCAAGGGCGTAAACGTCAAGCCCGGCCAGGAGGTCGTCGTTCAGTCTCCGGTCGAGTGCGCGCCGTTTGCGCGCGTGGTGGTCGCGGAGGCCTATGCTGCCGCCGCCGGCCACGTGACGGTCATTTGGGCCGATGATGCCGTGACGAGGCTCACGTACGAGCATGTCGAGAAAAGCTATTTTGAGCAGACACCCGAGTGGAAGCGCATGCAGCTGGATTCCTTGGCCCAGGATGGTGCCTGCTTTGTCTTTATCGAAGGTGCGGATCCTGCGGCCCTCAAGGGCATCGATCCAGCCAAGCCGGCCGCGGCATCAAAGGCGAGGAATACGCAGTGCAAAGTTTTCCGCCGTGGACTGGATTACAACATCAATCCGTGGTGCATCGCCGGCGCTCCGGTCGTGGCTTGGGCGCAAGAGGTGTTCCCAGGAGACGCCGATGAGGTTGCAATCTATAAACTGTGGAATGCGATTCTGCACACCGCACGCGCCGATGGCCAGGACCCGGAGAGCGACTGGGAACTCCATGACGCCGCATTCGAAAAGAACCTGCGTTTCCTGAACGACAATCGTTTCGACTACTTGCATTACACCGCGGCAAATGGAACCGATCTGACGATTGGCATGACGAAGGGTCACGAGTGGGCCGGCGGCAAGGGCAAGACGCCCGATGGACACCCCTTCTTCCCCAACATTCCCACCGAGGAAGTCTTCACCTCGCCCGATCGCATGCGCGCCGACGGTATCGTGTACTCGGCCATGCCGCTCATCCACCACGGCAATAAAGTCGAAGATTTTTGGATTAAGTTCGAGGGCGGCCGCGTGGTGGACTACGACGCCCGCGTGGGCAAGGCAACGCTTGCGAGCATTATTGACACCGATGAAGGTGCCGCTCATCTGGGCGAGGTCGCGCTCATTTCCAAGAACACTCCGATCCGCGAAAGCGGCGTTCTGTTCTATGACACGCTCTATGACGAGAACGCTAGCTGCCATCTCGCGCTAGGTGTCGGTTTCCCCGAATGCATCGAGGGTGGGTATGACATGTCCAAGGAGGAGCTCCTGGAGCATGGCGTTAACGTCTCGAGCACGCACGTCGATTTTATGATCGGCACGGACGACATCGATATTACGGGCATTACGCCTGATGGACGTGAAGTTGTGATTTTCCAGAACGGCCAATGGAGTTGGGAATAGTCCCAGACCGTGGTACAATGCCACCCGCGGGCCGTTAGCTCAGCTGGCAGAGCAGGGGACTTTTAATCCCAAGGTCCAGGGTTCGAACCCCTGACGGCCCACCCAAAGATTGTTGAGACGGTCAACTTCGGTTGGCCGTCTTTTTTGTCGCCCTTTCATGGGTTCGAACCCGTCGGGGCGCGGAGCTGAGTAAACGCGTGAGCGTTTGCCAGCGCAGCGCGCAAGGCGCGAAAGCGCCGCAGCGGCCGCCTGCGAAGCAGGCTGAACCCCTGACGGCCCACCATAGAAAAGAAATCGATCGACTCCGGTTGGTCGCTTTTTTGTTGCCGGTGCACGGGTTCGAACCCGTATCTATCTATATATAAGAACGCTTGGCGAACAAAACCCGCCTTTTACCGATGGGAAACAAATAACTGATGCCTTTGGAGTAAAGTAGCGCTCCAGAGATGACCGATGTCTCAATACACATAAAACAGCTGGTCATCGCCAATATCAGAAGCCAATGCTTCAGTTTTAACCTCAGTGATGCGACTGAGGGACCTATTCATTTGTGAACAAAATATGGAGTGCGCGATTCCCGCCCCCGGGGCCCCTCCGGTCTGGCAATATATCTCCTTGCCGCGCGGCCCGGTCGGACCGGATGAGCCGCAGAGCGTGCACCTTGAGAACCGGATACTGCGAGG
>DBFOPP010000032.1:0-184206 GCA_048428865.1 Collinsella sp.
TGCACCTTCCACGCCTTCTCGCAGGTCAAGCGCTACACGACGACGCGGCCGAAGCTCCAGGCGGGGCGCGAGCTCTACCTCATCGCGCGCGACCTCATGGGCATCGAGACGCTGCACCAGGCCGAGCTCTGGGTCGAGCGCTACCTCGACTGGTGCGGGTTCTGGGCCGACTTCCTGGAGGACAGGACCGTGGTGGACGGCAGGAGGGTCTACACCCACGAGAGGCTGAGGCGGGCGCGCTCGTCGCTGTCGTCGCTGGTGTCGGCGGGGACGCTGTTCACCTACCTCGACCCCGCCCTGGCCAAGGCCGGCCCGCTGCCGTCGACCAACAACATGATCGAGGGAGGGGTGAACTCGCAGCTGAGGGCCGTCCTGCGCAACCACCGGGGGCTGACGTCGGTCAAGCGCGTGAAGGCGGTGTTCTGGTGGTGCCACGCGCACTCGGGGGACGCGAGGACGGCGCGCGAGAAGCTCGCCACGATGCCGACCGACGCGGACATCGACTTCCTGTTCAGCGTCTACTCCGCCTCGCCGTCGCGCGAGGACGGAGGGCCGGAGTGGGGCGACAGGGCCGTGTGGGAGGACCTCCACTGCAGGGACCCGTATCCGTTCTGGCTGGATTAATGGATGGAAACGGATGTTCTATCGGGACACACATTTTGTCCTATAAGCCCAAAATGGAGCGCGGCTCCACAAGCGACCCGTCACTTGACAAAAGACCCTGCAGCTCGCACGCGCTGCAGGGTCTTTTTGCATGTCATGTTTAGTTGTTGCCAACGCCTTAGAGAGCGGCGACGACCTCAATCTCAACCAGACCGCCAGCCGGAAGGGCGGCAACCTGGAAAGCGCTGCGCGCGGGGAACGGAGCCTCGAACTTGGAGGCATAGATCTCGTTCACGGCAGCGAAGTCGGCAATGTCGGCCAGGTAGACCGTGGTCTTGACGACATCGGCAAAGGTGGCGCCGGCAGCGGTCAGCAGGGCCTCGACGTTGGCGAGGGACTGCTTGGCCTGGGCCTCGACGCCCTCGGGCATCTTGCCGGTTGCAGGGTCGATGCCCAGCTGGCCGGACAGGAACACCATGTTGCCGGTCTGGATACCAGGGGAATACGGGCCGATGGCTGCGGGTGCGTTATCGGAAGACACGACGGTCTTGCTCATGTTTATCTCCTTACGATCAGTTGAGAAAGCGTGAGCGCGGCGTTCACACCGGGAGGCACAGTTCGGTCTGAACACCGCGCTTGATTGGGATGGTACTCAAGGTTTCTGTTTGATGCAAGAATATTATCAGCTTGCGAGAATATTTTATCGCCCAACGGTCTCCCCGAACCACTGAACGGTTCTCATGTGGAGCAGCCAGTCCAAGCTGCTGAAGACTTTATCCTGCTTGGGCCACAGGGCTCGTCCGCCGCAACAGCACCACTATACTTTTGAGTATCTGAGCATTTTGAAAGGCAGGATATGACCGCAACCGCCAGTCGAACCACCAACCGCAGACCCGAGCTTTTGGCGCCCGCCGGAGGGCCTGAGCCCTTTGCCGCCGCACTCGCCGCCGGAGCAGACGCCATCTACTGCGGCATGGGCAGCTTCAACGCCCGCCGCAAGGCCACCAACTTTACCGACGAGGCCTTTGAGCAAGCCTGCCGCGCTGCACATCTAGCCGGGTCGCGCGTCTACGTCACGGTCAACATCGTCATCAAGCAGTCCGAGATGGGCGATGCGCTGCAACTCATCCATCGCTGCTCCACGCTGGGCGCCGACGCCTTCATCATCCAGGACTGGGGCCTGTTCTTTGAGGTCAAGCGCACGATGCCCGGCATCGAGACGCACATCTCGACCCAAGCAAACATCCACGACGACCGCGGAACCATCTGGTGCCGCGAGCAGGGCGCCGACCGCGTGACCCTCTCGCGCGAGCTTTCCATCGACGAGATTGCCGCCATTCACGATGCCGCGCCCGATGTGGACCTTGAGGTCTTCAGCCATGGCGCCATCTGCTTTTGCTACTCGGGCCTATGCCTGCTGTCGAGCTTTGCCATGGCGGGACGATCAGCCAACCGTGGCATGTGCGCCCAGCCCTGCCGCCTGCCCTACGAGCTGATCGACGAGAACGGTCGCGCGCTCTCCCCCGCCGGCCGCGAGCGTGCGCTATGCCCGCGTGACACCAACACCTCACAGCTTGTTCGCCGTCTGTATGACGCCGGCGCCGCGTCGCTCAAGCTCGAGGGCCGCATGAAGGCGCCCGATTACGTGTACTCCATCGTTGATGTGTATCGTCACGAAATTGACGACATGCTATCCGGAGCCACCGTTGCCAAGGACGAGGAAGCCGCCCGCCAGCGCCAGCTCAAACGCTGCTTCAACCGCGACTTTACGCACGCCTATCAGGACGGCACCTCGGGCGACGAGATGATGAGCTATGAACGCTCCAACAACCGCGGCCAGATCGTGGGCACGGTGCTGGGCAGCCGCCCTGCCAACCGCGATGTGCGCGGCCTCAAGCCCGACGACCGCCGTCGCCGCGCCGCCATCGCCCGCATTGAGCTGTTTGAGCCCGTGGGCAAGGGCGACCTGCTGGAGCTTCGCCACGATAACGAGTTTGACCAGTTCCTGACCACCATTGCCGCCGATGATGCCACCGCGGGGGACATCATCGAATGTCGCGTGCCCCGCAGCATGCCCGAGGGCTGCCGCGTCCGCGTGATTCGCAGTCAGCGTGCCATCGACGCCGCCGGCGCTGCGCTCAAGCGCGACGTGCTGCGCCGCCGAGCTGTTGATGTGTCCGTCGTGGCGCGCCTGGGCGAACCGTTTACTATCACACTCACCTGCTGTGACAACCCCGCGCTCACCGCCACCGCCACGGGCTTCACCGTCGAGGCCGCCAAGACCCGCGCCGTCGAGGCGGCAGACCTGGTTGAACATGTGGGCCGCATGGGCTCCTCGCCCTTCGAGGCAGCGAGCTTTGACGTGGCGCTCGATGAGGGCTGCGGTATGGGCTTCTCCGCCGTGCACAAGGTGCGCGCCGCCGCCTGTAAAGCATTGGAGGAGGCCATTCTGTCGCCGTACGAGGAGCGCGCGAAAACGCTCGGGATTCCGTTGCTCGACAAATGTACGCGCGCCATGCCCGAGCATTACCGCGATGAGCCGCAGATCTGCGCCGCCGTCACCACGCTCGAAGCCGCCGAGGCAGCTCGTGCCGAGGGCGCCACGCGCGTCTATATGACCACCGACGCGCTCGATGCTGTCGGACTCTCCCCTGCTGATGCATTTGAGCAGGGTATCGTACCCGTACTCGACGAGGTCTGCCGCGCCGTTGACCACGAGCGCGTCGATCCCTGGATCAATGCCGGAGCCACCGTCGCCGTCGGCAATATCTCCGAGCTTGCCCTGGCCGCCCAGGTTGGCGCCACGGCCGAGATTCGCTCTTGCCTGCCGGTGCACAACACGCCCTGCATGGAGGCGCTTGCCGAGCGCGGAGCCGGTGCGTTTTGGCTCTCGCCCGAGATCACGCTCGACGAGATTGTCTCGCTCGGCGCCGCCGCGCCCGCGGCTCTGGGCATCACCGTCTTTGGCCGCCCGCGCGTCATGACAAGCGAGCATTGCATTCTGCAGGTTGCCAACGGCTGCATCCACGATTGCGCCAACTGCCGCCTGCGCGCCCGTAAGCTCTCGCTCAAGAATATCGACGGGAAGGTCATGCCCGTCCGCACCGACATCCACGGCCGCTCTCGCCTGTACGATGCCTACCCCATCGATCTTACGCCGCAGGTACCACAGCTGCTCGATGCCGGCGTGCGTCGTTTTATGGTCGACGGAACCCTGCTCGAGGCCGATGAGATTGGCCGTGCCGTCGCCCGTGTCCGTCGTGCCGTCGAAGCAGCGCGGGCGGGCCGTAAGCCCGCCGCCCGTCTGCGCGGGGCGACCTCGGGCTGCATGTTTGTGGGAATCAGCTAACCGAAAGGCTTACACGTGAACGAAGAACCTCAAGTCCTCTACTGCGACGCCTGGCTCATGGCCATCGACAAGCCCGCCGGCATGATCGTCCACGGCGACGGCACCGGCGAGCGCACGCTCACCGACTACGCCAGCGACCTGCTGCTGGCAATGGGCGACGGCTTTGCCGCGACCGACATGCAGCCGCTCAACCGCCTGGACCGTGACACCACCGGCGTGGTGCTGTTCTCGCTCGACAAGCAGACGCAGCCCGCTTTTGATCAGATGGTCATCGACCACGCTTTCGAAAAGCACTACCTGGCGCTCGCCGAGGGCAAGATCGACTGGAACGAAAAGCTCATCGACAAGCCCATCGCCCGCGACCGTCACGACAGCCGAAAGATGCGCGTCGGCGCCAGCGGCAAGCCGTCTCAGACGCGCGTGAAGGTGCTCAAGCGTCTTAAGAGCCGTCGTGGCCTGCCCACGCGCTCGTATATCGATGTCGAGCTGCTCACCGGCCGCAAGCACCAAATCCGTGTGCATCTGGCGAGCGAGCGTCATCCCCTTGTAGGCGACGACCTGTACGGAACGCCGCGCCCCTGCGGCCTGATGCTCCATGCCCACAGCGTGTCCTTTACGCATCCCGTAACCGGTGAGCACATCCACATCGAAGCCCCCTGCCCCTGGGAGCCCTAAACCACCACAATGGGGACAGGCACCTTTGTGGTGGTTTTGCCGCAATGGTTCAACCGCGGTCCCAAAATGTCTCGATCTGTAACAGTTAGAACCCATTTTCCGGTCTATCCGTTACAGATCGAGACATTCGAATCCCCCTCAAGGGAAAATCTCAATCTGTAACAATGACTCGGCAAAATCGGTCCCAGATGTTACAGATTTAGACTAAACCGGTAGACAACGAAAGCGGCAACGCCCGTAATGGACGTTGCCGCTTTTCTATTGAGAAAACTATTCGGTTTTCGTTACTAACCACCACACTGGGGACAGGCACCTTTGTGGTGGTTTTGGCCTTGTCCCATCGCTAGACCGTGATGACGTTGTCCATCGACTGGTACTTGGCTGGCACCTCACCCGCGGTAATAATCGTTGCGTCGCGGAAGTCCGCAAACTTGACGGGCGCCACCATGCCAAATTTGCTGGCGTCCGAGATTACGAAGCGTTTGGCGGTATGGCGCATCGAGACACGCTTGACCTGCGCTTCCTCGATATCCGGTGTGGTGAGACCTTGCTCGGCGGCGATGCCATTGGAACCCCAAAAGCCGCAGTTGAAGTTATAGCGGTCCAGAGTTGCCAAGGCATCGGGGCCGACGAGCGCCTCGGTCTCGGGCTTGAGCTCGCCGCCCAGCACAACGGTGCGCATCCCGCGCAGGGCGAGATGCTGAGCGTGAAGCACGGAATCAGTCACATAGGTGACGCCCTCAAGGCGCGGAAGATGCTCGATGAGCTTGAGGGTCGTGGAGCCCGAATCGATATACACAAAGCTATCGGGCTCCACCAGGGCCGCAGCACGGGCGCAGATGCGCTCCTTGTCATCGTTATGGAGATCACTGCGCTCGCCGATCGTCAGGTCGCGCGTCACATGCGCGCGCTCCAGACTCGTCGCGCCTCCGTGTACCTTGGCGATACGGTGTGCGCGGTCGAGCGTCTGCAGGTCGCGCCGAATGGTAGACGCCGTCACGCCCAGGGCCTCAGCAAGCTCCGGCACGGTAACCGAGCCGGCCTGCTGCACCATCGACACGATCGCGTTGAGCCTATCTTCCGCAAGCATCGCTTACTCCTCCTCGGGGTACACGACTCCCCAATCGGCGCGGAGCTTGGTCATCAGATCCATAACATCAGAAGCATAATCCAGCAGCTCGCGCTTGGAGTCGTCGCCGGCAACGGCCTTCTCCAGGTCGGCCATCTCGTAGCACAGTGCGTAGGCTTCGGTGCCAGCGTGGACCTCCTCACGGTGACCGTCCGCAGTCCACACGATGGTCGCATGGTCGGCGCGCGGATACTCGTTGACCTCGATATAGCACTTATCGAAACTGATGACCGAGCGCTTGGGCTGTTTGGAGTGGAGCGTAAGGCTCACGACGCCCAGCTGCTGCTCAGCATTACGGCAGACAATGCCACCCGCAACGTCAACGCCAGTCTCGCAGGTATTGCCCAGCGAAACGACCTCAGCGGGCTGGCTTGCCATAAACAGGCGCATGACGGAGAGCGCATACACGCCAATGTCGAGCATGGCGCCGCCGGCAAAGCTACGGTTGTAGAAACGATTGGTCAGATCGCCGTACTCCTTGTAGCTGCCAAAGTTGAGCTGAGCGAGATTCATGTGGCCAAACTCGCCAGCATCCATGCGACGGCGCAGCTCCTGATACAGCGGCATGTGAAGCACCGTGGTGGCGTCCATAAGGACCACGTTGTGCTCGTCGGCGATGGCACGGGCCTCGTCGAGCTCGGCAGAGTTAAGGGTAATGGCCTTCTCGCAGAGCACATGCTTGCCGGCGGCCAACGCGGCACGCAGATAGGTGATATGCGTGTTGTGCGGCGTGGTGATATAGACGGCGTCGATGTCCGGATCGGCGTAGAGGTCCTCAACCGTCTCGTACACCTTCTCGACGCCATACTGCTCGGCAAAAGACTGGGCCTTGGACAGCGTACGGTTGGCGACACCCGCGAGTTTGCGGCCGGCCAGAGCGAGGGACTGGGCCATCTGGTTGGCGATAACGCCGCACCCGATCACGGCCCAGCGGAGCTCGGGGGCCGTAAAGATATCATCGGGGAACGGCTGATCCTGGACCGAGGCAAACGCCGCCTTTGCGGCTGCCTCGGCGTCGAGCGGAGCCTGTTTGGAATCTGCCATCATGTGCCTCCTGAGTCATCGAAGGTTCTTCATTTCTAACAGCCCTATATTCGCACAATTGCGCGCGTATTTGCTCGTATTTGCGTGTCTATTTGCTTTTCAGTCACTATTTAGCCATAGTTTGCGCATGTTTGCGCCGTTACACGCATTATCGCGCAATAATATGCGCATAAATGCGCGTGCGAAAGTCCTTGCGAAACATAAAGGGGCGAAAAAACAAAGCCCTAAAAGACAGAGAAGGCTGTATTACTTCACCCCTCTGGGGGCATCAGACATCAAAGGACCGTCCCAAATTGCCGGCACCTGAGGACTGTCCCTAAGTACCGCTTTCGTTGAAGCCCATCCCAGATGGCCAGATATATTAATCTAAAGAGTGTCCTCATAGGCTAGTCGTTTAAGAACGTCCCAAACGACCAGTCATGTAAGTCTGTCCCCAATGAGTGTATGCTTACCCAGTTAGGGTACTCATTTAAGTCTGTCCCCAATGAGTAGGGATACCAAATGAGTGGGGATAGAAAAAGGCCCGGGTGCCGTGGCATCCGGGCCATTGCTAGCAACTTGATGTTGCGGGCAGCTTAGAACTTGTGGCCGCACTTCTTGCAGACGCGCAGCTTGTTCTTGCCGTCCTTCTCGTGACCGACGCGGGTAACCTTACCGCACTCGGGGCAAACGAGATTGACGTTGGAGGCATCGATGGGAGCCTCCTGCGAAACGATGCCGCCCTGCTGGTTGGCAGCGTTGGGCTTGACGGCCTTCTTGACGACCGAAACGCCCTCGACAACGACCTTGTTCTCTGCGGGGAGAGCACGCAGGATAACGCCCTGCTTGCCGCGATCCTTACCAGAGAGAACCTGGACCTTATCGCCCTTCTTGATATACATATATCTCCCCTAACTACAGGGTCTCGGGAGCGAGCGAGACGATCTTCATGTACTTCTTGTCACGAAGCTCGCGAGCGACAGGCCCGAAGATACGGGTGCCGACGGGCGAACCATCGTTGTTGATGACAACGCAGGCGTTCTCATCAAAGCGAATGTAGGAGCCATCCTTGCGGCGGATCTCCTTAACGGTGCGAACGACGACGCAACGGACAACGTCCTTCTTCTTGACGTTGGCGCCAGGGGTAGCCTCCTGGACAGCACCGATGAACACATCGCCGATGCCTGCATAACGACGCTTGGAACCGCCAAGCACCTTGATGCAGCGAATCTTGCGAGCGCCGGAGTTGTCGGCGACGTTCAGCATGGTTTGCATCTGAATCATGGTAGATGTTCCTCCGAACTAAGAACCGAAGAGAGGTGCGCAGCCTTTATACGGCCCGTGGTATGCAAGCCAGGCATACGCACATCTTCGGAAACGTACAAGTCGTAAGAGCGACTGCTTATTTAGCGCGCTCGACGACCTCGATGAGGCGCCAACGCTTCATCTTGGACATAGGACGGGTCTCCATAACGCGGACGGTATCGCCCACGCCAGCCGTGCACTCCTCGTCGTGAGCGTGCAGCTTCTTGGAGCTGGTCATCATCTTGCCGTACTTGGGGTGACGCTTGCGCTCGGTGATGGTGACAACAATGGTCTTGGCACCGGAGACGGAGGTAACGACACCCGTACGGACCTTACGCGAGTTACGCGAATCAGTCATGTTCTCTCCTTAGGTCCTACTCGGCGACAGCGGACTTCTCCGCTGCGATCTCGCGGGCGCGCTGCTCCGTGAGGACGCGAGCGATGTCCTTCTTCACGGTGTTGACGCGAGCGGTGTTGTCCAGCTGGCTGGTGGCCATCTGGAAACGAAGGTTAAAGAGCTCGGCGCGCATTTCCTTCAGCTTCTCAACGAGCTGAGCGTCCGAGAGCTCACGAATCTCTGCGGGCTTCATTAGTTCTCCTCCTTGGCGGCGGCGGCGTCCTCAGCAGCCCACTTGGCCTCGAGAGCGGCCTCCTCAGCCATCTCCTTCTCGATGCGCTGCTCAGCGTTCTTAGCAGCAACAATCTTGGTCTTGATGGGGAGCTTGTGCTGCGCAAGACGCAGAGCCTCGCGAGCGACCTCCTCGGGAACACCCTTGACCTCGAACATGATGCGGCCGGGCTTGACGACGGCCACCCACTCCTCGGGGTTACCCTTACCAGAACCCATGCGAGTCTCGGCAGGCTTCTTGGTGATGGGCTTATCGGGGAAGATCGTGATGTAGACACGACCGCCACGCTTCATGTAGCGGGTCATGGCAATACGAGCGGCCTCGATCTGACGGTTGGTGATCCAATGGGCCTCGAGAGCCTGGATACCAAACTCGCCGAAATGCAGCTCGGTATTACCCTTGGCCTGGCCCTTCATGGAGCCACGCTGCACCTTGCGGTGAAGAATACGCTTAGGGGCAAGCACTACTGACCCCTCCTCTCGGAGTTACGACGACGAGGACGGGAAGAGCCCTCGAGTGCAGGGTTGGGAACAGGCTGGCCCGGGAGCTTCTCGCCCAGGTAGATCCAGACCTTCACGCCGCAAGCGCCCATGGTGGTGCTGGCGACAGCCGTGCCGTAGTCGATCTTGGCACGGAGGGTGTGCAGAGGCACGCGACCCTCACGGTACCACTCACGACGGCCCATCTCGGCACCGCCGAGACGACCGGAGCACTGGATACGGATGCCCTTAGCGCCGGCCTTGCGGGCGGACTGGACAGCCTTGCGCATAGCGCGACGGAAGGCAACGCGGCCCTCGAGCTGCTCGGCGATAGACTGAGCAACGAGGTTGGCGTCGAGCTCGGGGCGCTTGATCTCGACAACGTCGACGGAAAGCTGGCCCTTGGAGACGCCAGCGACCTTCTCGAGCTCGGTGCGGAGGGTATCGATCTCGGCACCCTTCTTACCGATGACAACGCCGGGGCGAGCGGTGAGGATAATGACCTTCACCTTGTCGCCAGCGCGCTCGATCTCGACGCGGGAGACAGCTGCGCGGGAAAGACGCTTCTCGAGGTACTTGCGGATCTCGAGATCGTTACCGAGGGTCTTAGCGTAATCCTTCTCTGCGAACCAGCGGGAGCGCCAGTTCTCGGTGATGCCAAGACGGAAGCCGGTGGGGTAGACTTTCTGACCCATACAGCTTTACGCCTCCTTTCGAGGAGCAACGACGACGGTGATGTGGGAAGTACGCTTCAGAATGCGAGAAGCGGAACCCTTGGCGCGGGGACGGATGCGCTTAAGCGTCGGACCCTCGTCAACATAGGCAGCGGCGACAACCAGGTTGTCGGCACGCAGACCGTTGTTGTTCTCGGCGTTCGCAACGGCGGAACGGAGAACCTTCTCGACATCCACGGCGACGGCGCGGTCGCAGAAGTGGAGGATGTCGAAGGCCTGAGCGACAGGCTTGCGGCGGATCAGATCGACCACCAGGCGGGCCTTGCTGGGGGAAACACGCACGTACTTAGCGACGGCGCGAACCTCGGTGGCCTCAGTTTCAATAGACTTAGTTGCCATTTACGGTTAACCCCCTATTTGGCCTTGTGGCCACGGAACGTACGAGTCGGCGCGAACTCGCCGAGCTTGTGACCAACCATGGACTCGGTAACATACACGGGCACATGCTTGCGGCCGTCGTGGACGGCGATGGTGTGACCAACCATCTCGGGGAAGATGGTGGACGCGCGGGACCAGGTCTTCACGACGTCCTTCTTGCCAGCCTCGTTCATCGCGGTGATACGCGAGAGAAGGCGAGTCTCCACGAACGGGCCCTTTTTGAGACTTCTGCTCATAAGTGCTTTCTCCTAAAACTCGGTATCCGAAATTACTTCTTACGGCGACGAATGATGTGCTGGTTCGAGACCTTCTTCTTCTTGCGCGTACGAAGGCCCTTCGTCGGCTTACCCCAGGGGGTAACAGAGGGACGACCAGAGGTGTGGTTCTTGCCCTCGCCACCGCCGTGCGGGTGGTCGACAGGGTTCATGACGGTACCGCGGACGGTCGGGCGCACGTTCATGTGACGCTTACGGCCGGCCTTGCCGATGACGATGTTGGAGTGATCGGCGTTGCCGACCTCACCGACGGTGGCGCGGCAGGTAACGAGGATGCGGCGCATCTCGGAGGAAGGCATACGGACGATAGCGTACTTGCCCTCCTTACCCATCAGCTGGCAGGAGTTACCGGCGGAACGGGCGATAGCGGCGCCCTTGCCCGGCTGGAACTCGACGGCGTGGATGAGCGTACCGACGGGGATGTCGGCGAGGGGCAGAGCGTTGCCCGGCTTGATGTCGGCGTCAGAACCGGACATGATGGTCTGACCGACCTCGAGGCCCTTGGGGGCCAGGATGTAGCGCTTCTCACCGTCAGCGTAGTGCAGCAGAGCGATGCGAGCGGAACGGTTCGGATCGTACTCGATAGTGGCAACCTTGGCGGGCACGCCGTCCTTGTTGCGCTTGAAGTCGATCACGCGGTAACGACGCTTCACGCCGCCGCCCTGGTGACGGGTGGTGATGCGGCCGTTGTTGTTACGACCGGCCTTCTTGGGCAGGGGCTCGAGAAGAGACTTCTCGGGCTTGGTGCAGGTGATCTCGGAGAAATCGGAGATCGTCTGCCAACGCCTACCAGCGGAGGTCGGCTTAAGGTGCTTTACAGCCATTACAATCCCTTTCAATAGGAATCCGTTAGCCATCGCAGACAGGGATTCGAGGTTCTGCCTCGGGTGCGATGACACCGGACGTATACACGGTTCCGGGCGTGTCCATTTTATACGCCCAAAACCTTGAGCTCTCGCCTCCCCTAGTTGGGAGGCATGAGCTCACTCAACAGCAGCGAGTCTTAGGCCTGGTTGCCAAAGACCTCGATGGTGTCGCCCTCGGCCAGCGTGACGATGGCCTTCTTCCAAGAACGGGTCTTGCCGGCGACATAGCGCACGCGCTTGGTCTTGGGCTTGACCGTCAGGGTGTTCACGCGAACGACCTTGACGCCGAAGATCTCCTCGACTGCGTCCTTGATCTGATACTTGTTAGCATCCTTGGCGACCTCGAACGTGTACTTGTTCAGCTCCATGCCGGAGAAGGAACGCTCGGACACGATCGGACGGATGATGATCTCGTGGGCGGTCATTTATGCAAGCACCTCCCCGAAGTGAGCGGCGATGTCGGCGGGCATCAGCACGGCGTTGTTGTTGACGAGATCGTAGGTGTTGGCCTCGTCAGCGGTGATGATGAACGTCTTGGGAATGTTGCGGAACGACAGGTAGGCGTTGACGTCCTCATCGCGAACGATGATGGTCAGACGCTTGCCCTCAAGGCCGAGAGCCTTGAGCATGGCGACGGCAGCCTTGGTGGAAGGCTTCTCGAAGCCGTAGTCGTCGACGAGCACGAGCTCGCCATCGGCCAGCTTGGCGGACAGCGCGGAGCGCATAGCCAGCTTGACCTCCTTGTTGTTCATACGCTTAGCGTAGGAACGGGGCTTGGGGGCGAAGACGACGCCACCGTGACGCCACTGGGCAGCACGGATGGAACCCTGGCGGGCACGGCCGGTGCCCTTCTGACGCCAAGGCTTCTTGCCGCCACCGGAAACCTCAGAGCGGCCCTTAGCGGACTGGGTGCCCTGACGCCAAGAGGCCATCTGGCACTTGACGATGTGGTGCATAACGTGGATGTTCGGCTCGATGCCGTACACCTCAGCGGCGAGCTCGGCCTCGGCGACCTTCTTGCCCTCGCTGTTCTTTACTTCAAACTTTGCCATTTAAGTGTTCTCCTTGGTATGACGCTGGGCTAAATGGGCTGGGCCCTTAGGCCATACGGATGGCGACGAGACCATTCTTGGCACCCGGGACAGCGCCCTTGACCAAGATGAGGTTCTGCTCGGCATCGATGCGGACAACGGAAAGGTTCTTGACGGTAACGCGCTCGTTACCCATGTGACCGGCCATCTTGACGCCCTTGAGGACGCGCGCAGGATAGGCGCACTGACCGATAGAACCGGGGTGACGCTGGAAGTGAGAACCATGCGTCATAGGACCGCGGCGCTGACCCCAGCGCTTGATGCGACCCTGGAAGCCCTTACCCTTGGAGGTACCGATGACGTCGACCTTCTCGACATCAGCGAAATCAGCGACGGTGACGACCTCGCCGACCTTGTGCTCCTCGCCGTTCTCGACGCGGACCTCACGAAGGAAGCGAACAGGCTCGACGCCAGCCTTGGCGAAGTGACCAGCCATGGGCTTGTTCACGTTCTTGGCCTTGATGTCGCCGAAACCGATCTGGACGGCGTCATAGCCGTCGGTTGCCTGAGTTTTAACCTGCGAGACAGCGCAGGGGCCAGCCTGGATGACCGTGACGGGAACGACGTTGTCGTCCTCGTCCCAAACCTGGGTCATGCCAATCTTGCGGCCGAGAATCATGCTGATCAAGATATGATCCCAACTCTCGCGTGGTCTTGGGACAATGCGTACACCACCGAGCGTACGCCCCTAGAGGACCACTACTTACACGACGTGCTCCCCAGCCTTGTATTTCGCCCGGACTACCTGACAACCCTATTAAGCAGGCATTTTGTCCAGCCAGAATACTCCCCTGGTTACACACAGCTGTTTAGTATACACGGCTGCGGGCGTATCCATCGAGATTCATATTTCACTCACATTGTTTACGCAGGTAAAGTGCGTGGCACGTTCCCAGTGTGCGGCGGAGGGGGCGGGCCTGAGACATATTAAGGTTGCTGCTCTACAGTCCTGCTCACGACGGAGAGCACATTAAGTGCTCTCCTGTTCGTGCGGAACTCGCGACAACCTTAATATGTCTCAGGCCCGCCCCCTCCGCCGCACACTGGGAACGCCACGTTGATGTCTGCTAAACCTTGCTCGCTCAGGCTAATGACTTTGTTGGGGGTCCACTATTTGCTGGAGGGTGAACTTGCATTGGGACGGTTCGCCTTCTGCTTGTGGCTTTGCCTCATCGAAATCGAAGATCATGATGGCGCAGTTGGGGAGTTTTGTTGGGAGCTCGAAGCCCTCTGGGGCTGCGGCCTTGATAAATTGGCGGCTGGCGCTGCCGTGGCTTACTGCTAGAAGGGTTTCGATGCCCTCGGAGCCCATGATATTGGTAAGCGCATCCACCATACGTTCTTGCAGCGCCTGGCTTCCTTCTCCTCCGAAGGGGACCAGGTCCTCGCCCGGATCCCAGACGTCGGTGGGCAGCGCGCCGTGCGGGCCTTCTTCGAAGGAGCCGTAGCAGCGCTCGATAATGCCTTCGCAGGGCTCGGCTGCTGCGTCCGGGCCGAGGAGCTCGCATGCGACGAGACTTGCCGTGTCCATGGCTCGGCCTAAGGGTGATGAGACCACTTTGTCGGGGACGACGCTGTGGGCTTTGAGCCATGCGGCCGCTGCCCGTGCCTGCTGACGGCCCAGATCGGTGAGCGGTGAATCACAGCGACCCTGGACGAGCTTTTTGACGTTGAATTCCGTCTGGCCGTGGCGGAGTAGGTATAGGCGCTTCATGCTCTCCTCTTCTGTATAACTTGCTTTGCCGGCACAGCCCTACTCGTGGGTATGCCCTACGTAGTCTTCGTCGATCGTAATCTTGGCAATCGACTTGGGATATTCCGATTCGACCCGTTGTGCCAGCGCGTGCTTTAAGTCTTCGGCACTCATCTGCAGATCCGAGGGACGCACGCAGTCAAAGATCACGTTGGTGTGCGTGGGGCCCGGCACACAGCGCAAATCATGAATCGAAAGGCGGCTATCGATCTCTTGAGCCATAGCGTTGATGCGCAAGCGCATGCTCGCCACCTTTGGATCGTCGGTCACGATGGGGTCGTAGTGAAGTGTGACAATCATGCCGTCTTCGTTCCTAAACGACTGCTCGATGTTATCGAGCGTGTCGTGACTTTCCAGCGGGCTGGCCTCGGCTGCCATCTCGGCGTGAGCGCTTGCGAACTTCCTGCCCGGGCCGTAGTCGTGAACCATCAAATCGTGAACTCCCAAAACGCCGGGATAGCTCATGATCTTGTCTCGAATGTGCTTGACCAGCTTAGGATCGGGCGACTGGCCCAAAAGCGGGCTCACCGTATCCTGGATGAGCTCAAAACCGCTCCAGCCAATATAGGCGCCAACGGCAAGGCCGACCCATGCGTCAAGATTGATGTGCGTCACCTGCGAAACAATTGCGCACGCCAACACGGCGCCTGTGGCAAGGACATCGTTCTTGGAATCCTGCGCGGTCGCATGCAGCGTCTCGGACTCAATGCGATCGCCGAGCTTTTGGTTGAGGGCCGCCATCCACAGCTTTACAACCATCGAAAGTGCCAGGACTGCCACCAGGGCAAGCGAGAACTCGACAGGCTCCGGGTTGACAATACGCTCCACCGAGGACTTCACCAGTTCGATGCCAATAAGCAGCACGAGCGCCGCCACGACCAAACCCGAGAGATACTCGTAGCGACCGTGGCCGTAAGGATGCTCGGGGTCGGCCGGCTTGCTCGCCAGCTTAAAGCCCAGCACGCTCACGATATTCGAGCTTGCATCGGACAGGTTGTTCATGGCATCCGCCACAATCGAAACCGATCCCGACAGCACGCCAATTACGCCCTTCGCAGCGCATAGTGCCACATTGGCGAGAATACACACCACGCCCGTCAACGTGCCCACGCGCGCACGGTCGCCCTGCGCACGCTTAACAATCCACTCGACCATCTACATCCGCCCCCACGGTACTACCTATATATCTATTGCTCAAACGGATTGTAGTGTAGCCACTTTGTCCCCCAGATACAAAAAAGGCCGCAACCCACACGGGCCACGGCCTTGGAATATGGCAAAGGAATCGTCCTTGTGTCGCACAGGTTTACGCGCTTACTTCGGCCACGCTCTTCGAGGTTTCGGGTGAATCGGCTCCGTCCCCCGTCGTCTGTCCCTTCGCCGGCACCACGCCAAAGCAGTAGCTCAGCGCCGCAGACACCGCAAATGCCACACCGCCGGCAGCGCAGCACCACAGCAGGTTCGAGATGCCGCCCGTGGCAAAGCCAATGACCATAAGGACATTCGTCATGCCGATGGTATAGGCCGTAACGTGGCCCACGGCCGCAACAAGGCCTCCGACGGCGCCGCCAATGGCCATGCACGTCAGGCACCTGCCATATTTAAAGCCGCAACCGTACAGCGCCGGCTCGCTTACGCCGCCAAGAACACCCGAGATTGAATAGCCCAGCATGAGCGCCTTCTCGTCCTTATCCGCAACGCGAAGCGACGCGCCAAAGGGCATGCCCCAAACGGCGAACGTTGCCATCGTCGCGGCGATCAGGATGCACGAATCCGTTCCCACACTCATAAACTGCGCATAGGCGAGCGATAGGACAACGTTGCTGACGCCGGCGATCTTTAGGAACTCCCAGCCCGCAGCAAGCCCCATGAGCGTGAGCAGCGACACGATGCCACCGGAATTGCCAAGCATAAACATAAGCTGGCCCAACAGCATGCCCAGATAGCTGCCCGCCGGCGCCGTAATACACAGCGAAACCGGAACCATGACAAGCATGGTCGCAAACGGAACGAACGAAAACGCCACGGCCTTAGGGATAACGCGCTTAAAGAAACACTCCACTCGCCATAGCACGGGCACCGAGATGAGAACCGGAATAACAGTCGTCGTGTAATCGTTGACCGGCGCAGGAAGCAGACCATACACGGAAGTCATCGATGCCCCCGTCGTCGATGCGGCATCGACAAGCTTGAGTAAATCGGGTGCAATCAATACGCCGCCCAGCATCATGCCCAGCTGCTCCGAGCAACCGAGCTGGCGGGCGGCCGCCCAACCAAGATAAATGGGCAAAAAGTAGTAGCCGGCGTTATAGAGCCAACTGTAGAACAGGCGATAGATATCGGAATCGGCAGACCACAGGCCCAGCATGCCTTCGCCCATAATGACAGCGACGGTGCGGAACAACGCCGCGCAGACAATAAACGGCAGCGCCGACATCATGCTTTTGGACAGATAGTCCACCACGGCCATGGCGTTTGATGAAACCGACGTTGTAAACGAGGTGTTAGAAACTTGTAGCATGGAACGCCTTTCCCAATATGACATGCGGGCTGTCCCTTTGTCACATCGTGCGGTATCGACCGATTGCGCGGTACTTTTCGTAGCGGAGGTTTGTGAGGGTCGCGTCGTCGAGCTGCCCAAGCGTATCGAAGGCATCAAATGCCGAGGACATGACGGCACCGGCGATCTCCTCATGCGACAGGCCCTTATCGTCAACAATGCCGTCGATGATGCCGAGCGCCAGCAGATCGGGGGCCGTGAGCTTAAGCGCCTCGGCGGCCTCATCCGCACGCTCGGTATCCTTCCACAGGATCGACGCACAGGCCTCGGGGCTCACGACTGAATAGGCCGAGCTCGAGAGCATCAGGATGCGGTCGGCCACGGACAGCGCCAGCGCGCCACCAGAGCCGCCCTCGCCTGTCACCACCGAGACAATCGGTGTCTTAAGGCCGCTCATCTCCATGAGATTCTGGGCAATCGCCTCGCCCTGACCGCGCTCCTCGGCACCGATGCCGCAAAACGCGCCCGAAGTATCGACCAGGCACAGAACCGGTCGACCAAACTTTTCGGCCTGGCGCATAAGGCGACGCGCTTTGCGGTAGCCTTCGGGATGCGCCATGCCAAAGTTGCGGCGCATACGCTCTTTGGTCGTGGTGCCGCGCTCGATGGCGATGACCGTTACGGGACGTCCGTCTTTCCAGCCAATGCCAGCCACCACAGCGGCATCGTCGCCAAAGTAGCGGTCGCCGTGCAGCTCCACAAATCCATCCAGGCCCAGCGAGATCATCTCGCCCGCCGTGGCACGATCTGCCGAGCGCGTCTGTTTGACAATTTCGAGTGCGGCTTTTGGCGCGGCCGAGCGCTTGAACAAATGTCCCAGCTTTTTGCCGCGGCGGCCCGTATGCACGATCTCATGTGGTGCCCCCAGGCCGGGTGAGCTCCCTTCGTGCAGCGCCAGCAGCTCGCCTACCGTGAGCGCAATCTCGCCACGCGGAACAACGGCATCGCAAAAGCCGTGCTCCAGCAAAAACTCGGAGCGCTGGAATCCCTTGGGCAAGCGCTTGTGCATGTTCTGCTCGATCACGCGCGGGCCGGCAAACGCCGTCAGGGCATCGGGCTCGGCCAAGATGATGTCGCCTTCCATGGCAAAGCTCGCAGTCACGCCACCGGTCGTCGGATCGGTGAGCACCGTGATGTACAGGCCGCCCGCCTCGCTATGACGCCTAACCGCCGCAGAGATTTTGGCCATCTGCATGAGCGAGGTCACGCCCTCCTGCATGCGGGCGCCACCCGATACGGTAAAGCCAACGACCGGCAATCCCAACTCGGTCGCATGCTCAAATGTGCGACAGATCTTCTCGCCCACCACGGAACCCATCGAGCCCATCATAAAGTTGGCGTCCATAAAGAAGAGCGCGGTATCGAAGCCGCAGATTTTACCCCTACCGCACACGACGGCATCACGCTCGCCCGAACGCTCGCTCACGCTCTTGAGCTTGTCGGCATAGCCGGGAAACGAGAGAAAGTCCTCCGACGCCAGATTGGCATCCCATTCCTCAAACGTGCCCTCGTCGACCGTCATGCGCATGCGCGCGCGACCACTCACGCGAAAGTGTTTTCCGCAACGAGGGCAGACCTCGAGGTTGTCGTGCAGGCGCGCCTCATCGATCACGCGGCGGCACTCCGGGCACTTGATAAACACATGGCGCGCGGGAAACTCGGCGCACGACTCGGTCATCGGCCCCTCGAGGACGTTGACCGTCTTCGCTTTTCTATTCATCAGCATAGAGATGCCCCATCAGATCGGTGTGATACATGCCCGACAAGAACTCGTCGTTTGCCAGCACGTCGAGCTGAAGCTCGCTGTTTTCGCTCACGCCCTCAATCACGAGCTCGCCCAGGGCCGAGCGCATCTTGCGAATGGCGCCGTCACGCGTGGGCGCACACACGATGAGCTTGCCAAGCATGGAGTCGTAGTACGGCGGAACTTTTGCACCGGTAAACATGGCGGAATCCCAGCGCACGCGCGGACCACCCGGCACACGCAACGCGGTGACCGTTCCGCATGACGGCAGAAAGTCCGGCGTTTCGGCATTGATGCGGCACTCCATGGCGTGGTTGCGGACCGGCATGTCCTCCTGCTCAAAGGGCAGAGGCTGGCCGGCTGCCACGCGCAGCTGCCACTTGACCAAGTCGGTATCGGTCACAAACTCCGTAACCGGATGCTCCACCTGCAAGCGCGTGTTCATTTCCATAAAGTAGAAATTGCCGTCGTCCGAATACAGGAACTCGATGGTACCGGCTCCTTCGTAGCCGACGGCACGAGCCAGGTCACGCGCTGCCTTGTGCATGCGAGCACGAATGTCGTCGTGTCCGTCGAGGCACGGCGCGGGGCTCTCCTCGATCAGCTTTTGGTTGCGCCGCTGCACCGAGCACTCGCGCTCGCCGAGCGAAAACACATGACCCTGCTTATCGGCCATAATCTGCACCTCAACGTGATGCGCCGGCGCGACGAACTTCTCCATGTAGCACTCGCCGTCGCCAAAAACGGCCTCGCCCTCGGCACGCGCCTCGATGAACGCCTTTGCCGCATCTTCCACGCGCTCGACCTTGCGAATGCCGCGACCGCCGCCACCTGCACGCGCCTTAATAAGCACGGGGCAGCCAATGCGCTCGGCCTCGGCCGTCGCCTCCTCGGGGCTTTTGAGCAAATCGCAGCCCGGTACGATGGGCACGCCCGCCGCGGCAGCCGTTCGACGTGCGGCATCTTTGTCGCCCATGCTGTCGATCACCTCGGCCGAAGGACCGACAAACGTCAGGCCATACTTGTCGCAGTCGCGCACGAAGCTCGCCTTCTCGGAAAAGAAGCCATAGCCGGGATGGATCGCCTTTGCTCCCGACTTCACGGCACAGGTGAGCACAGCATCGTCGTTGAGGTAGCTCTCGGCAAGACGCGGGCCGCCGATGCAATACGCCTCGTCGGCAAGCTGCACGTGCAGCGCGTCCGCATCGGCCGTGGAATAAACGGCGACGGTCTTGATGCCCATATCGCGGCACGCGCGGATAACACGGACCGCGACTTCTCCGCGGTTGGCGATGAGCACTTTGTCGAACATGAAGCCTTCCTTAACTTTCGTGCATGAGTGCAAAAGACATATCGGCGCGGCAGCAAACCTCACCGTTGACGCTCGCAGTACCCGTCGCAAAGCGGAACGGCCCGCGCGCACGCGTGATGGTGCACACCAGATCAACCGTGTCGCCCGGGCGCACCGGACGCTTAAAGCGCACCTTGTCCAGACTCGTGTAGAACGGCGTCGCGCCGCGCGCCTCCTCATCGCCCATCAGCAGCACGCAACAGTTTTGGGCGAGCATCTCGCACTGAATCACGCCGGGGACCACCGGGTTTCCCGGAAAATGCCCCTGCAAAAAGTACTCGTCGCCCGTGATCGTGATCTTGCCGTGGGCCTCGTCGCCCACCAGCTCGGCCTCGTCGAGCAAAAGCATCGGTTCGCGATGCGGCAACAGTTCCTTAAGCTCTTCTTTGTTCATGGATATCACCTATCCGATCCTCATGAGGCAGCTGCCAAACTCCACGAGGTCGCCGTCGGCCACGCAGATCTCGAGCACCTCGCCGTCTGCCTCTGCCGTTACCTCGTTGAGAACCTTCATGGCCTCGATGATGCAGAGCGTCTCGCCGGCCTTGACCTTAGAGCCCACGTGCACAAACGGCTCGTCGCCCGGCGCCGGGGCAGCATAGAAAACGCCGACCATGGGAGCGGTCACCTCGGTGCCCTTGGGCTCCGGTGCGGCGGCAGGTGTCTGCGCGGCGGGCTCCGGTGCGGCAGGCGCGACTGTGGGAGCTGCAACTGGAGCGGCCATAGCGCTCGGCATGGGCATGGGCACGGCAACCGGCTGTGCGGCGCTCGCGCGCTCGAGTTCGACCGCGGTGCCATCGGGCTCCTCAACGCGTACGCGCGTGAGGCCGCGGTCCTCCATAACATCGGCTATCTCGGCAAGTCTTTTGGAATCCATGCTCTAGCTCCTCGTATATCTACGCAGCGCGATGGCAGCGTTGTGCCCGCCAAAGCCCAGGTTGGTCGAAAGCGCCCAGGTAAGGTCGGCGCGAACCGCGCGATTGGGCGTGTAGTCAAGATCGCAGGCGGGATCGGGCGTGTGGTAGTTAATGGTCGGCGGCACCACGCCCTGCTCGAGCGCCATGGCGCAGGCCATGACCTCGATGGCGCCCGTGGCACCGATCATGTGGCCGGTCATCGACTTAGTCGACGAGACGTGCGCGGCGCGCGCCGCGTCCTCGCCGAGCGCACGCTTAATGCCCGCCGTCTCGGACGAATCGTTGAGCTTGGTCGATGTGCCGTGGGCATTGATGTAGAGGCCCTCGGAAGGCTTGACGTCGCCCTCGGCAACCGCCAGCGATATCGCACGGGCAATGCCGGCAGCCTCGGGATCGGGGCTCGTGATGTGGTAGGCGTCATCGGTGTTGCCGTAGCCCACGACCTCGGCATAAATGTGCGCACCGCGCGCCTGCGCATGTTCCATGCTCTCGAGTACCAGCACGCAGGCGCCCTCGCCCATCACAAAGCCATCGCGGTCTGCATCGAACGGACGGCAAGCCGTCGCGGGATCAGGGTTGGTGGTCAATGCGCGGCAGGACGTAAAGCCCGCAACGGCATCGGGGATAATTGCGGCCTCGGCACCGCCGGCGAGAATCGCATCGGCATAGCCGTGCTTGATGGCGCGGAACGCCTCGCCCACCGCATGGGCCGAGGTCGCGCACGCGGTCACCACGGGCAGGGTCGGGCCCTTTGCCTTGTGGCGAATCGCGATATTGCCCGATGCCATGTTGGGGATCATCATCGCGATCATATAGGGCGATGCACGGCGGGGCCCCCGGTCGGCGATCGTATGGACGTTGTCGACGAGCGTCTGCATGCCGCCCACGCCCGAGCCCACGTAGACGCCCAGGCGCTCTCGATCGATGGCGCCTTCGACATCGAAGCCTGCATCGTGCATGGCCTCGTCCGAAGCCGCCAGTGCAAACTGAACGCAGGGGTCCAGGTGCTTGGCGTCACGCTTGCCAAAGTACTCGTTACCGTCAAAACCCTTGACCTCGGCCGCCACCTTGACGGTAAACGCATCGGTATCGAAGTGCGTGATCGGGCCGATGCCGCACGTGCCGGCGCACATGGCCGCCCAGGTGGCAAGCGCGGTGTTGCCGAGCGGCGATACGGCACCGATGCCGGTGATTGCAACTCTCTGTTCCATCATGGTCTCCTCATCCAAGCCGTTCTTCGGCCCTGGTTTCTACATCGCCATTCCGCCGTCGACGCGCACGACCTCGCCCGTAATGTAGGCAGCCGCATCGCTCGCCAAAAAGCGCACCACGCCGGCCACTTCCTCGGGGCGCGCCATACGCTTAAGGGGAATCTGCTCCTCGGTTGCCGCACGCACCTTCTCCGAGAGCTTTGCCGTCATATCGGTCTCGACAAACCCGGGAGCGACCGCGTTCACTCGTACGCCGCGGGGCGCAAGCTCGCGCGCCACCGCCTTGGTCAGACCAATGACGCCCGCCTTGGAGGCAGCGTAGTTGGCTTGCCCGGCATTGCCCATCAGGCCCACGACAGAGCTCATGTTGATGACGCAACCGCCGCGCTGGCGCATAAAGGTCTTGGTGAGCGCACGCGTCGTGTTGAACGTGCCCTTGAGATTGACATCGAGCACGCGATCGAAGGCGTCATCGCCCATGCGCATAAGCAGGCCATCGCAGGTGATGCCGGCGTTGTTGACGAGCGCCCAAATGGAGCCAAAGTCGTTGAGGACCGCTTTCACGCACGCGTTGACGGCAGCGGGGTCGGCCACGTCACATTGATATGAGCGCGCCGTGGCGCCAGCCGCCTCGCAGGCGTCGCACGTCTCGCGCGCCGCATCGACGCTGCCGGCATAGACGACGGCGATATCGTAGCCATCCTCCGCCAGACCGATAGCGCAGGCGCGGCCGATACCCCGCGAGCCGCCCGTGACCAGTGCCACGTGACGTGAGTCGTTGCGCTCGAGCGCGCCATTGTTCAAGTTGCCCATGTCATTCCTTTCGGGTTACGGCCCTGTGGACTATGCGAGCTCGTCGGCAATAGCTGCGACCTGCTCGGCCGTCTCGCACAAATACACACGAACGTCGCTCAACGTACGCTTGACCAGGCCGGACAGCGTTTTGCCGGGGCCGACCTCAATAAATGTGTCGATGCCTTGATCCTGCAGAGCATGCAGCGTATCGACCCAGCGCACGGCATGGCTCACCTGATTGGCCAAGACATCCGATGCCGCTCGCGGGTCCGCCGGATAGGGCGCCGCCGTCATGTTTGCCATGACCGGAATCAGCAGCGGAGACGGCGCGTGGCCGGCTTGGATATACGTCGCCAGCCCCTCTGTCGCCTCGGCCATATAGGGGCTATGAAATGCACCCGACACCGCGACCTTCATGGCGCGGCCGCCAGCCTCTTTTACTAGGACGTCGAGGGTCTGCAGCGCATCGGGCGCTCCGGCCACAACCGTCTGCTGGGGACTGTTGTAGTTGACCGGCCAGCAGTCCTCGCCGGCCTGCGCAGCCAGGTTCTCGACTTGCGCAGCATCAAGTTTGATGACGGCGCGCATGCCGCCGGGGTGACGCTCGGCCGCCGTGGCCATCAATGCCGCGCGCTCACACACAAGCTCAAAACCCGCTCGCGTATCGAATGCCCCCGCAAAGGTGAGTGCAGCGACCTCGCCCAGCGAGAATCCCGCACAGGCGGCAGGCACCACGCCGCGCTCGCGCAGGGCGACGGCGACAGCCAAGTCGTGCACGAACACGCAAGGCTGCGTGTTCTCGGTCTGCGAGAGCTCCTCCTTGGAGGCGCTCCGGCACTGCTCGCTGGTCCCCGGGCGCACCTCGTCGGCGATCGCGAACACCTCGGCAGCCGCCGGCGATGCCTCGACCAGGTCGACGCCCATCGCGGGGTGTTGGGCACCCTGGCCGGCAAACAGAAACGCTACGCTACCCATGCGGACGCACCCTTCAGGACGCGCTCGGCGCCATCGACCAGATCGTCAACGATTTCGCGTGCGCTCTGACGCTCGTTGACCATGCCGGCAATCTGTCCACACAAAAACGAACCCTCTTCGTAGTTGCCGTCCTTGGCGGCCTTACGCAGCGCACCGGTTCCCATAGCACCGAGCTCCTCGGCACTCGCGCCGGAACCTTCGCTCTTGGCATAGGCGTTGGTGAAGGGGCTCTTGAGGGCGCGCACTGGATGTCCCGTCGAGCGACCGGTCGCACGCGTCGAAGTGTCGTTGGCCTTCAGGACCATCTCTTTGTACTGCTCCGAGACGGTGCACTCGTCTGCGACCAGAAAGCGCGTACCCACCTGGACGCCGGCAGCGCCCAGCATAAAGGCGGCCGCCACGCCGCGGCCGTCGGCAATACCGCCGGCAGCCACGACGGGAATGTCGACCGCATCGACGACCTGCGGTACCAGTGCCATCGTCGAGGTCTCGCCAATATGGCCGCCCGATTCGGTGCCCTCGGCAACAACCGCCGTGGCTCCACGACGCGCCACGAGACGGGCGAGCGCCACCGAAGCCACAACGGGGATGACCTTGATGCCCGCATCGTTCCAAGCTTTCATGTACTTGGCGGGATTGCCGGCACCCGTCACGACGACCGGCACTCGCTCGTCAATCACGACCTGCGCGACCTCGTCGGCAAACGGGCTCATGAGCATGACGTTGACGCCAAAGGGTTTATCCGTCCTGGCGCGCAGCTCGTGAATCTGGTCGCGCAGCCAGTTGGCGTCGGCGTTCATGGCCGCGATAATCCCTAAGCCACCCGCCTCGGATACGGCCGATGCCAGCGAGGCGTCGGCAATCCAGGCCATACCGCCCTGGAACACGGGCTTTTCGATGCCGAGCAGATCGCAGAGAGGAGTCTTGATCATCTCTACTTCTCCAATGCCGCCTCGACTGTATCGGCGAACTCGCCGACCGTCTTGGGGTTCTCCTCGGTATCGAGCTGAATGCCAAACTCGTCCTCGACGGCGACGAGGATCTCGACGGTACCCAGACTGTCGAGACCAATCTCCTCGAGCGTGGACTCGGGCTTCATCTCGACATCGTCAAGACCGGCGGTCTCGCGGATAACGTCGCAAACGCGCTCGAAGGTCTTCTGATCTGCCATGGTAGTTCTCCTTTGGTTGTGCCCTAGGGCGTTTTTATTTCCTATGTGCGACTACTTCCAACGAAGCAGATAGCCACCTATATCCAGACCGGCGCCAAATCCAACCAAGGCGATCGTGTCGCCCGTGTGAAGTGCACCGGCGTTTGCCAGCCGGTCAAGCGCAAAGGGAATGCAGGCGCTCGAAATGTTGCCGGTCTCGCGCAACGTGCGAACCACGCGCTCGTCCGGCACGCCCAGGCGCTTGACCGCCTGGCTCAGGATTCGTTCGTTAGCCTGATGGAATACAAAATGATCGATGTCTTCGACCAAAATGCCCGCATCGATCGCAAGCTTATGGACCGTGTCGCAGATGGCGTTGACGCCGAACTTGAACACGCGGCGGCCGTTCATGGACAGCACACTCGCGCTATCTGCGGAAGCCTTAAACGGCGAGGTACCGACCAGACCGGGAACGCGCAACGTCTCGACGTCGGGCGCCGTCGAAAGCTCAACGGCAAGGGGGTTGTCTCCCCCAGCTTCAATCACTGCGGCGCCTGCCCCATCGCCAAAAAGCACGCAGGTGGCACGGTCGGTCCAGTCGAGCGCGCGCGTCATCTGCTCGGCAGCAACAACAAGCACGCGCTCGGCACGGCTGCGGGCGATATAGCCCTCGGCGACATCGAGCGCAAATACGAAGCCGGCACAAGCCGCCGAGACATCGAAGGCAGGGCACGTCGCGCCAAGTCGCTCAGCAACGGCACACGCCTCGGCGGGAACAAGGTGGTCACCCGTCGTCGTCGAGCAGACGATCAGATCCAGCTGGCTCGCGTCGATTCCGGACACCTGGAGTGCCCGCTCGCTCGCCGCTACGGCAAGGTCGTCAAGTGACTCGGTGGTGCAGACGTGGCGGCTCTTGATACCTGTGCGAGTAAAAATCCACTCATCCGAGGTATCGAGGAACTCAGACAGCTCGTCATTGGAAACGCTGCGCTCAGGAAGCGCCGAGCCTGTTCCAAGAATCGTGAAACCCATCACTAACCTCCTTTGAGTTGTTGACGTGTTTACATCGACCAAGAGAGGATAACGCATTTCAGTCTTTGTTGACGTGTTAACATTAAATTGTCCAAATGCGACAAAGGCTTCACATTGTGTCTATCTCTCGACACCATTGCGCGATTGCCTTATTTACTTAGGAGGTAGCAGCTGTTATGGATTCTCGTTTAACGATAGTCGACGTAACCGGATCGACCAACGATGACCTGCTCGAAGCAGGAAAACAGGGAGCGCCGCACGGCACAGGACTTGCCGCCCGGGCTCAAACAGCAGGGCGCGGCCGGCGCGGGCACAAGTGGGACTCAACCGTCGGCAACTTATTGCTTTCGCTTGTCCTGCGCCCATGCGTTAATCCTGCAAAGTTCTCTGGTCTTGCCGCCGTCAGCGGCCTAGCGGTGCTCGAAGCACTCGAAAAGCAGGGTCTTGCAAACGAGATTCGCCTTAAATGGCCCAACGACCTTGTCGCGCGAGGACGCAAGCTCGGCGGCATTCTGGTCGAGGCCGCACGCGATAACGAAGGCAAACCTTTCGCCGTCTGCGGCATCGGCGTCAACGTGAACTATGTGCCCGCGGAGGTTCCCGATGGCGGCCTGCCCGCAATCGGTCTCTCGGATCTCAACGAGAACGTTCCCGCCGTCGATGTGCTACTCAAACAGGTCTATCACGCAGTCGTGAACGCTGTAGATGCGTGGGCAGAACGCCTCAACGCCATGGAAGAAGACGCCGGACCGCTCGCGCCCGTCCACGATGATTATGTAGCTCACCTCAATTGGATAGGGGAAACCGTTATCGCCCGTTCCCCTGTCGGTGACGAGCTGGCACGCGGCATCTTTCAAACGGTCGACGACTTTGGTCGCGCGTGTATCGAAACGGAAGACGGCTTGCAATCCTTCCATTTTGAGGAGGCTTCGCTGCGCCCCTTGAGCGAATAGGGCGCCGCAGCCACCTACTCGCCAGCATTGCCCGACAGTCCAAACCACGATTCAAAACAAAAGGGCCCCGCTACCGTAATGGCAGCGGGGCCCTTTAAGCTATGAGCGATATCGCTTAGAGCTTGATGTCGATGTCGACGCCAGCGGGGAGGTCGAGACGCATGAGCGAATCAACGGTGCCCGAGGTGGGGTCGAGGATGTCGATGAGGCGCTTGTGGGTGCGCATCTCGAACTGCTCACGGGAGTCCTTGTTCACGTGCGGCGAGCGGATAACCGTGTACAGGTTGCGCTCGGTGGGCAGGGGGACAGGACCGGAAACGCGAGCGCCGGTCTTCTGAGCGGTCTCGACGATGAGCTTCGCGGACTGATCGACGACCTCGTGATCATAGCCCTTGAGGCGAATGCGGATCTTCTGGGTAGCCAACTTAAACCTCCAAAGAGTGCGAGAGATGTTCTCGCAGGATTACGTAACAGGGAGCTCGAACTTAGGCGTTCTTGCTCATGACCTCGTCCACGATGGACTTGGGCGCGGGCTCATAAGAGTCGAACTGCATCGTGTAGGATGCACGGCCCTGGGTCTGGGAGCGAAGGTCGGTAGCGTAACCGAACATCTCGCCCAGCGGCACCTTGGCACGGATGAGCTTGCTGTTCTTGCGATCCTCCATGCCCTCGATCTTGCCGCGGCGACCGGAGAGGTTGCCCATAACGTCGCCCATGTACTGCTCGGGGGTCTCGACCTCGACAGCCATGATCGGCTCGAGCAGCTGCGGATCGGACTTCTTGAGGGCGTCCTTGATAGCCATGGAACCGGCGATCTTGAAGGCGGCCTCGGAGGAGTCGACCTCGTGGTAAGAACCGTCGAACAGGGTGACCTTAACGTCGAGGACCGGGAAGCCGGCGATAACACCGGTGTTCAGGGCCTCCTGGATGCCCTTGTCGATGGACGGGATGTACTCCTTGGGCACGACGCCGCCGACGATTGCGTTGACGAACTCGTAGCCGAAGCCCTCCTCCATCTTCTCGAGCTTGATGACGGCGTGGCCGTACTGACCGCGACCACCGGACTGACGGACGAACTTGCCCTCAGCCTTCTCGACGTCGTGACCAGCGGTCTCGCGGTAGGCAACCTGGGGCTTACCAACGTTAGCGTCAACCTTAAACTCGCGGAGCAGACGGTCGACGATGATCTCGAGGTGCAGCTCGCCCATGCCGGCGATGATGGTCTGGCCGGTCTCGTGGTTGGTGGACACCTGGAAGGTCGGGTCCTCCTCGGCGAGCTTGGTCAGAGCCAGGGACATCTTGTCCTGCTCGGCCTTGGTCTTGGGCTCGATGGCAACGTCGATAACGGGCTTAGCGAACTCGATCTTCTCGAGGACGATCTCCTTGCCCTCGGCGCACAGGGTGTCGCCGGTGGTGGAGTTCTTGAAGCCGACGCAAGCGACGATGTCGCCGGCGGCGGCGTCGTCACGGTCGATACGCTCGGCGGCGTTCATCTCGAGGATGCGGCCGAGGCGCTCGCGCTGACCGTTGGAAGCGTTGACCACGTAGGAGCCGGACTCGGCACGACCGGAGTAAACGCGGACATAGGTGAGCTTACCGACGAACGGGTCGGTCATGATCTTGAAGACCAGGCCGGAGAAGGGCTCGTCGAAGGAAGGATGACGCTGGATCTCCTCGCCGGTGTCCGGATCGGTACCGGTGACAGCCTCGACGTCGAGCGGGCTGGGCAGGTAGTCGACGACAGCGTCGAGCAGCTCCTGAACGCCCTTGTTCTTGTAGGCGGAGCCCACGAAGACGAGGTTGAGCTCGTTGGCCAGAACGCCCTTACGCAGAGCCGCCTTGAGCTCCTCGACGGTGAAGTCCTCCTCCATGAGGATCTTCTCCATGAGCTCGTCGTCAAAGCTGGCAGCAGCGTCGAGGAGCTCCTCGCGCTTGGTGGCAGCGATGTCGGCAAACTCAGCCGGGATCTCGTCCATCGGCTCGGGGTAGGTCATACCCTTTTCGTCGGCCTTGAAGTCCCATGCAGTCATGGTGACCAGGTCGATGACGCCCCAGAAGTTGTCCTCGGCGCCCATCGGGACCTGAGCAGCCACGGCGTTAGCGTCGAGACGATCCTTCATGGTCTCGATAGCGTTGAAGAAGTCAGCGCCCACGCGGTCATACTTGTTAATGAAGGCGATGCGGGGGACGTTGAAGGTAGAAGCCTGACGCCAAACGGTCTCAGACTGGGGCTGAACGCCGGCAACGGCGTCGAAGACGGCGACAGCGCCATCGAGGACGCGCAGGCAGCGCTCGACCTCGGCGGTGAAGTCAACGTGGCCCGGGGTGTCGATGATCTGGATGCGGTAGTCCTTACCGTCCTTGTTCCAGAAGCACGTGGTAGCAGCGGAGGTAATGGTTACGCCGCGCTCCTGCTCCTGAACCATCCAGTCCATGGTGGCAGCGCCCTCATGGACCTCACCGATCTTGTGGGTCTTACCGGTGTAGTAAAGAATACGCTCGGTCGTGGTGGTCTTACCGGCATCGATGTGGGCCATGATGCCGATGTTACGGGTATCGGAAAGCTTGTACTTAGGCTTAGCCATGTTAGTTCCTTACCTTAACTTACCAACGATAGTGAGAGAACGCGCGGTTGGCCTCGGCCATCTTGAAGACGTCCTCACGCTTCTTGACGGAAGCGCCCAGGCCGTTGGAAGCGTCGAGGATCTCGTTGGCGAGACGCTCGGCCATGGTCTTCTCCTTGCGAGCGCGGGAGAAGTTGACGATCCAGCGGATACCCAGAGCGGTGGAACGACGGGAGTTGACCTCCATCGGGACCTGATAGGTAGCGCCACCGACACGCTTGGGCTTAACCTCGAGCGTGGGCTTGACGTTGTCCATAGCCTTCTTGAAGGTAGCGAGAGCGTCGCCACCCTCGGACTTCTCGGCAACGATCTCGAAAGCGGTGTAAACGATGCGCTCAGCGGTGGCCTTCTTGCCGTCAAGAAGGACCTTGTTGATGAGCTGAGTCACCAGGCGGTTGTTGTAAACGGCGTCAGGCTGAACCTCACGACGATTAGCTGCTGCACGACGCGGCATGTGAAATCTCCTTAAGTGTCTACCGTGCGGCGCTTAGGCGGCACACGGCGAAAGTATCAAAACGTTATCTGGCTTATTTAGCCTTGGGGCGCTTAGCACCGTACTTGGAACGGGCCTGCATACGGTTCTGGACCGGAGCAGCGTCGTAGGCGCCACGGATGACGTGATAACGGACACCAGGGAGGTCACGGACACGACCGCCGCGGACGAGCACGATGGAGTGCTCCTGCAGGTTGTGGCCCTCACCCGGGATGTAAGCAGTAACTTCGATGCCGTTGACGAGGCGAACACGGGCAACCTTACGAAGGGCCGAGTTCGGCTTCTTGGGGCTCGTGGTGAAGACACGGGTGCACACGCCGCGCTTCTGGGAGTTGTGCTGCAGAGCAGCGTTCTTGGACTTCTTGGGCACGGAACGACGGCCCTGGCGAACCAGCTGGTTAATAGTAGGCAAAGCGTACTCCTTCTCGAATGATTCCAGCTTTCTGTAAAGTGCAACGGCTTGAATCGAGGGGTCAGCATCCCCCTACGAAACACGCAGTTCGATAGGATACGTGGCGTTAGCTGTGCCGTCAACAGACCACGCCGCCGGGCGTATCCCAAAATGAGCATATTTCCGCAAAGCCTACACAAAAGGAATCCCCTTCTGTGCGCGGGGGCTGATTCCCGGTCCGGGCGGCCCGCTGTTTAAGTTTGCTGCTCTACAGTCCTGGCTCGCACGGAGGCCACATTAAGTGGCCTCCGGCTCGTGCGGAACTCGCGACAAACTTAACCCCCGTGCCGCCCGGTCCGGGAATCCGACGTGCTCGTTGGGGCAACGTTTCTCACCAAAAAAAGACCCGCTCCCCTGTTGGGAAGCGGGTCTTTGGAAGGACGGTTAACGTACTAGGAAATTACTCCTCGTCGTTGTCCTTGGCCTCTTCGGCGTCGTCGGTGTCCACGAGCTGGTTGAGCAGCTCGTCGAGGGACGCCATGTCCTCGTTGATGGCACCGTTGGCGGGAGCCTTCTTGTCGTCGATCGGAGCGCCCAGGAGCTCCTCGTCGGCGTCGGCGTGATGCGTCGGCGCGGCAGAGGTGCCCAGCAGGATGTCGTCCGGACCGTCGGGGCTAAAGACCATCTGCAGCAGCTGCGAGAGGTCTTCCTCGTCGGCAACGTCGTCGTTGTTCTCGAGGATGTAGAGCAGGTCGTGGGCCTCGAGGCCGTCACGGAGCTCCTCGATCGCCTTGGCACCGATGCCATCGATGCGCAGCAGATCCTCCTCGGACTTGCCAACCAGGTCGCCAACCGTCTCGATGCCGACCTCGCTGAACTTGTTGGTCCAGCGCTGCGACACGCCCAGGTCGTCGAACAGGTACAGACGAGCCTTCTCGGCGGAGATGGTGTGGCCGTTGCGAGTGAACGAACCGTCAGCACCGCCGAACTCGTCGTAGCCGGCCCAGTCGAGCTGCTGCGGGAGCTGCTCGTCCAGGTCCTTGAGCTCCACAGGAGCCCACTCGGGCAGCGACTTGGCGTTGGGCGAAGCCGGGCCGTCGATGTCGACATAGCCATCGGCCGTGCGATACGTCAGCTTGGCGTTGGCGTACGGCTTGAGGCCAGTACCAGCCGGGATCTTCTTACCGACGATGACGTTGGACTTAAGGTCGAGCAGATGGTCGACCTTGCCCTCGATGGCAGCCTCGGTAAGGACACCGGCGGTACGGATGAACGAAGCGCTCGACAGCCAGGAGTCGATGTTGGACGCGACCTTGAGCGTACCCAGGATGACGGGCTCGGCCACAGGAGCCTGACCGCCCAGACGGGCAACGCGCTCGACCTCGTCGGCGAACTCGTAGCGGTCGACGTACTGACCGAGCAGGTACTTGGAGTCGCCGGGGTTGGTGATCTGAACGCGACGCAGCATCTGACGTGCGAGCACCTCGATGTGCTTGTCGTTCAGGTCGACGCCCTGGCTGGTGTAGACGTCCTTGACGCTCTCGACGAAGGTGTGCATCGTCGACTCGATGTCGGTCAGCTTGCGCAGGTTGCGGAAGTTGACGAAGCCCTTGGTGATCTGATCGCCGGCGCGAACCTCGCAGCCGTCCTCAATCTCGGGCATAAAGCGCACCGAAGCGGGGACGCGACGCTCGTCGAGGACACGGGTGTGGTCCTCGGAGTCGGTGAGCGTCAGCACGTACTCGGACTTCTCGGGCTTAATCGAGAGGTGACCGGAGTACGGAGCCAGCTCGGCCTCGCGACCCAGAATCTTCTCGTTGACGTTACCGACGATATCGAACATACGGCTGACCGTAGGCAGACCCTGCGTAATATCGTCAACGCCAGCGACGCCGCCGGAGTGAATGGTACGCATCGTAAGCTGCGTACCGGGCTCGCCGATGGACTGGGCGGCAATAATGCCGACCGCGGTACCGATGGCGACCGGACGACGGGTGGAAAGATCCCAGCCGTAGCACTTCTGGCACACGCCGTACTTGGAGCGGCAGGTGAGCAGCGCGCGGAGCTTGACCTTCTTGAGGCCCGCATCGACCATCTTCTGGATGTCGGCGACCTTCTCGATGTAACCGTCCTGCTCAAAGAGCACGGTGCCATCGGGAGCCACGACGTCCTCAATGAAGCAACGGCCGACGAGGTCGGTGTTGAGGTCGGTGGTGCCGGGGATGATGAGGTTGTAGGTGACGCCCTCGTGCGTACCGCAGTCCTCCTCGCGGACGATGACGTCCTGGGCCACGTCGACCAGACGACGGGTCAGGTAACCAGAGTCCGAGGTGTGGGATGCGGTATCGACCAGGCCCTTACGGGCGCCGTAGGTCGAAATGAAGTACTCGAGCGGCAGCAGGCCCTCGCGGAAGTTCGCCTTAATGGGAAGGTCGATCGTCTCGCCGGACATGTCTGCCATCAGGCCACGCATGCCGCCGAGCTGACGCAGCTGGGTCTTAGAACCACGGGCGCCGGAGTCGGCCATCATGTACAGCGGGTTCTCCTCGTCGAACATGTCGAGCATGAGCGCTGCAACCTTATCGGTACAAGCGGTCCACTCGTTAACGACTTCGATGTGGCGCTCCGTCTCGTTGATGAAGCCCTCCTCGAAGTACTCGTTGATCTGGTCGACGTTGGCCTGGGCGCGGTCGAGCAGCTCCTGCTTCTCGGCAGGGATGAGAGCGTCCCACACCGAGATGGTGAGACCGGCGCGGGTAGCGTAGTGGAAGCCGGAGTACTTGATGGCGTCGAGGATCGGGCCGACCTTGGCCTCGGGGTAACGATCGCAGCAGTCCGCAACCAGCTTGGCCACGTCGCCCTTGACCATCTTGTAGTTCATGAACTCATAGTCTTCGGGCAGGCACTGGCGGTTGAAGATGATGCGGCCGATAGAGGTCTCGAAGCGCGCGGTCTTGTTGCCGGTGACGTCGTAGTCGACAAACTCGTTCTTGCCGTTCTTGACGCGGAAGATACGGGTGCCGTCCTCGTTGATGACGTTGGCGTTCTCGGCGGACACGCGGACCTGAATCTTGGCCTGCATGTCGACCTCGGAGCGGCAGTCATAGGCGTGCAGCGCGTCGTCGAAGCTCGAGAACACGTGGTTCTCGCCCGGCAGACCGTCGCGGACCTGGGTCAGGTAGTACACACCGATGATCATGTCCTGCGAGGGGATGTTGACCGGCTTGCCGGATGCCGGCGAGCGCAGGTTGTTCGCAGAGAGCATAAGCACACGAGCCTCGGCCTGAGCCTGGCTGGACAGCGGCACGTGGACAGACATCTGGTCGCCGTCGAAGTCGGCGTTGAAGGGCGAGCAGACCAGCGGGTGCAGGTGGATAGCCTTGCCCTCGACCAGCACCGGCTCAAAGGCCTGGATGGACAGACGGTGCAGGGTCGGTGCGCGGTTGAGCAGCACGACGCGGCCGTCGATGACCTCTTCGAGGATGTCCCACACAAAGGTGGCACCACGGTCGATAGCGCGCTTGGCGCCCTTGATGTTCTCGACCTTGCCGAGCTCGACCAGGCGCTTCATGACGAAGGGCTTGAAGAGCTCCAGCGCCATGGTCTTGGGCAGACCGCACTGGTGCAGCAGCAGCTTGGGGTCGGTAACGATAACCGAACGGCCGGAGTAGTCGACACGCTTACCAAGCAGGTTCTGACGGAAACGACCCTGCTTGCCCTTGAGGGCCTCGGCGAGCGACTTGAGCGGGCGACCGCCACGGCCAGAGACCGGGCGACCGCGACGGCCGTTGTCGAACAGGGCGTCCACGGACTCCTGGAGCATGCGCTTCTCGTTGTTCACGATGATCGCAGGGGCGTCCAGGTCAAGCAGGCGCTTGAGTCGGTTGTTACGGTTGATCACGCGACGATACAGGTCGTTGAGGTCGGACGCGGCGAAGCGGCCGCCGTCGAGCTGGACCATCGGGCGCAGATCGGGCGGAATGACCGGAATGACGTCCAGGATCATGTTCGCGGGGCTGTTGCCGCCCTTCAGGAAGGCGTCAACGACCTCGAGGCGCTTGACGGCCTTCTCGCGCTTCTGCTTCTGGGAGTCCTCGTCGGCGATGATGGCCTTGAGCTTCTCGGCCTCGGAGGGGAGGTCGATGGCAGCGAGCAGGTCGCGGACGGCCTCGGCACCCATACCACCCTTGAAGTACATGGAGTAGTAACGGGTCATCTCGCGGAACAGCGGCTCATCGGAGATGAGGTCGCGTTCGGTGAGCTTCATGAAGGCGTTGAAGGCGTCCGTACGGAGCTGCTTCTCGTCCTTGCACTCTTCCTCGATGTCGACGATGCCGGAGGCGATCTCCTCGGGGGTCAGCGGCTCCTCGTCGGAGAACTCGTCAAAGTTCTCGGGGTCGCCCTGCTCCTTGAGGGACTCGATCTGGCGGGCGCACTCGGCATCGATCTCTTCCAGATCGGCGGCGAGCTCCTCGCGCAGGTCGTCGGCGTCGGCCTCGCGGGCCTCATAGTCAACCTCGGTGATGATGTAGCTGGCAAAGTACAGAACCTTCTCGAGGTCCTTGGACTTGATGTCGAGCATACGGCTCATCGGGAAGCTCGTGGGGCTCTTGAAGTACCAGATGTGGGACACGGGAGCGGCGAGCTCGATGTGACCCATGCGGTCGCGACGCACCTTGGCCGAGGTGACCTCGACGCCGCAGCGCTCGCAGACGATGCCCTTAAAGCGGATGCCCTTGTACTTGCCGCAGGAGCACTCCCAGTCCTTGGCGGGACCGAAGATCTTCTCGCAGAACAGGCCGTCCTTCTCGGGCTTGAGGGTACGGTAATTGATGGTCTCCGGCTTCTTGACCTCACCGTGCGACCAGGAACGGATCTGGTCGGCGGAGGCAAGGGAGATCTTTACCGAGTCAAAATCAGTAGCTTCGAAATCTGCCACAGTCAACTACTCCTTATCAGTGGTCGTGGCGGCGACAGCCTCGGATGCCTCGGCGGTCTCGGCATCCTGGGCCTCGACGTCGGCGTCAACGCCGGCGAGCGCAGCCAGGTCGTCGAGAGCAGAGGTCTCCTCGGCGGTCACAGGTGCGGAGGCGTCCTCGTCGGCATCGTGCATGGGCTCGATGTCCAGTGCGAGGGAGCGAATCTCCTTGACGAGAACCTTGAAGGACTCGGGGATACCCGGGACAGGAACGTTCTCGCCCTTGACGATGGACTCGTAGGTCTTGACGCGGCCCACGGTATCGTCGGACTTGACGGTCAGGATCTCCTGCAGGACGTTGGAAGCACCGTAAGCGTACAGTGCCCAAACTTCCATCTCGCCGAAGCGCTGGCCGCCGAACTGAGCCTTGCCGCCCAGAGGCTGCTGGGTAACCAGGCTGTATGGGCCGGTCGAACGGGCGTGGATCTTGTCGTCGACCATGTGGCCGAGCTTGAGGATGTAGGACGTACCCACGGTAATGGGCTCGCGGAACTCCTCGCCGGTGCGGCCGTCGAACAGACGGGTCTTGCCGCGCTCGTCAAGCTGGGTGACGAACTCGGGGCGCATGTGATCGCCAAAGGCAGCGGTGGCCTTGTTGAGCATGTTCTTGTTGGCACGACGGATGACCTCGGCGATCTCGTCCTCCTTGGCGCCATCGAAGACGGGCGTCGCGGTGAAGAACGGACCGGGGACGTACTTGTCGGAGTCGGCCTGCTCGGTATCCCAACCGCACGCAGCAGCCCAGCCAAGGTGGCACTCGAGCAGCTGGCCGACGTTCATACGCGAAGGAACGCCCAGCGGGTTGAGGATAACGTCGATCGGGGTACCGTCAGCCATGTAGGGCATGTCCTCGACCGGCAGAACGTTACAGATAACACCCTTGTTGCCGTGGCGGCCGGCGATCTTATCGCCCTGCTGGATCTTACGACGCTGGGCGACGTAGACGCGCACCTGCTCGTTGACGCCGGGGGCCAGGTCGTCGCCGTTCTCGCGGCTAAAGCGGACGACGTCGATGACGCGACCGTAAGCGCCGTGAGGCATCTTAAGGGAGGTGTCGCGGACATCGTGGGCCTTGGCACCGAAGATGGCGCGCAGCAGGCGCTCCTCGGCGGTCAGAGCGCTCTCGCCCTTAGGGGTGACCTTGCCGACCAGGATGTCACCAGGGCCGACCTCGGCGCCGATACGGATGATGCCGTCCTCGTCGAGGTTGGCAAGCATGTCCTCGGAGAGGTTCGGGATCTCGCGGGTGATCTCCTCGGGGCCGAGCTTGGTGTCGCGGGCATCGATCTCGTGACGGGTGATGTTGATGGTCGTCAGCAGGTCCTCGGCCACCAGGCGCTCGGACACGACGATACCGTCCTCGTAGTTAAAGCCTTCCCACGGCATGTAGGCCACGGTGAGGTTCTGGCCCAGTGCGAGCTCGCCGTGATCGGTCGAAGGACCATCGGCCAGAGGCTCACCCTGCTCAACGGTGTCACCGACGCGCACGAGCGGACGGTGGTTGATGCAGGTGGACTGGTTGGAGCGCTGGTACTTGGCCAGGTGATACTCGTCCATGCCGCCGGCATGCTTGACGATGATCTTGGCGGCGTCGGCAAAGATGACCTCGCCGGCGTTCTTGGCCAGGGTGACCTCGCCGGAGTCCAGAGCGGCGCGACGCTCCATGCCGGTACCGACATAGGGAGCGGCGGGGTGAACCAGCGGCACGGCCTGACGCTGCATGTTAGCACCCATGAGCGTACGCTTGGCGTCGTCGTGCTCGAGGAACGGGATCAGCGTGGCTGCGACGGAGAGCATCTGACGCGGCGAGACGTCCATGTAGTCGACGTCCTCGACGGGCACGTCGGCGGGAGCGCCGAAGGAGCCGTCGAAGTCGCGGGTACGGGCGATCACGGTGTGGGGACGGACGATCTTGCCCTCGGCATCGGTCGTGATGAACTCGTTGGTCTTGGGATCGAGCGGCGTGTTGGCCGGCGCGATGACGTGCTTCTCTTCCTCGTCAGCGGTCATCCAGTCGATCTGGTCGGTGGCAACGCCGTTCTCGACGCGACGGAACGGGGCCTCGATGAAGCCGTACTCGTTGACGCGGGCGTAGAGGGCGAGCGAGCCGATCAGGCCGATGTTGGGGCCTTCGGGGGTCTCGATCGGGCACATGCGGCTGTAGTGCGAGTTGTGAACGTCGCGGACGGCCGTCGGCACGTTGGTGCGGCGGCTGGAGCCGGACTTGTGGCCGGCAAGACCACCAGGGCCGAGTGCGGACAGACGGCGCTTGTGGGTCAGACCCGTCAGGGGGTTCGCCTGGTCCATGAACTGCGAGAGCTGCGAGGAACCGAAGAACTCCTTGATGGAGGCCACGATCGGGCGGATGTTGATGAGCGACTGCGGGGTGATCTCGTCGATGTCCTGGGAGCTCATGCGCTCACGGACGACGCGCTCCATACGGCTCATGCCGATACGGAACTGGTTGGCGACGAGCTCGCCGACGGTACGGATGCGGCGGTTGCCAAAGTGGTCGATGTCGTCGACCTTGAAGCCCTGCTCGCCGGCAGCGAGGGACAGGAGGTAGCGCAGCGTCGCGACGATATCCTCGTCGGTGAGCACCGTGACCTCTTCCTCGGTGGTGAGGTTGAGCTTCTTGTTGACCTTGTAACGACCGACGCGGGCCAGGTCGTAGCGCTGCGGGTTAAAGAGCAGACCCTCGAGCAGGCTGCGGGAAGCGTCCACGGTGGGAGGCTCGCCCGGGCGCAGGCGACGGTAGATCTCGATGAGGGCGTCCTCGCGAGTGAGAGCGGTGTCGCGCTCCAGGGTGCGCTTGATCACATCGGAGTTGCCGAGCAGCTCGATGATGTCGTCGTTGGTGACGGCGATGCCAAGGGCGCGCAGGAACATCGTGGCGCTCTGCTTGCGCTTACGGTCGATGGAGACCATGAGCTGGTCGCGCTTGTCGACCTCAAACTCAAGCCAGGCACCGCGGGACGGGATGATCTGGGCCTTGTAGATCTGCTTGCCCGAATCCATCTCGGAGCTGTAGTACACGCCCGGGGAACGGACGAGCTGCGAGACGACGATACGCTCGGTACCGTTGATGATGAAGGTGCCCTGATCGGTCATCATGGGGAAGTCGCCCATGAAGACGAGCTGCTCCTTGATCTCGCCGGTCTCCTTGTTGGTGAGACGAACGTCGGTCAGAAGCGGAGCCTGATAGGTCATATCCTTCTCGCGGCACTCCTCGACGGTGTGCGCGGGGTCGCCGAACTGATGCTCGCCGAAGGTAACCTCGAGAACATGGTTCTGGCTCTGGATGGGGCTGGATTCCTTGAACGCCTCACGAAGGCCCTCGTCCTTAAAACGCTCAAAGGATTCCCTTTGAACAGAGATAAGGTTGGGGAGCTCCATGGCCTCCGGGATTTTCCCGAAGCTGACGCGCTTGCGCTCAGTGGCAGTGTATGCGTAGGTCACCAGGTTTTTCCTCCTTCACGGAAATGCTCGGTGGGTTGGCGAGGCATAGCTTCGCCAGTTATCGCAACCTAATAGTTTATCAGGTACCGACCGTTGGGCAAGAAAAGCCTTGACGCAATTGAGTTTTTGGAGTAGCAAAGTTTTTCGACAGAAAAGGTGCAGGTAGATAAGTGTGCATCGAACATCTGTTCATATATTTTCTGTGAACGAGACTGCTGGTGCAGACCGCTGAATAGCGGAATGGTGGCGAGGGTTGATCAGGCGGAAACTGCGTCCCGTTTTGAGGCCTCAAACTGGGTCGCGCTTTCCGATTGAGCCCTGTCTGGGAAACTGCATCCCGTTCTGAGCCGATATTCCGGGTCGCAGTTTCCGCTAGGGGCCTCAACCGGAAAGCGCATCCCAGAATTCGGCCAAATTGTGGGTCGCACTTTCCGGAGCCAAACTGTAACTCGCATAAAAAACGGGTGCAGACCGAAGTCCGCACCCGTAAATGTCGATGCCCGAAGGCTTATTTGCGCATCAAGCCGCCGCGCTCGTCGATGGCGTCCCAGAAGGCGCCGGCAAAGCGAGGATCGCTTGCAGCCATGAGGGCGTTGGTGGCCATCCAGCCAGACGGGGTGCCGGTATCGTAGCCCGACAGCGGGTCGATGACGACAGCGTACATGGCCTCGCGGTCGAGCGAGCGGGCCATGGCGTCGGTCAGCTGGATCTCGCCGCCCTTACCGGCCTGCTGATCGGCCAGCAGGTCCATAACCAGCGGGCTCAACAGGTAGCGACCGACGATGTACAGGTTGGACGGAGCCGCCTCGGGAGCAGGCTTCTCGACCAGACCGCCGATGCGCCAGACAGCGCCAGGCTCGGCATCGGCAACGCCCTCGGCGCCCTCGAGCGAACCGACGCGCTCGCCGGCGATAACGCCGTAGCGGCTGACTTCCTCGGGCGAGCAAGCAGCGACGGCGATAACCGAAGCGCCACCGTGCTCTTTGGAAACGGCGAGCATCTTGTCGCAGATGTCGCGGTTAGGCACAACGTAGTCGCCCAGAAGAACCAGGAAGTTCTCCCCTGCCACGGCGTCGGCGGCAGAGCGGATAGCATGACCGAGGCCCTTGGGCTCGTACTGATAACGGAAGTCGACCGGCATACCGCCCGCATGGGCGACGGCGTCGGCGTAGGCGTCCTTACCGCGCTCGCGCAGCAGGTTCTCGAGCGAACGATCGGGCTGGAAGTAGCTCAGCAGCTCGGGCTTACCGGGAGAGGTAACGATGATGGCGTCGTCGACCTCCTCGGGGTCGAGTGCCTCCTCAACGACATACTGAATGACCGGCTTGTCGAGCACCGGCAGCATCTCTTTGGGCGTGCACTTCGTGCCAGGCAGAAAACGCGTGCCAAGACCGGCGGCGGGGATGATTGCCTTCATGTTATTCAAGGATCCTTTCGCAGGCGCAGAATGCGCCCTATGCGTGCGACACGGCGGCCGCAGACCAAATTGCGATACCGAAATATCTTACCGCCGAGACATACGTCGCCGTAAGGCAAACGCAATTCTTCAGCAGGTCAACGCAAATTATTGCTCGAATGGTGCAATTTTACGCCCCAGCGGTAACGGGATTGGCACGGCGAAGACGGCAGTGTTCTGCGTGCCGAGCAATGGGAAAGAGGAGCCAAAACAAAAAAGACGGGGCTCGCAATGCGAACCCCGTCTGCAAAGAAATCTGGCGAGAGAGCCTGATTACTTGAGGGTGACAGCAGCGCCAGCAGCCTCGAGCTTCTCCTTGGCAGCCTCGGCGTCCTCCTTCTTGGCACCCTCGAGAACAGCCTTGGGAGCGCCCTCGACGACCTCCTTAGCCTCCTTCAGGCCAAGGTTGGTGAGCTCACGGACGGCCTTGATGACCTGGATCTTGTTGTCGCCGAAGCCCTCGAGCACGACGTCAAACTCGGTCTTCTCCTCGGCCTCAGCAGCGCCAGCAGCGGGAGCGGCGACAACAGCGGCAGGAGCAGCGGCGGAAACGCCGAAGGTGTCCTCAATAGCCTTGACGAGCTCGGAAGCCTCGAGAAGGGTCATTTCCTTAAGAGCATCGATGATCTCATCGGTGGTAAGCTTAGCCATTTCTAAGTCCTTTCGGTTTCCGTGCGAATGCACGGAGATCAGTTAAAACACGGCGCGAATGCGCCAGGGGTGCGGCGTTGCCGCCGCGGGTGAAAACAGCAACTAGGCTGCCTTCTGCTCGGAGACCTGCTGGATCGAACGAGCGAGACCAGAGGAAACGCCGTTGACGCAGACAGCGATGTCGCGAGCGAAACCGGAGATGAGACCGGCGATCTGGCCGAGAAGCTGATCCTTGGTGGGCAGCTCGGCGATAGCCTTAACATCATCAGCGGAAACGGCCTTGCCGTCGGAGATACCACCCTTGATCTCAAGGACACCCTTGGACTTAGCGGAGAAGTCCTTAAGGGTCTTAGCGGCCTCGACCGGCTCGGTCTCGTAGAACACATAAGCAACAGGGCCGGCGAGGATCTCGTCGAGCTCGGGCTGCTCCTGGTTCTTGAGAGCGATCTTGACCAGGTTGTTCTTGTAGACCTTCATCTCGGCGCCGCACTCGCGAAGCTGATGACGCAGCTCCTGAGCCTGCTTAACCGTCAGACCGTTGTAGTTGACGACGAACAGACCGGCGTTCTCGGCGATACGGGACTCGATCTCTGCAACCTTGTCGATTTTGTACTGCTGGGGCATGAATTACACCTCCTCGAATTCTTTCCGGGCACGGTCCGCCACAAGGACGTGACGGGGGCATGTCCAAAAAGAAAGCCCCCGCGCTGCATGAGCGACGGGGGCGAGAAGACATATCTACTCGACCACCTCGGCTGGCGGGATATCCCATTAAGCTCGCGGGCGATGCCCGTTTGCACCGGCTGTCTCTGGCAGCGGATTCGTGCGTGAACCGAAAGTATTATGGCGGGGACCCCGGCGTCGGTCAACGGAAAACCGGGCTGCACACAATTCCACCATCCGGCACGCGTCGCCGAAGGCCAGGCGCAAGGTTTTCGCTCGGTCAAGTCCTGGCTCGCACGAAGAGCACATTAAGTGCTCTTCGGCTCGTGCGGAATCTACGAAAACCTTGCGCCTGGCCTTCGGCGGCGCGTGCCTGCCTTGACTTTGGGCAGCCCGGGTTTTCGTTGGCTGACGCCCCCACTCATAATGCTTGGGTCGGTGGGCTGATGTGTTGCATCCCTGAGGGCTACAGGGTTGAAACGAAGTTGGACAGGCGGGCTAGTCCTTCGTCCAGATCTTTATCGGAGACGCAGTAGCTTAGGCGGACGTGGCCTTCGGTGCCGAAACAGTCGCCCGGGACTAGGGCTACGTTTGCCTCTTTGATGGCTTTGATGCAGAAGGCTTGGCTTGTTAGGCCGAATTGTTTGATGCTCGGGAAAGTGTAGAAGGCTCCTGCGGGCTCTACTGCGTCGAGGCCCATGGCGTTTAAGGCTGCGAGCACGCGTTTGCGGCGGGCTCGGTAGACTTTGAGCATGGGGGTGGGGTCGACGGTGAGGGCTCGAGCTGCGGCGTCCATTTCGAAGGAGACGGCACTCGATACTAAATATTGGTGGGCCTTTGCGATCTCGGCGATGACGGGGGCTGCCGCTGCGAGCCAACCCAAGCGCCAGCCAGTCATAGCCCAGGGCTTGGAGAAGCTCTCGATGACCACCGTCTGCTCGCGTAGCTCCGGGTGGCGCTGGGCAAATCGCTCGTAGCCATCCACATAGACCAGACGGTTGTATACGTCGTCGCAGACTACGTAGATGCCCGCCTGCTCCGCTACGCGCGCCACGGCGTCGAGCGATGCCGCGTTGAGAATGCAGCCCGTGGGATTGTTGGGCGAGCAGATGACGATGGCCTTGGTCGCCGGCGTCACGCAAGCACGAAGCGCGTCCTCGTCAATCTGAAATTGCGCAGGCTCCGTATCCAAAAAGACCGCTTTGGCGTGATTGGCCACGACGATGCTCTCGTACAAACCAAAAGCCGGCGTGGGGATGATAACCTCGTCGCCGGGGTTGAGCATGGCCATAAACGTAGCCGACAGGGCCTCGGTCGCGCCGTCGGTCAGGATGACCTCGTCGGCCGAAAACGTAAGGCCCGCGTCCCCCATGTAGGCAGACAGCGCCTCGCGCAGGGCAGGGCGACCGTTGTTGGGCGGATAATGCGTGTCACCGCGGTCCAGCGCGGCGGTCACCTCGGTGCTAATCACGTCGGGCGTGGAAAAATCAGGCTCGCCGAGCGCAAGCGCAATGCATCCCGGATGCTGAGCGGCGAGCGCGTTGATTCGGCGGATGCCGGAGGGCTTGAGCGTGGCAAGCGAGGTATTCATGGGCAGACGCATGGCGTTCCTTTCGTAAGGGTTGCACTAGGATAGCGCGGCTAGGCGCCGCCAGACGGTGTAACCTAAACGGAAACGGACTGGAAAGGAGATGGCATGGAGGTGACCGCGCGCGGCGATGTGCCAAAAACGCTGCAAACCATTGCGTTTGTCAGTATTCCCGAGAGCGCCGATCTTGAGTTTTTGCTCTGGGACCTGCAGGATGCCATCGCCGCCTATGCCCGGCTTTCCGGTACTTCGCTCCCCCGTCTGGTCGCTCTGGAGACGGATGATGGCGGCAGCGCTGCGGACGGCATTGTATTCGCTGTTGAGGATGCGCTCAATAACGAGGCGATGAGCGTCGTTGAGCAGGCGCTTGATTGCCTTGGGGGCACGGAAACGCGCGTCTATGTCGTTGTTCAAGCCGACTGCGAGAGTCCCGAGCGAGCGCACACGGTCGTTGGCCATCTGCGCGAAGCGTGCGAGCGTCGGGGGTTGTCGTGGTGCGGTGGCATTGTCGTCTGTGCCGGCAGCGGCATCGCAGCACTTCGCCACTCCCCGCGTATGGGCCTCTTGCGTCGGCCATTTTCGGAAGCGATGGATAAGCTTGTGGGCGCTGTGCGCATGGGCTGCTCCATTGAGCATGCGCAGCTGCTTGGCGGTGGCAATGCCGAAAGCGTCGATGCCGACGGCATGGTGCGCGCCAGGCCCGCCGTGCCCGCACCAATCTGGCGTGCCATCATCAAACGCCTCGGCGCCCATGCTCAATCAAATATCTAAATTAGAGAGCAGCCCAGTCAACGGCTTCGTACCAACGCTCAACAAGACGTTCCAGACGCCATGCCGCATTGGCGGGACTTGTCGAGGGCAGGACGATGGCGGGCAGCCCGGTGCGTTCTTGTAGATAGTGCTTGTAGAGCCGGCCAGCTGTACCACCGTTGCATATCACCTGCTCAATGGGAGCTGCGCCGGTAATGCGCTCGATATGTGCCGGCACAACGTTGCGAATGCTCGCGTCGCTCGAGCCCTTAATGTCGCAGCTCTCGATCACATCCCACAGGGCCACGCCACCGTTCAGCAGCATGAATCGCTTGGCAGCAATCGAGGCGTCGAGTGTCGCGGGCTCGCCGTCCGCCAAAGGATTGCCCTCGTTGGGCGGCACGGGCACACCGAGGCACGCAGCCATCACGCGCCAAAAGCGATTCTGAGGGTTGCCGTAATAAAAGGCATTGGCGCGCGACAACACCGAGGGAAACGACCCCAGCACCAAAACGCGCGAGTGCTCGTCAAACACAGGTTCAAACCCATGCTCAATATGTTGATAGCCCTCGTCAGACGCGGCCATGGGCTAGGCCCTCAGCAGATAACGCACCTCGTAGGGTGCAAGTTCAAGGGAGCCCGTCAGCTCGACCGTGGGCGCATCGTCGGCAAGCAGGTCGACGAAGGAGCCGCTGAGTTCGCCGGCTCCAAAGGTGTAGGGCTCGTTCACGGCATTGACCGCCACGAGCACCGTCACGTCGTCGCAGGCGCGCTCGAACAGCAGCTGCTTGTTCTGAATCACCACGTTGCGATAGGCACCATAGTTGAGGGCACGAGCCGCCGCATCGTTTGCCGAGCGCAGGTGCGCCAGCTGCGTGACAAATGTCGTCAGATCGTTGGGCGCAGGCTCATCGAGCGCAGGACGCAGCGCCCAATCGCCATCGGAGCCGCCCTTTTCGCCGGCAATCCCCCACTCGCTGCCATAGTAGACGCACGGAATGCCCGGCATGCCAAACAGCATGCCATAGGCGGGGCGCAGGCAGGACTTGTCCGTCAGGATGCTCGCCAGGCGCGGCACATCGTGGTTGTCGACAAACGACAGCAGGTGTTTGCCACGGTAGATGCACCACGGGTCGCCGCCAAACTGACGGTGCAACGAATGGGCGATCTCGAACATGTTGACCGAGTTAAAGCTGGAGTATAGGCCCTTGTAGCACTCGTAGTTGGTGCAGGAGTCGAGCATTTCCTCGTTGACGATCTGGTTGTAGTCGCCGTGAAGCGTCTCACCAATCAGCACAAAGTCGGGCTTGAGCTCACGGGTAAAGGAGTGCAGGCGGCGCATAAAATCGCGATCGAGCATATAGGCGACGTCCAGGCGCAGACCGTCGACGCCAAAGACTTCGGCCCAGCGACGCACGGACTCAAGCAGGTAATCGACCACGGCGGGGTTTTGCAGGTTGAGCTTCACGAGTTCAAAATGGCCCTCCCAGCCCTCGTACCAAAAGCCGTCGCCGTAGCACGAGTCGCCGTCAAAGCTGATGTGGAACCAATCCTTGTACGGCGAGTCCCACTTGCGCTCCTGCACATCGCGGAAGGCCCAAAAGCCGCGACCGACGTGGTTGAAGACGGCATCGAGCACCACGCGAATGCCATGGGCGTGCAGTGTCTCGCACACGGCGGCAAAATCGGCATCCCCCCCCAGGCGACGGTCGATATGGCGCAGGCTGCGCGTGTCGTAACCGTGGCTATCAGACTCGAGTGGAGGATTGATCAGCACGGTGCCAATACCGAGTCCCTGCAGGTAGTCGGCCCATTGGGCGATTTTCATAATGGGAGCATCGGGGTTGGGTGCGGCGCCGGCAGCTTGGGAGAGTTCATCCTCGGCAACGGGCGCGGCGTTTTCGCGCGGAGCTCCACAAAAGCCCAGCGGATAGATCTGATAGAACGTCGTCTCGTATGCCCACATAGCAACCTCCCGGTAAGCTCAACACAACGACATCCATTGTATGCCCGGCTTGTATCCTCTTCCCCAAAATAAGTTGCGGTGGAATAGTTCCTGCTTGTGCCTTCAGAGGCCTTAAACAGGAACTATTCCACCGCAACTGATGAGGGAACGTGATTAGGCAACAGGCTTTGCGCGGCGAATGGCCGGGAACATCACCGTGATGGCGAGGATGACGCCCATGGCAGCGATCGCACCGCCCGCGTAGCCGATCCAGGCGATACCGGGGCCCGAAACCACGGCTCCGCCGATCGCGGTACCCGTGCCAATGCCCAGATTGAACAGGCCCGAGAAGATCGACATGGCGACGGCCGACGAATCTGCCGGCGTGTGCTTGATGAGCTCGGCTTGGAACGCCACGTTAAAGGCCGTGGCGCAGCAGCCCCACAGCGCGCAGACGGCAAGCACTGCCACGAGCGATGATGCGGCCGGACCCATGAGCAGCAGAGCCACCGGCACGCCGGAGAGCGTAATCGCGAGGAACGGGAAGCGGTGCCCATCGAACAGTCGGCCGAATAGCCAGCTTCCGAGCAGACCAGAGCAGCCGAACGCCGTCAGCGTCATAGTGATGGCGCTTGCGTCGACATGCGCGACCTGAGCCAGGAAAGGCTCGATATAGCTATAGCCCGTGTAATAGCCAGTTGCCATGAACACCGTGACCGCATAGAGCGCGATCAGTAACGGGTTCTTGAGCAGCTCGGGCAGTTGCTTGACGGTAAAGCGCTCGCCCGCCGGCATGGTTGGAAACACGGTCGCCTGGTAGACGACCGCGACAGCAGACAGTGCTCCGACCACGGCAAACGTCATACGCCAGCCCACGGCCAGGCCAATGGCGCGGCCGAGCGGCAGGCCGAAGATCTGTGCGATGGAAGAGCCCGTGGCGATCATGCTGATGGCGAGCGCCCCGTGGCGTGTGTCAACCAGGCGCGACGCCATAATCGAGGCGACCGACCAGAACACGGCATGTGCGCAAGCGACCACCAGGCGCGCGCAGACCAGGATGGGATAAGTCGGCGCCACAGCGGACAGAAACTGGCCGAGCGAGAACACGGCGAGCACGCCCAGCAGCATCCGCTTGAACTCGAAACGCGAAGCGAACACCATGAGCGGCAACGACAGCAGCATGACGCCCCAGGCATAGACCGAGATCATGATGCCGGCCTGTGCCTCGGTGAGCGAGAACGACGCGGCGATATCAGTCAAAAGGCCGATGGGCATAAACTCCGACGTGTTGAACACGAACGCACAGCAGGTGAGCCCGACGAGCGGGAGCCACTGCCTGAGCGTGATGCCGTCTTGCCTTGCCTGACTCATATATAACGTCTCCAATCATTTTGAGTGGAGGCGATTATATAGCAACGGCCCCGCATCCGTCAGCAACAGATGCAGGGCCGAAAACAATTCGATACACAGAGGTTGCGCCGTCAATACATAACTATGCCAACCCCAGCAATATGCCCGCCGAATGCACGACAAACGCCACGATCCAGGCGACTGCCACCTGAAACGCGAACACAGCAACGGCGTAGCGCGCGCCCAGCTCGCTCTTGACGGCGCCGATGGCTGCCACACAGGGCGGGTACAGCAGCGTAAAGACCAGGAACACGTAAGCAGTAAACGGCGAAAACATGGTCGACAGCGCCGCGGGTGACGTTGCACCCAAAAGCACCGTGAGGGTCGAGATGACACTCTCCTTGGCGATAAGTCCGGTGACGAGCGCCGTGGATGCACGCCAGTCGCCAAACCCAAGCGGCGTCAGCGCCGGCGCGATGATGCTGCCGAGGCCCGCAAGCAAACTCTGCGACTGATCGGCGACCACATTAAAGCGGATGTCGAACGTCTGAAGGAACCAGATGACCACGGTAGCGGCAAAGATAATGGTAAAGGCCTTGGTAATAAAGTCTTTGGCCTTATCCCATGCCAGCATCACCGTCGTCTTGACGCTCGGCAGGCGGTAATTGGGGAGCTCCATGATAAACGGCACCGGGTCGCCCTTAAATGCCGTGCGGTTGAGCACCAAAGCCGCGATGCAACCGACCGCAATGCCAATCAGATAGAGCGAGACCATGGCGGGAACCGTCGCCTGCGGGAAAAACGCCCCGCACAGCAGGCCGTAGACCGGCAACTTGGCCGAACAGCTCATGAACGGCGTGAGCATGACCGTCATCTTGCGGTCGTGCTCGGATGGGAGCGTACGGGTCGACATGATAGCCGGCACGGTGCAGCCAAAACCGACGAGCATGGGCACAAAGCTGCGGCCCGACAGGCCAAAACGACGCAGCACCTTATCCATGACAAAGGCCACGCGCGCCATGTAGCCCGAGTCTTCCAGAATGGAGAGGAACAAGAAGAGCACGACGATAATCGGTAGGAAGGTCAGCACGCTGCCCACACCCGTAAGCACGCCGTCGACAGCCAGCGAGCGCACCACGTCGTTGGTGCCGAACGCCTTGAGGCCCGCATCGGCCGAGGCGATGACGGCAGCGATGCCGTCCTCCATGAGTCCCTGCAACGCCGCGCCGATCACGCCAAACGTCAGCCAAAAGACGAGGCCCATGATCACCAGGAACGCCGGAATGGCTGTGTAACGACCTGTCAGGATGCGGTCGATCTTGACGGAGCGCACGTGCTCGCGGCTCTCGTGCGGCTTGACGACGCAACGCCCACACACGTCGCCGATAAAGCTAAAGCGCATATCGGCCAGCGCGGACAGGCGGTCGGTGCCGGCCTCGCCCTCCATCTGGGTAATGATGTGCTCGATGGCGTCGAGCTCGTTGCGATCCAGGTGAAGCGCCTCGGTCACCAGCTCGTCGCCCTCAACCAGCTTGGTCGCCGCAAAACGCACGGGAATGTGCGCCGTCGCGGCATGGTCCTCGATAAGGTTGGCGATGCCGTGGATGCAGCGATGCAGTGCGCCGCCGTCTGGGCCATCAGGTGCGCAGAAGTCCAGGCGGCCGGGACGCTCGCGGAAACGCGCCACATGCAAGGCATGGTCCACCAGCTCGCCGATACCCTCGTTGCGGGCAGCGCTAATGGGGACGACCGGCACGCCCAACAGACTCTCGAGCAGGTTGACGTCAATGGCGCCGCCGTTGGTCGTCACCTCGTCCATCATGTTGAGCGCGATGACCATGGGGCGGTCGAGCTCCATAAGCTGCAGCGTCAGGTACAGATTGCGCTCAATGTTGGTGGCGTCGATGATATCGATGATGGCGTCCGGGCGCTCGTCGAGGATGAACTGACGGCTCACGACCTCTTCGCCTGTGTACGGCGACAGGGAGTAAATACCGGGCAGGTCGGTAACGCTCGCCTCGGGGTGGTTACGGATGGTGCCGTCCTTGCGGTCGACCGTCACGCCGGGAAAGTTGCCGACGTGCTGGTTGGAGCCCGTAAGCTGGTTGAACAGGGTGGTCTTGCCGCAGTTTTGGTTGCCGGCGAGGGCAAAATGCAGGGGCGCGCCCTCGGGCACGGCCGTCTTTGCCGCACGGGGCGAATACGTCCCCTCGCCGAGTGCCGGGTGCTCCGTCGTGCCGATTGCGGCGTTAGCGCGCGGGCCCGTATCTGTGTCGTGAACATCTACGAGCTCAATGCGAGCAGCATCGTCCTTGCGCAGCGTCAACTCGTAGCCGCGTAGGCGAATCTCGAGTGGGTCGCCCATGGGGGCGTACTTCATCATGGTGACTTCGGTGCCCGGCGTTAGGCCCATGTCCAAAATATGCTGACGAAGCGCCTGGTCGTCTGATGTCACCGATGCGACAACGGCGTCCTTTCCAATCTCGAGCGTATCGAGCTTCACGTCCGTGTTCCTCCCCCGGCGCCCACAGGGCGTTGCATTTATGTTTACCATGGCTAACCGTTTGCCATGGCTAACCAATTTAACCATGCATGATAGCGCGAACATACGGCAACGTTCAATCGGCAGATTGGTGCAGGGGGACGGATTACTTTGCACCAAGCCCTTGACAGCTAGGACGATGCCGATGTCTTGGAACCGACAGCGAAAGCCCGTCAGAGCGAGCAAGGTGCCTTGAAACGAGGCAGCATTGACCTTCTTTTTGGTCATGCCGCCGAAGTTGAAAGGCAGATTGCCGCCCTGGCGGGCTTGCAGCGTCATGCGGTTACGGCGTGCCGTAACTAAAACCCGTGGCGCTCCAGAAAGCGGAAGGCCAGGCGGATCCAGGGACGGACGGAAACCTGCTTGTCCTCGTTGTCGACCGCGGTATTGGCGTTGCCGAGCGAAAGGCCGTGACCGCCCTGGTCAAAGACGTGCATCTCGCATGCAACGCCCTCCTCGGCCATGCGCTGCGCAAACGGGTAGACCTGCGCGACCGGCGCCGTCTTGTCGTCCGAAACGCCCCACACAAAGGTCGGGGGCATCTGGCGCGAAACGTGCGTGGTAGGGCAAATGTCGGCCAGGTGCTCATCGGTCGCCTCGCCGCCCGTCACCATCGACAGATAGTCGTTGAGCAAATCGCGCCCCGTCTTGCCACCCGTCTTGGGCACGCGCAGGTCGATGCGCGGGTCGCGCGTCTGCATATCGCGCACATAGGCAAGGTCAAGCAACGGATAGCCCAGTACCACGGCGTCGGGACGAATATCCTCCGGACGAGCCCCGGCAAGGCCCGCGAAGGGTCCGGTCTTCCACTGCGTTGCCAACGAGGCGCAAATCATGCCGCCCGCCGAGAAGCCCACGATGCACACGCGCTTGGGATCGACATGCCACTCGTCGGCGTTGGCGCGCACGGTAGCGATCATCTTGGCGAGGTCCGCCTGCGGGTGTGGAAAGCTCACGTCGCCCGTGGCGCTCGTCACATAGTTGAGCACAAAGGCCTGGTAGCCACGGTCCAAAAATGCAAACGCCACCGGGTCTTGCTCGTGCGGAGCGATATGCGTAAACCCGCCTCCGCCGCAGATGATCACCGCGGGGCGGCGGCCATTGGGCTTGTCGGGCAGCGGCTCGGCACCCAGATACGTAAACGTCGCCGGATAATCCTCGGTCGGTTCCTCGCCCCACAGCGCATGGTTCTCAATAATCATAGGTGCTCCCTCCGTGCGATTCGTGCGCACTCGTTTTTCGCACCTTAGCGTACCCCACTTGAGCCCGCGGCGCAGAAACACCCCCGCAATAAGTTGGCCATCAACTGATATATCACATAATCCCAGCTCAGGACCATCGTTAAGCAGCGTAAAATAGGAGCGCTGACCGTGCTGGGAAACACGTACGAAACGTTTCCGGCAAACCACACGCGTGCAACATGCGCGCCTGATACGTTGGAGGCATCTATGGGTCTGCTCGATTCGCTCAAGTCCACGTTCACTTCGTCGGGCGAGGCGTCCGTTCCGCCCGCAGCAAGCTTCGCCACCCGCGAAGGCGTCATCTACGCTCCCGTCAACGGCGTGCTCGTCAATCTGAGTGAGGTTCCCGACGAGACCATCGCCTCGGGCATGCTCGGCCAGGGCTATGGCATCGAGCCCATTACCAGCACCATTTACGCCCCTGCCAACGGCCGTATCGGCGCCACCACCGTCACCAACCACTCCATCGGCATGATCACCGAGGACGGTCTTCGCGTGTTCATCCATGTTGGCCTGGGCACCGTGGAAATGAACGGCAAGGGTTTTGCCCGCTTTGTCGAGATGGGTGACACGGTCAAGGCCGGCCAGCCGCTCATCAGCTTCGACCGCGACGCCATCAAGGCCGCTGGTCACGAGGACATCGTGACCGTCATCGTCTCTGAGCTCGACCGTCTCAAGAGCATCGATCACGTCGGCGAGTCTGGCACGCTTATCGGCGGCAACCCGCTCGTCAAGCTTGGCGATCCGCTGCTGGTTGCCAAGACCAAGTAGCCGAGCATCATCGCATAAAGGCTCAACCACCCGTGCATCTTTGCCGCATCTGTGTTGTTGTTTTTGCCTATGTAGAGGTTCTAAAACGTTTCTATATAGGCAGCTGAGCATCAACGCAGGTGCGGCTTTTGCGTAGCGAGGCATCGCCCCGCGGCATGTTGTTCAACCGCACGAACCCCCCTTCCTTTGTCCGCACAGAGCGCTAGACTGCTAGGTCGACATTGGAGGAAGATCGATGCAAAACACACCCACGGGCGCCGCACATGCCGCGCCTCAACGCAACCAACGCATCGTCGCGCTCGACGGGCTCCGCGCCCTCGCCATCGCCGGCGTCGTCCTATATCACCTTCGCCCCAGCCGCCTGACCGGCGGTTTTTTGGGCGTTACACTCTTCTTTACGCTGAGTGGCTATCTCGCCACCAAAAGCATTATGCGGGCCACGGCACGCGACGGATTCTCGTACCCGCGCTATATCTGCCGCCGCGTTGCGCGCATGATGCCGCCGATCGTCGTGACCATCGCGCTTACCGCCGTCGCCACCTACATCGCGGCCCCGAGCCTACTCCCTAAGGTGCAGCAGGACGCCCTGCCATCGGCACTCTTTTTGAGCAACTGGTTCTACATCTTCCGCAACGTCTCGTATTTCGCCGCCGCGGGGCTCCCCTCGCCGCTCACGCACCTGTGGTTCTGCGCTGTCACTATGCAGTTCTATCTGGTATGGCCGGTCATCCTTATGGCACTGTGCGGCAAAACCAGGTCGCGCAACACCGCCATCGGCATCACGATCGCATTCGCGCTTGTATCGACGGCAGCCATGGTCCTCATGTTTAATCCCACCGCCGACACATCGCGCGTCTACTACGGAACCGACGCCCGTGCCGCCGAGCTTCTATGCGGAGCCTTAGCCGCCATCGCCGCGCCGCGTCTGCGCGAAATGCTGAGCGGTGACATCCATATCCCCGGCGCCAACAAGGGCATCTCAAAGGTCAACGCGATTTCTATCGCGTGGCTCGTTGCCGTTATAGCCGGCGCACTCATGCTGACCGGAGAGAGCGCTTGGCTCTACCGCGGCGGCTTTTTGCTGTTTGCCCTCGCCACCGGACTCCTCATCATCTGCGTGCAGAATACGGAGTGCATCGTGCGTCGTCTGTTGTCGGTCAAGCCGCTCGTCTGGCTGGGCCAGCGCTCGTTCTCGGTTTATCTGGTGCACTATCCCCTACTGCTTCTTATGAACCCCGCAACCCGCACTACCCGCATCGCCTGGTGGGAGCAGGTATTACAGCTTGTACTGATTCTTGCGGTAGCCGAGGTTTTCTATCGCCTCGTCGAACGCCCTTGGTCCCACAAGCCGGCCCAACAGGACAGCACGGCAAGAAAACACGTCCTCGCGCCCGCCATGGTGCTCCCCGCGCTTGGCGCCGCATGCGTCGCCGCACTTGCCTTCGCGCCGCTTGACTGGGCAGGCATCGCCACCGCCCGCGCCGAGCAGCTCCGTCCCGAGCTTGCCCAGAACGCGACCTCGTCCCAGGACAACGGAGTCAACGACAAGGGCGCCGAACCCGCATCCGGTAAAGATTCCCAGCCCAACGACACCGCATCCGATAACGCCACCAAGCAAAAACCCAAAGAAGGGCCTATCGCCGAAAAGGTCCCCAAGAACTTGGACTGGAAGAGCTTTACCTACGACGAGGCGACCGGGACCTGCGACGCCCGCGTGCTCATGATCGGCGACTCGGTCACTGCGGGCGCACAGTCCGGCATTCAGGCGGCGCTTCCCAACGCGTACATCGACGGCGTGGTGAGCCGCCAGTTCTATGCCTTCCAGGATGTCTATGCACAGGACAGTGCCAACTACGATCCAAGCGTGGTCATCTGCGCGCTTGGCACCAACGGCCTCATCCGCGACCCCCAGCAGGTGCAGGACGTGATTAATGCCGTGGGCGGAAAGCCCATCTACTTTGTGACCGTGCGCGTGCCGCTCGAGCTGCAGGACCGCAATAACCAGATGATTCGTGACGTCTGCGCCCAAAACGACAACGCCGGCGTCATCGACTGGAACGGTGCCTCAGAGGGTCACAGCGAATACCTCGTCGACGACGGCACGCACCTCACCCAGGCGGGAATCGACACCTACGCTGCTCTCATACGCCAAGCCATCTGCGGGCACTAGGCACCGCAAAATCGGCGCTTGCGCGGTGCCCACGTCACGCTCATACATCGAGCTTGACGTTTTGCTACGCCCCCACTCGCGGGTTAGAATGGTTAACTGTTTGGAAATAATCCGTACAATCGTTATGGGAGGATACGTGAACCGCACCAAAATCGCGCAGCTCTATGCCGATGCCGAGTCGCTCGGTGGCCAGACCGTCACCGTTGCCGGCTGGGTCAAGTCCGTCCGCGACATGAAGAACTTTGGCTTCGTTACACTCAACGACGGCAGCTGCTTCCGCGACCTGCAGGTCGTCATGAACCGCGAGGCGCTCGACAACTACGACGAGATCGCCCATCAAAACGTCTCGGCCGCCCTCATCTGCACCGGCACCGTCAAGCTGACCCCCGATGCGCCCCAGCCCTTCGAGCTTTCTGCCACCTCCATCGAGGTCGAGGGCGTCAGCGCCCCGGATTACCCGCTACAGAAGAAGCGCGCAACCGTCGAGTTCCTGCGCACCCAGCAGCACCTGCGCCCGCGCACCAACCTGTTCCGCGCCGTGTTCCGCATCCGCTCTGTCGCGGCTGCCGCTATCCACCGCTTCTTCCAGGAGCAGGGCTTTGTCTACGTCAACACCCCCATCATCACCACGAGTGACTGCGAGGGCGCCGGCGAGATGTTCCGCGTGACCACGCTCGACCCCAAAAACCCGCCCCTCACCGAGTCCGGCGAGGTCGACTGGAGCCAGGACTTCTTTGGCAAGCATGCGAGCCTCACCGTGTCCGGCCAGCTCAATGCCGAGAACTTTGCCATGGCCTTTGGCGACGTGTACACCTTTGGCCCCACCTTCCGCGCCGAAAACTCCAACACCACGCGCCACGCCGCCGAGTTTTGGATGATTGAGCCCGAGATGGCATTTGCCGACCTCAACGACTACATGGATAACGCCGAGGCCATGCTCAAGTACGTCCTTAAGGACGTCATGGCCACCTGCCCCGACGAGCTCAATATGCTCAACAAGTTTGTGGACAAGGGTCTGCTCGAGCGCCTGGACCATGTCGCTAACTCCGACTTTGCCCGCGTCACCTATACCGAGGCCGTCGAGATCCTGGAGCAGGCAGTTGCTGCGGGCCACAAGTTCGACTACCCCGTCAGCTGGGGCATCGACCTGCAGACCGAGCACGAGCGCTTCCTAACCGAGGAGCACTTTAAGCGCCCGACCTTCGTAACCGACTACCCGGCCGAGATCAAGGCCTTCTACATGCGCATGAACGAGGACGGCAAGACCGTCGCCGCCGCCGACTGCCTGGTTCCCGGTATCGGCGAGATTATCGGCGGCTCACAGCGCGAGGAGCGCCTGGATCTGCTCGAGGCCCGCATCAAGGACCTGGATATGAATCCCGAGCAGTACAAGTACTACCTTGACCTGCGCCGCTACGGTTCCTGCAAGCACGCCGGCTACGGTCTGGGCTTCGAGCGCCTGGTGATGTACCTCACCGGTGTGGGCAACATCCGCGACGTCCTGCCGCACCCGCGCACCGTGGGCAACGCCGACTTCTAATCGCCATAGCGCATCCAACGCATTACAGCACATCGCGCCAGCGCCTCTCGGCAAGCCGAGAGGCGCTTTTTTCAACAGCATCCGTCAAGCTTTTGGCAAGGTTTTGGTCAGTTAGACAGGGTTGTTGAAAACTCGACCTGCCGTTTGCCGACGGCTACCGACCGCCCAGAGCGCCCTGCACCCCCGGGAAAGCCCCGCATCCTAGGCTCCATACCGTCGCCACCCAAAACGGAAAGGACGTGGGCGCTATGACCGAAACCGTTGTTGAAAACTACGAGACCACGACCAGGGGCTCCGCCTCGATGGCAGCCTATCGCGCCGTACGCATCCTGCAGCTCTTGAGCGAGAACACCGGCGAGGACAAGGCGCTGCTTTCCGACGAGCTGGTCAAGCTCCTCGCCCATCCCGACGACCCCGCCCGCATGCCCATCTCGGCGGCACGCCGCAGCATCTATACCTCGATATCCGCACTTCGTCACGCCGGATACGAAATCGACTATAAACGCGGCGTGGGCTATCGGCTCCTCACCCGCCCGCTTGCTGACGAAGAGATCATACGGCTCCACGGCATGGTCATGCGTAACCGATCGACGCCCATAGCCATTCGAAAGAGCATGGCACAGCACCTGGTCGCCATGGCGAGCGCCGATGTTCGCGACTATCTCGATATGCCCGAACCGGCACCGGCCGCCAACGACGCGCCCGTCAAGACAACGCGTCCGCACGCCAAGCGTATCGACACGTGCGAGCTCATCGAACAGGCCATCGACCATGGAACAACCGTCAGCTTTGATATCACAAACGTCCTGACCCGAGGCGAAATCGAGGTGGTGCGGATGACGGTCCGGCCCTTTGCCATCAGGCAGCGCGATGGCGTCTCGTATCTGCTGGGAACGGTCTACGACACCCGAGGCGCCGACGACACCCTGCGCACCGTTGAGGTCAGCCGCATGAGAAACGTCAGCACGCGTTTGCTCGACGGCAAGAAACTCTTTGCCGCGCTAGACGAAGAAGACAGCAGCGCACCCGCAGCGTAAGCCCCGTTACCGTCCGTCGTTCCTCAGCACCGCCCATCCAGTTCAGTATTAAAAAACCCGCCAGGTTATTGTAAAAATGGACACTGGCGTTACTATAGTCCCACTTGCACTTTTTCCTAGTGCAGTGTTTCCAGCCATTTTTATACTGGGGGTAATGATATGAAGGACATCACCATCAGCCGCAGGAGCCTTCTTGTCTCCGCTGGCCTGCTCGCGCTCGCTCCGCTCGCCGGATGCGGCGGCAACTCTGGTTCCGGCTCCGCTGCCGCCGGTTCCGACTACACCATCGGCGTTCTGCAGCTCACCGAGCACTCCGCGCTCGATGCCGCCAACGACGGCTTCGTCAAGGCCATCAAGAAGAGCGGTCTCAAGGTCAAGATCGACCAGAAGAACGCCCAGAACGACCAGTCCACGTGTAAGTCCATTGCCGACAAGTTCGTAGGCGACGGCGTCAACCTGATCTATGCCATCGCTACGCCCGCCGCGCAGGCTGCCGCCGGCGCCACGGCCGATATCCCCATCGTTGGCTGCGCCATCACCGACTACGCCGCTTCCGGCCTGGTCCAGGACAACGACAAACCCGGCACCAACGTCACGGGCGCTTCCGACCTCACCCCGGTCGCCGAGCAGCTCGAGATGATGCAGAAGGTCCTGCCCGACGTTAAGAAGGTCGGTCTGCTCTACTGCACCGCCGAGTCCAACTCCGACGTCCAGATCAAGGCCGCCAAGAAGGAGCTCGACAAGCTGGGCCTCGAGTACACCGACTTCACCGTCTCGAGCTCCAACGAGATCCAGTCCGTCGTCGAGTCCGCCGTGGGCAAGGTCGACGCGCTGTACTCCCCCACCGACAACACCATCGCCGCGGGTGCTTCGCAGGTCGGCCAGATCTGCAAGGAGAACAAGCTCCCCTTCGTTACCGGCGAGGAGGGCATGTGCAAGGCCGGCGGCGTGTTCACCCTCTCCATCAACTACGAGGACCTGGGCTACGCCGCAGGCGAGATGGCCGTCAAGATCCTGAAAGGCGAGGCCAAGCCCGAGGATATGCCGATCAAACATCTCTCGAGCAAGGACCTGGTCGTCGTCAAGAACGACGAGATGGCCGAGGCTCTGGGTATCGACCTTTCCGCTCTGGACGCGTAGCGTCATGCGTGGCAATGCATCTAGAGCCCGCGCTCGTGCCATAGCCGCGTTATTCAATATCTGAGCCACAGGGGCGAACGCTAAAGACCGGCGTTCGCCCTGCTTGTTTCGGATGAGACAAAACATCCGTCCGCAACTCTTTTATGCAGCGTTACCGCTATTATGGAAAATCACGTGTCCACCCTATCCTAGGAGGTATGAAGCATGCTCATTGCATTGCAGGGCGCCGTTTCGCAGGGCGTCCTCTGGGGCATCATGGTGCTCGGCGTGTTTATCACGTTCCGCCTGCTCGACATCCCCGATATGACCTGCGACGGCAGCTTTGCCCTCGGCGGCTGTGTTTGCGCCGTGCTCATCGTCAACAATAACGTCGACCCCTTGCTCGCCGTGCTGGCCGGCATGTGCGCCGGTGCCATCGCCGGCGCTGTCACGGGCATCTTGACCACCGTCTTTGAGATTCCCGCGATCCTCGCCGGAATCCTTACGCAGATCAGTCTGTGGTCCATCAACCTGCGCATCATGGGCAAATCCAACACGCCCATCCTTGCCAAGGGCACCATCTTCTCATCCGTCAGCCACATGACGGGCCTGCCGCAGTCCACCGTTGCCATCATCCTGGGCATTGTGCTGGCCGTGGCCATCGTCGCCATCCTGTACTGGTTCTTTGGCACCGAGATCGGCTCGGCGCTGCGTGCCACCGGCAACAACGAGTACATGATCCGCGCCCTGGGCGTCAACACCAACTCCACCAAGATGATCGCCCTCGTGCTCTCCAACGCCCTTATCGGCCTTTCGGGTGCGCTCATCTGCCAGAGCCAGAAGTACGCTGACATTGGCATGGGCACAGGCGCCATCGTTATCGGTCTTGCCGCCATTGTTATCGGCGAGGTGCTCGGCCGCCTGCTGCCCGGCGGTCTGACGCAGTTTAGCGTCCGTCTTGCCTCTGCCGTCTTTGGCTCCGTGGTCTACTTCCTCATTCGCGCCATCGTGCTGCAGCTGGGCATGGATGCCAACGACATGAAGCTGCTCTCCGCCGTGATCGTTGCCGTGGCCCTGTGCGTGCCCGTGGTTTGGGAGCGCTATAAGCTCCGCAGCTCCTACACGAAGGGGGATGAGGCAGATGCTTAAGCTCTCGCACGTCAAAAAGACCTTTAACAAGGGCACCGTCACCGAGAAGCGCGCACTCACCGGCGTCGACCTCACCCTTAACGACGGCGACTTTGTAACCGTGATCGGCGGCAACGGCGCCGGCAAGTCCACGCTGCTCAACATGATCGCCGGCGTGTATCCGCTCGATTCGGGCGTTATCGAGCTCGACGGAACCGACATCTCGCGTCTGAGCGAGTCGCAGCGCGCCAAGTACCTGGGCCGTGTGTTCCAGGATCCCATGCGCGGCACCGCAGCCGACATGCAAATTGCCGAGAACCTGGCCCTCGCCAAGCGCCGCGGCCAGCGTCGCGGGCTTTCGTGGGGCGTCACCAAGGCCGAGAAGGACGAGTACGTTGAGCTGCTCAAACGCCTGGACCTTGGCCTGGACACACGCCTCAACGCCAAGGTCGGTCTGCTCTCGGGCGGCCAGCGCCAGGCACTCACCCTGCTGATGGCTACGCTCACCAAGCCGCGCCTGCTGCTGCTCGACGAGCACACCGCGGCCCTCGATCCCAAGACGGCATCGAAGGTGCTCAACCTGACCGAGGAGATCGTCGACGAGAACCACCTGACCACGCTCATGGTCACGCATAACATGAACGACGCCATCCGCCTGGGCAACCGTCTGATCATGATGCACGAGGGCCACGTGATCTACGACGTGGCCGGCGATGAGAAGAAATCGCTCACCGTGGCCGACCTGCTGCAGAAGTTCGAGGAGGTCTCGGGCGGCGAGCTCGCCAACGACCGCATGCTGCTAAGCTAAAACCTGCCAAAAAGGGACAGGTTTATTTTGGTAGGTTTTATCTGCGCAAACGCCAAAACCGCCGCAAAGGGACAGAGGCCCTTGCGGCGGTTTTCGCATATTATGTCGATAATCCGATATTCAACCAGACATTCTGGCTAAGGACTAAGGAAACTGCCATGAAAAGACTCCCCCGCTTTGCGTTGGCCGCCGCGTTGTTTGCCGGCGCGCTCGCAGGCATCCCAAGCCTCGCTTTCGCGGGAAACCTGCCCGCCGCTATTGACGGCTCCGTGGCCGTCATGCACACCAACGATATCCACGGCAGCTACAAGTACAGCTACAACGCAAGCAAGGGCACCGGCACTGTGGGCTTTGACGGACTGGCGGTTCTCTATAGCGCCAAAGCAGCGTCCCCGATCTTTTGCTCGATGCGGGCGACACCTTCCACGGACAGTCCTTCGCCACCATGAGCGAGGGCAAGAGCATCGCCGAGCTCATGGACACCTTCTACGCCGACGGCTACGACGCAACCACGCCAGGCAACCACGACTGGAGCTACGGCGCGGACAAACTCCGCACCATGACCGGCTACAGCACCACCGGCACGCCCTTCGCCATGCTCTGCGCGAATGCAACGTCCTCGAACGGCGTATGGAGCTCGAGCATCACGAAGACGCTCGATCGCACCTGGGAGGATAGCGAGGATCACTCCACATTCGACTACAAAATCAAGGTCGGCGTCGTCGGAGCCATGGATGAGTCGCTAGGTTCCTCGCTGCGCGCGGACCTGGTCGCGGGCACCAGCTTCTCGAGTGCCGCGAACGCCATCAATGCCGAGGCAGAGCAGCTGCGCAAGGAGGGCTGCGATGTTGTTGTGTGTATCGCGCACACGCTCGACGCAAAGACCTTTGCCACGCGGCTCCGTGGCGTCGATGCCCTTATCGCAGGCCACGAGCACATCAACCTTAACGAGAAGGTGACGGGAGCCGACGGCAAGACGATCCACGTTGTCGAGGCAGGCAGCGCCTTTGCCGAGGTGGGGCTGCTTTCCATTCCGTACAAATACGACACGAATGGCACCGAGACGACCGACGATGACACGGTCACGGTCCCTGCAGACGGCAGCGACGAGAAGCTCTACACCGCCAAGAACGTCAACGACCTTTTGACAGACCCCGACAAGGGCTCCGACTACCAAAGCCGCCTTGAAGCCGTCCGCAACAAGATCAAGCCGCTCGACGAGGACTTTGAAAACGAATCGAACAAGGTGCTCGGCACATCCACCACCAACTATTTCTACGGCGAGGACGCCGCAGGCACGCATGGTTGGGAAATGGTGCGCACCACCGATTTCCGCCCCAGCAAGGAGGGCGACACCACCAAGGCCCAGACCATCGGCCACGTGATTTGCGGCTCCTATCTTGCCCTGACGGGCGCGGACTTCGCTATCGAAAACGCTGGCGGCATCCGCGGCGGCATCGCGGCGGGCAACGTGACCGCCGGCAACGTCATCGCCATCTCGCCCTACGGCAACACCGTGGAGACCTGGACCATGACCGGCGCGGACTTCCTCGCAGCGCTCGAGCACTCGCTACAAATTATCGACGATTGCAACGACAGCTACGAGCTCCAGCAGGCTTATGTGGCGGCCGGTCACACCGAGCAGGAGGCGCAAGACAAGTACAAGTGGCGCGATGACTCTGGCAGCGTTCTCTCCTTTGGCGGCATCAACGTGACGATTGATTGGACGCAGCCCGAAGGCAAGCGCATTGTGAGTGCCACACTCACCAAAGACGGCAGCACGCTCGACCCCGCCAAGACCTATACCGTCGCCACCAACAACTACATCATTACCAACACGACCGATTTTCCCACCTTTGCACACGCCACCAAGTACACCGAGTGGGGCACGTGCGAGGCGGCGCTGAGGGCGCTGATTGGGCAGAACGGCTGGGAGAGCAAGATGGCCTCGCTCGCGGGCACCATCAGCTTTGGCTCCGCTGCCGTGGATCCCACGCCCACACCGGCCCCGACGCCTAAGCCCTCGTCTAAGACGGACACGACGGCCACGAAGGTCATCACCAAGAAGACGACCGGTAAGCTTGCCACAACGGGAGACCGCACGCTGGCAGTAGTTGGCGCGTGCCTTATCGGCGGCATCATCGTCATCATGCTCGGCATTATCTGGAAGCGTCGACGCTAAGCTACACCGCCGGGCCTTACAGCCCCGCCGCGTAAACCTTATATCGAGCACAGAAGCCCGTCCGAATTTGATCGGACGGGCTTCTTGGTGGGTATCATGGTTGGACGATCATAAGGAGGTTTTCCCTACATGGAATTGTTTGAGCCGATTCTTCATTTCTTTGAGCAACGGTGGGTCCACAACATCATCTGGGCCGTCATCTTGGCGATAGGCACCGCCGTCGCCACCAAGGTCGTATCCAAGACCCTGCGTCACCTGCTCAATCGCGACGACAACCCGCTTCCAGCATCGAGCATCTTCATCAACATCGCACGCGCCGTCATCTGGATGATCGGCGGCAGCTTTATCCTCGACAACTGCTTTGGCATTAACGCAAACGCGCTCGTCGCCGCTCTTGGCGTCGGCGGCATCGCCATCTCGCTCGGCTTTCAGGACACGCTGTCAAACCTTATTGGCGGCATGCAGGTTACGTTTATGGGCATCATCAAGCCCGGCGACAATATCGAGGTCGGCGGCGTGTCGGGCGTGGTCCAGGACATCACCTGGCGCCACACGACCATCGAAGATGCCTGCGGGCAGACCATCATCGTCCCCAACTCCAACATCTCCAAGAACACGCTCGTGCATTTGATGCCCTTTGGGCGCGTGGCTGTGCCCGTTGCCGTAAAGGACACGTCCAAGTGGGCCTCGCTCGACGCGCTGGCAGACGAGCTGACCAGCGCCACCAAGGCCGCCGTGCTTCCCATCTCGGGCTTTGACAAGGAGCCGTATGTGCTCTTTAGCGAGATCGGCGACTTTGGCATTAAGGGCAAGATCATCTTTATCGTCAGCGACGACAGCACCACTTTCACCGCTGCCGACGCCTGCATCCGCGCCATCGCCCCCATCATTGCCTAAACCATCACAAAGGGGACAGGCACCTTTGTTGTGGTTTTCATTCGTGGTACCATGGTTCATATAGTTGTTTAAACGACTAAGGGAGCAACATCATGGAAGAGGCCTACCGTCAAGCACGCAAGCGCGGCGAGCAAGGACGTCGACGCGCCATTAGTCAAAGCGAGTATCCGTACCTCACGGACCTCGATAGCTTGGTTGCCCAGCTCCCCTTAGGCCAGCGAGAGAATGTCGGCCTGAGAGACATTCCGCTCGAAATGGTCGTCGGTACGGTTACCAAGGGCCGTCAGTCCGCCTTTTCATGCAACTTTATGCCCCTGCTGCCGTTTGGCACCGAGTTCGCCCGCAAGTGGTCCAACCTCTACGACATCCAGGTAACCGAGGGTTATCGCGACCCCATCATCGTCACCGAGTTCATGCATCGGTTCTATGTCCAGGAAGGCAACAAACGCGTCAGTGTCCTCAAATTCCTGGACGCCCCGACGGTTTCGGCCAAGGTCACCCGTCTCTACCCCGGCACATGGGATTCCGTCGAAAGCCGCCTGTACGGCGAGTTCTGCGCGTTTTGGCGCGTCTGCCCCCTATACGAGATCGAGTTCTCGCGTGAGGGAAGCTACGAGACGCTCGCCAAGATGCTCGGTCAGAACCTTATCGAAAAATGGCCGCAGAAAAAGGTCGACTACCTGCGCCACACCTTCCTGCTCTTTAAGCGCGCCTACCTTCGCGCAGGCGGCGACCACCTGGACATTACGCCTGCCGACGCCATGCTCGTGTACCTCAATGTGTACAACCAGGACCGCCTGCTGGATACGCCAACGGATATCGTCGTAAACCGCCTGTGCAAGATCTGGCGCGAGCTGGTCATCGCCGGCAAAAATGACGAGGACAAGGTTGATCTTGTCGAAGCACCGAGCGTCGATGAGGAAGAGTCGCCCGCCAAGTCCACCTCCGGCGTGCTCAACTTCTTTATGGGCAAGACCGTCTATTCGGCGGCCAACCCCCTGCGCATCGCCTTTATCCATGAGTTCCCCTGTGCGACGTCGAGCTGGGACAGCCTGCACGACCAAGGGCGTCAGTATCTCGATGAGCACTTTGACGGTATCGTGCACACCGAGGCGTTCGAGGACTGTCACGATCCGGACGTGTTCTACGCCGCCGTGGAAACGGCTGTCAAACATGGAGCAAACGTCATCTTCTCGACCTCGCACCGCCTGATGGAATACACGCTCAGGGCTGCCGTTGAGTATCCCCAGGTTCGGTTCCTCAACTGCTCTATCGGCCTTCCCCATCAAAGTGTCCGTTCGTACTTTGGCAAGATGTACGAGGCCAAGTTCCTCCTGGGCGCCCTTGCCGCCAGCATGGCGGACAACCACCGCATCGGCTACCACGCGTCGGTCTTCGCCTCGGGCGCGCTCAGCGAGATCAACGCCTTTGCGATTGGCGCCTCGCTGCTCGACCCCCGTGCGCAAATTATCCTGACTTGGGGCGATGTGCCCGCCGGAGGCCTTACCGAGGCCATGTGCCGCGAAGGTGTAAGCGTCATGACCGGCGCCGACATGTCAAAGTCGCTCGAAGACCCCACGGCCTACGGACTTCACCGCCTGGTCGATGGCAAGGTTACCGGCATTGCCATGCCGGTATGGAACTGGGGCCGATACTACGAGCTTATCGTGCGAAGTCTACTGCATGGCACCTGGGATGAGACCAGTGACGCCAGCCAGGTTCGCGCCGTCAACTACTGGTACGGCATGAGCTCGGGCGTTATCGACATTCGCTACGCTCCGGGCCTGCCCTATCAGACGCGCAAGCTTGTTCAACTCCTCCGCAATGGCATCGTCGAGGGCTCCATCAATCCATTTGGCGGCGAACTCCACAGCCAAGACGGCGTGGTGCAGATCGAGGGCTTTCCCCCACTGCCGAGCACGCAAATCGTTGAGATGGACTGGCTGGCCGACAACGTGGTGGGCACCATTCCGCAACTCGACGATGAGCCGAAAGTCCCTGCCCTATGAAAATCCTTGCCATAGCCGATACCGAAGAACGATGCCTTTGGGAGTGCTTTCGCAAGGAACGCTTTGAGGGAGTCGACCTGATTTTGTCCGCCGGCGATCTGGACCCGGACTATCTTGAGTTTTTGGTTACGGTCATCAACAAACCGCTCATCTACGTGCGCGGCAATCACGATGACCGCTACGCACGTCATGCACCGGGTGGATGTATCTGCGTAGAGGACAGCGTGTACACGTACCGAGGGATTCGCATTGCGGGCCTTGGCGGGTCCATGCGTTATCGCGACGGCGCCAACATGTACACCGAACGCGAGATGTCCAAGCGCATGCGTAAGCTGTCGCGTAAGGTTAGGATGGTCGGCGGGTGCGACATTCTGCTTACCCATGCACCCGCCGCCGGTATGGGTGATCTGGACGATCTGCCGCATCGAGGATTCGAGTGCTTTAACACAGCACTCGAATCCTGGAATCCCGACTACATGGTGCACGGGCATGTGCACCAAAGCTACGGTTGCGATTTTCAGCGCGAGCGTCAGCATGTGTGTGGAACGACGATCATCAACGCCTGCGGCTATACGCAGTTTGAGCTCGACCAGACGCACTACCCCATCCGCGGCTGGCAAGCAGCTTGGCTCAACTCACAAACCATGCGCCGCGAGCTCAAACGCCACGAAGCCATCGAGCCCTCAACGGCCAGAACACCCTGGTAACCACCACAAAGAGGACACTGTCCCCTTTGTGGTGCCTTTGACGCGATAGCAAGAAACCCGGTCCTGCACAAGGCAGAACCGGGTTTCTTTAGCAATGCTTGCTGTACTCAGGCAGTAACTAGCAGTTACTCAGCCAGGAAGTCACGCTGGACAGCGGGATCGACCTTGACGCCAGGGCCCATGGTGGAAGACACGGAGATGGACTTGACGTACTTGCCCTTAGCAGAAGAGGGCTTGACGCGCAGAATCTCGGTGTACAGGGCAGCGTAGTTCTCGACGAGCTGCTGCTCAGAGAAGGACTTCTTGCCCAGGGGCACGTGGCAGATGCCATAGCGGTCAGCGCGGTACTCAACGCGGCCAGCCTTGAGCTCGGAGACCATCTTGGCGACGTCCATGGTCACGGTGCCGAGCTTGGGGTTCGGCATGAGGCCACGGGGACCAAGGATCTTACCGATGCGGCCAACCTTGGCCATCATGTTCGGCGTAGCGATAGCGGCGTCGAAGTTGATCTCGCCCTTCTGAATCTGGGCGACGAGCTCGTCGGAACCGATGATGTCGGCGCCGGCAGCCTCAGCCTCGCGGGCCTTCTCGCCCTCGGCGAAGACGGCAACACGAACGGTCTTGCCGGTGCCGTGGGGCAGGGAGATGGAACCACGGATGTTCTGGTCAGCCTTACGAGTATCGATACCCAGACGGAAGTGGGCCTCGACGGTCTCGTCGAACTTGGCGGTGTCGAGCTCCTTGAGGAGCTTAGCAGCCTGAAGGGGGGTGTAGAGCGTGGCGCGGTCGATCTTCTCGGCAGCGGCGTTATAGCTCTTACCATGCTTAGCCATGTGCATTACCTCCTGTGGTTAAACGGGCGTGAGCCCTCCCACATCGTATCGTGTGCCCTATTGCACACATATAACGGGCGCCCCGGTCGGAGCACCCGTCATTACCTAAAGAAATCGCTACTCAGCGATGGTGACGCCCATGGAACGGGCGGTACCGGCGATGATCTTCTTGGCGGCGTCAATGTCGTTGGCATTGAGGTCCGGCATCTTGATCTCGGCGATCTTGGTGAGCTGCTCCTGGGAGAGCTGACCAACCTTGTCAGCCTGGGGCTTAGCGGAACCAGACTTGAGGTTCAGCTCCTTCTTGATGAGGTGAGCCGCCGGCGGGGTCTTGGTGATGAAGGAGAAGGACTTGTCCTCGTAGACAGAGATCTCAACGGGGATGATGTCACCCTTCTTGTCCTGCGTCTCGGCGTTAAAGGCCTGGCAGAACTGCATGATGTTCACGCCAGCAGCGCCCAGGGCGGGGCCGACGGGAGGAGCGGGGTTTGCTGCACCAGCAGGAATCTGGAGCTTAATGACGTTGGCAACCTTCTTCTCAGCCATGGTCATTCCTTTCGAATCACGAGTGTGAAGTACTTGCTATATCGTAAGCACGCACGTGTTAGAAGCACTCCTGAGATGAGCAGTCACAGAAGAAGCACGCTCGCGCGAACGGACGAAAACTTAAGCGATGACAGCGACCTGGTTAAAGTCGAGCTCGACCGGCGTCTCGCGGCCAAAGATCATCAGCGTGACCTTGAGCTTGCCAGCCTCGGTGTTAACCTCGGAGACCTTGCCATCAAAGTCGGTAAGCGGGCCATCGGTGACGCGGACGGACGTACCGACCTCAATATCAACCGAGGTGCGCTTGGGCGAATCGCCCTTACCGGGACGACGAGTCATCTTGTTGTACTCGTCGCGGGAAAGCGGAGCGGGCTTGCCGTTGCCGCCTAGGAAACCGGTGACGCCAGGCGTGTTACGAACGCACGTCCAAGCATCGTCATCCATCTCCATGCGGACCAGGACATAACCCGGGAAAATCTTGGAATCCTTGGTCTCACGCTTGCCACCCTCTTTAATCTCGGTGACGCGCTCCATAGGAATCTCGATATCAAAGATACGGTCCTGCATGCCCATAGTCTCGATGCGATGCTCGAGATCGGACTTAACGCGGTTCTCGTATCCAGAGTAAGTGTGAACGACGTACCAACGCTTAGACATGGTTTAGCCCCTCAATCCAGAGAACAGAGCAAGAGCCTCGCCAAAGCCAGCATCGAGCAGAGCGATGACGACGCCGACGACGATCAGAGAAGCGCAAACAACAACCGAGTAGTTCACTAGCTCCTTCTTATCGGGCCACGTGACACGCTTCATCTCGGACTTGACCGAAGCGAAATACTTCTTGGTGCGGGCGAAGAAACCAGGCTTCTCGTTCTTCTTGGACTTCGCAGCCTTCTCGTTCTTCTTGGCAACGGCCTTCTTGGCCTCAACCTTGGAGTTGGCGGCAGCTTTGTTGGCAGGTGCCGGCTGCTGAGCCTTCTTCTTGTTCTTCTTGTTGGCCATTTGGGTTACCTCCGCGCAATGCGCTTATACATGAGTAAACCGTAAGCCCCCAAATGGGAGCTTACGGAATAATGACTGGCACGCCAGGAAGGACTCGAACCCTCAACACTCGGTTTTGGAGACCGATGCTCTACCAATTGAACTACTGGCGTATGTGACTAGAGACTAGCGAGTCTCTTTGTGCAGCGTGTGGTGACGGCACCAGGGGCAATACTTCTTGATCTCCATACGATCAGGCATGGTCGACTTGTTCTTGGTGGTCGTATAGTTGCGGCGCTTGCACTCAGTGCACGCAAGAGTAACTAGAGTACGCATGTATCCTGAACCTTTCATTTCCGCCCCGTACGGGCACGAGTTGTTACTTTATCAGCTCCACGTAAGTGCTGTCAATGAAAACCTCGAGTCAATTGGTTCTCGGTGGATCCATTCATATTTGGAACACATCAATGAAGCCATCGAGAGCTAATCGACGGTGCATCCAGGACCATTATCGATCCTCTCGACACCAGCAACGGCTCAATATCCATTGCAGAAAAGAACCCGGCACCCATATAAGTGCCGGGTTCTCTAAGTCAGCTATATCAAAGAGCTAATTTACTCAATGATCGTGGAGACGATGCCCGAACCGACGGTGTGGCCACCCTCGCGGATAGCGAAGCGCAGGCCCTCCTCCATGGCGATCGGGTGGATGAGGTCGCCCTCGATGGTGATGTGGTCACCAGGCATAGCCATCTCGGTGCCCTCGGGGAGCTTGACCGTACCGGTAACGTCGGTGGTACGGAAGTAGAACTGAGGACGATAACCATCGAAGAACGGGGTGTGACGGCCGCCCTCCTCCTTGGTCAGAACGTAGATCTCGCCGGTGAACTTGGTGTGCGGGGTAACCGAACCGGGCTTGCAGAGAACCTGGCCGCGCTCGATGTCCTCACGCTTGATGCCGCGGAGCAGCAGACCGACGTTGTCGCCAGCCTCGCAGAAGTCCATGGACTTACGGAACATCTCGATACCGGTAACGACGGTGTTCTGGGTATCCTTGATGCCGACGATCTCGACGGGCTCGTTGAGCTTGAGCTCACCGCGCTCGACACGGCCGGTAGCAACGGTACCACGGCCGGAGATGGTCATAACGTCCTCAACGGCCATCAGGAACGGGAGGTCGTTGTTACGAGCAGGCGTCGGGATGTACTCGTCGACGGCCTTCATGAGCTCGCGAATGGCGTCCATCCACTTGGCGTCGCCCTCGAGAGCGCCCAGAGCGGAGCCACGGATGACGGGGATGTCGTCGCCGGGGAAATCGTACTCGGAGAGGAGCTCACGGGTCTCCATCTCGACGAGGTCGATGAGCTCGTCATCGTCGACCATGTCGCACTTGTTCAGGAAGACGACGATGTAGGGAACGCCGACCTGACGGGCGAGCAGGATGTGCTCGCGGGTCTGAGCCATGGGGCCGTCGGTAGCAGCGATGACCAGGATAGCGCCGTCCATCTGAGCAGCGCCGGAGATCATGTTCTTGACGTAGTCAGCGTGGCCCGGGCAGTCAACGTGAGCGTAGTGACGGGCAGCGGTCTCGTACTCAACGTGGGAGACGGAAATCGTAATGCCGCGCTCGCGCTCCTCGGGAGCCTTGTCGATGTTCTCGAACGCAGTGAAGTCAGCCTTGCAGCCCTCGGTCTCGGAGAGAACCTTGGTGATGGCAGCGGTCAGCGTGGTCTTGCCGTGGTCGACGTGACCAATGGTGCCGATGTTAACATGCGGCTTAGTGCGCTCAAACTTCTCTTTGGCCATAAAGCCCTCCTCTTAACAGGTCGTCCCCGGACGGGACTTTGCCTTTATACCATAGTGGCCTCTCAACATACTATTGAGAAGCCACCGTGTTACCTATGGTAGCGGTGACTGGATTCGAACCAGTGACGCCACGGGTATGAACCGTGTGCTCTAACCAACTGAGCTACACCGCCGGATGGAGCCTGCAACCAGACTTGAACTGGTGACCTCTTCGTTACCAACGAAGTGCTCTACCGACTGAGCTATACAGGCACTTGACGGGTGGGAGCTATAGGATTCGAACCTATGTAGGCAGAGCCAACGGGTTTACAGCCCGTCCCCATTAACCACTCGGGCAAACTCCCAATCGTTCAAGTATCCGCAGGTCCTTTGGTCTTTTGGACCGCCGCCCCCGCGAACGAAGAAGATAATACGATGCCACCTTGGGGGCTGTCAACGAAAACCTCTAGATACACGGTGCCGGGCGTATCTATATAGCCGTGACCTGCGGTTTTATTGAGTTTGGATATGAAGGACAGTGGTTTTGGATACTGAGGTGACGTTTCCCAAGGTAACACTTTGGTGTAGTGGAGTACACCTTCAGGATCGAACTTCGATAACAGCCTATTTGCACCTATATATAGGTCGAGATCGGGCTCCCGTGGCAGATTCGAGCGTGGATTTTCTCCCGTTTGAAATCGAGCGTGGATAATCCCCCACTTTGCCGCGTCATCGAATCCAAAGTGGCAGATTATCCACGCTCATTCACTAAGCGGGAGATTTTCCACGCTCGTACGTCCGATAATCCACGCCCAAGGTGAACGGCTGGGTTCGTTCCCGCCTTTGTCTCAATCTGTAACATTTAGAGAACATTTTCTCCCCTATCTGTTACAGGTCGAGATATTACGCAGAGACCTCCGCTTACGTCTCATTCTGTAACAGTAAGAACGGTTTTCAGCTTCTTCGTGTTACAAATCGAGACAAACCTGAAGCTTGGTTGGCGCCAAACACGCTGACTTATCGACATTAATAGAAACGGGCCCTGTCCCTCAGGGGGACAGAGCCCGAAACTCTCATGGAGCCAGTGACAGGAATCGAACCTGCAACCCACTGATTACAAATCAGTTGCGCTACCGTTGCGCCACACTGGCACACTTGGCGCTTTCGCGCGAAGCCAGTTAAGAATAAAGGAATTGCGGACGAGGCGCAACAGGCCCTTCACCCGACCACATCTCAAAACTATTCGCCAGAACGAATAGTTTTATCCGTTCGCCAAAACAAAAAACTATTCGTTTTGGCGGCGGCAAGTCCACAACCCATTGACTACAGGCCAGCGGATTGACCAATCGAGTAACCGGTCTCTATAGATGCTCCCCTACCGTCCGCGCAACGCCTTGAGCTTGGCCAGGGCATCGGGGCTCAGGCGACTGCCCAGAGTCATCTTGATCTGCGGAGCTTCCTCTGCCTCGTGAACGTCGTTATCGATCTGTTTAATCTCGTCTACCAGCATACGGCTCGAGATGCGCGTAACGCCCTTGCCCATGACGACGGCTTGGATCGTGCCGTCGCTCGATACCACGGAGCACGCGCGGCCTTCCTCGCGCGCCTCGATGCAGAGCTTTTGCACCACGGTATCGGCAGAGACGCCCGTCGGCGAAAACTCGATGCGCACGCCGCGGGCCGGCAGGTTGGGGCGCTCGTTGGAGATATTGCCCGCGCCGTCGAACACGATCACGGCCTCGTAGCGGCCCTGGGCAAAGGCGGCGACGTCGTTGATGAGGGCGGTGCGCGCCATATCGTGAACGTCACTGGAGTATGGATCGTCGGAATGGTCGTAGACGAGCTTTTCGTAGCGCGGCGTGCAGTGGATCACGTTGTAACCGTCGACCACCAGCAGCTCGGGCTTGTTGGAGTGCACCGTCGAGACTGGGTCGGCGATAGCCTGCGCAAACGCATTGCCGCCCACGCCGTAGGTCGCGGCCGATACAATCGGCTTGGCCGAGCCCTCGCCAAAGCGCTTGGCCTTGGACTTGGCGCGGTTCTTTTTGGACATGCGCTACTCCTCCCCCATAAGCTCGCCGGCGTTGCGGCGCAGCCACTCAAAGCACAGCGCCGTGGTCGCCTGGGCAACGTTGAGGCTCTCGGTCATGCCGCGCTGGGGAAGCTTGGTCAAAAAGTCGCATTTCTCGAGCACCAGGCGCGAGATGCCGTCGCCTTCGGAGCCCATGACGAGCGCCACGCGGCCCTCGAAGGGAGCATCCCAGCAACTGCCCTCGGCGTGCTCGGAAGCACCGCCCACCCAAAAGCCAGCGGCCTTGAGGTCATCGAGCGCACGGGCGATGTTGGGTACCTGCGCGATAGGCAGATGCATGACGGCACCGGCCGAAGTCTTGTAGCTGCCCACGGTCACGCCGGCAGCACGCTTATTGGCGATGATGACACCGGCCGCGCCCACAACCTCGGCGGAGCGCACGATGGCGCCAAAGTTGCCGTCGTCGGTCACGTGGTCGAGCACCACGACAAGTGCCGGGCCGTCACCCGCGCGATCGAGGATATCGGCGACATCGGCATAGGGGAAGTTGCCAACCTCGAGCGCGATGCCCTGGTGAGCGCCATGGCTCGACAGTGCGTCGAGCCGCGCGCGCGGCACATACTTAATGCGGACACCCGCGGCGTTGAGGTCGTCGACCAGGCGCGACAAGGCGGCATCGCGCTCCCCGCCCTCGGCAATGAGTGCGCACTTGATGGGAAAACCAGTGCGTAGCGCCTCGGCGGCAGCACGACGGCCTTCGATAAACTCGCCCTTGGGAGCCTGGACAGCGTCGCGGTTGCGATCGCGCTGCGGACGTGCGGCCTGGGCGCGATCGCGCTGGCCCTTGGAAGCGGCAGCGCGATCATTTCGGCGAATCGGACGCGAGCCAGAAGCGGCCTGCTTGCCGCCACGAGGCGCACGCTTGCGATTGTCGGCCATAGGACGGCCTCCTTTAAAAAAATTTCAACCAAGACAAAAGAAGCGACCGCTTAAGACGAATAGCCCAAGCGGTCGGTACGGGTTTTCCAAGTGCCCGAGATTGCCGTGAAAGAGGAGTGACGCGTACTTGAGTACGCGAGCGACGGTTTGAACGGCAAGGTCGGGTGCTTGGGAAACCCGCGGGGATTAGAGAGATTTGATACGGGTGCCGGCGGTAGTATCCTCGATGGTGAGGCCCAGGTCCTTGAGCTGGTCGCGGATGGCGTCGGCCAGATCCCAGTTCTTGGCGGCGCGGGCTTCGGCGCGGGCCTCGAGAATCTTGGCAGCGGCCTCGTCCACGTCGTCACCCGTATAGGCGACCAAACCGGCGGCAACGCCCAGCAGACCCAGCGGCAGCTCGACTTTGGGCTCGGGGAGCTCAACGCCAAGCGTATCGAGCAGCTCGGCCAGCGTGTCGGCGGCGGCAAGCGCGGCGGCCTTGTCGGCAGCGTCGCCCGCCTGCTCCAGGTACTGGTTGCACTCGGTCACAAAGCCAAAGACGGCACCCATGGCACCAGCGGTGTTAAAGTCGTCGTCCATGCACTCCTTAAAGGTGGCACGGGTCTCGGCGGCCTTGGCGGCAAACGCCTCGGCGGCAGCTGCATCGGCATCGGCCGTCGCATGGTTCGCGGCCCAGCGCAGGTTCTCGACCGTACCGGCGATACGCGTGAGCGAGTTCTCGGCACCCTCCAGGCGCTCCCAAGAAAAATCGAGCGGCGAACGATAGCTCGTCTGCAGCATCAGCAGGCGCAGGGCGGCAGCGGAGTGCTGCTCGAGGACCTCGGCCAGCGTAAAGAAGTTGCCGAGCGACTTGGACATCTTCTCGCCGTCAACCAGCAGCATGCCCGTGTGCATCCAGGTGTTGGAGAAGCCCTGGTGCCAGGCACAGGTGGCCTGGGCGCACTCGTTCTCGTGATGCGGGAAGGCAAGGTCGGAGCCGCCGCCGTGGATGTCGATCGGAGTGCCCAGGTAGCGATGCACCATGGCGGCGCACTCGGTGTGCCAACCGGGACGACCCTCGCCCCAGGGGCTCGGCCAGCTGGGCTCGCCGGGCTTGGCGGCCTTCCACAGGGCAAAGTCGAGCGGGTCGTTCTTGTCCTCGTTCTCCTCGATGCGCGCGCCAACCATAAGGTCGTCGATGTTGCGGCCCGAGACCTGACCATAGTTGGGATCGCTGCGCACGGCAAAGTACACATCGCCGTTATCGGCTGCGTAAGCGTGGCCCTGCTCGATAAGCGTCTTGATCATGGCGATCATGGGGCCGATCTCCTTGGTGGCGCGGGGGCGCACATCGGGATCGAGCACGTTGGCGGCGCGCATGACGCCGATGAACTTGTCGGAGAACTCCGTCGCGACCTCGGCAGCCGTACGGCCCTGCTCGTTGGCGCGCTTGATAATTTTGTCATCGACATCGGTGAGGTTCTGGGCGAACGTGACCTCGTAGCCGCTCGCGATGAGCCAGCGACGAATTACGTCAAAGCTGATGAACGTGCGGGCATTGCCGATGTGGATGTTGTCGTAGACCGTGGGGCCGCACACGTACATGCGGACCTTGCCGGACTCGATGGGCTGGAACTCTTCCTTTTTATGGGTAGCGCTGTTGTAGATACGCATTCGTTACTCCTTAACGGTTTTCTGTAGCAGGCAGACGGCCCAAGCGCCGATTCCCTCGCCTTGGCCTTCCCAACCGAGCTTTTCGGTCGTGGTGGCGGCGACGCCCACGTTTTCGACGTCAACGCCCAGGGCATGGGCAAGGTTGGCGCGCATGGCATCGCGGTGCGGAGTGATCTTGGGTTGCTGACAGGCAATGGTGCAATCGGCATCGACAAACTCAAAGCCCAGCTCGCGCGCATAGTCCATCACGCGAGCGAGCAGCACCATCGAATCGGCACCCTCGTAGGCGGGATCGGTGTCGGGGAATAGCTTGCCGATGTCTCCCCCGCGGCAGGCGCCCAGAATGGCGTCGGCCAAGGCGTGCGCGAGTACATCGGCATCCGAGTGGCCCAGCAGGCCGCGCTCGTAGGGAATGTCGACCCCGCCGATGATACATCGACGCCCCTCCACCAAACGGTGAACGTCGTAGCCGTGGCCAATGCGCAGGTTACTGAACATGGGGAAGGTCCTCTCCCTCGGCCATGCGGCCGAGCAGAATCGCGGTTACGGGACGCAGGTCCTCGGGCACCGTCACCTTAAGGTTATCGCGCGGGCTCTGGACACAGCGGACGCGGCCGCCCATGCGCTCGACCAGCGATGAATCGTCGGTACCGATAAAGCCCTCGGCGATAGCTGCGGTGTGGGCGCGCTTCATGGCGTCGACGCTAAAGATCTGCGGCGTCTGAGCGGCCCAATAGAGCTCGCGCGGCGGCGTCTCGACGATATTATCGCCGTCGACGATCTTGAGCGTGTCGATCGCGGGCTGACCGCACACGACACCGTCGAGCGAGCGGTCGCCCACAAGCACGTCGATAGCGTGATCGATGGCCTCGGTGGTAATGAGCGGACGAGCGCCGTCGTGAATGGCGACATATTCGAAACCCGCCGGAACCGCATGCACGCCGGCACGGGTGGAATCCTGACGGGTATCGCCGGCATCGGCAAAGCTGATGGGCGTGTCATAGTCAAACGGGTCGATGGCCAGGCGTCGCATCTCGGCACGGCGCTCGGCAGGACACACCACCACGATGTGGCCGACCTTGTCGCTCCGATCGAACGCGCGGATAGACCAGCTCATGAGCGGACGGCCCGCCACGTTAACGAGCTGCTTGCCGCCGGGATTTCCAAAGCGCTGGCCGCTGCCGCCGGCAACGACCACGGCGCATGCGGGCGCCATTATGCGTTCCCCTGTTTGGTGCCCTTCATGCGGTACAGCGAGTCCGCAAGAATGGCAGGGTTGTTAACACCAAAGTCGCCCAAACGCTCCGGATCCTCGCTGATGTCGTCCATGAGCTCCTGCAGCGAGCCATACTCGTCGACGATCTTCTCGGCCACGCCGTCGCGCACGACGGACACGCGCGAAAGCGTGCGCAGGCCCAGCGGCGTCATGACGGAGTCCTCGTCCAGGTCGTCGTAACCCAGAACCGCCGCCACATGCTGTGGGTCGGACAGGTCCTTGGGCGTCATACGGGCAAGCTCTGCGCGGATCTTCTCGGCGTTTGCCTCGGAGGAATCACTCGCGTAGTCGCGAATCATCAGGTCATACTCGGTATCCATGCTGGAGCCCGCGAGCTGCTCGAGCTGCATCTGCACGAGCTTGCCCTGGTTGCCCAGCTTGACGATGCAGTCCTTAAGCTCGGTCTTTGCCTGCTGCATGATCTCGAAGCTCGAGAAAATACCGGTAATGTCGGCGAGCGTAACGTAGTCGTCGAGCTCGAGGGCCGTCAGGCGCAGCAGGGAGCGATCGAGCGACTGACGGGTAGTCTGGAGCGTGGCGACGAGCTGGTTGACCGAGCTCATGATGGTAGTGACGGGCTGGATCTCGTAGCTCTTGCCGTGAACGTACACGTTGACGACGGCACGACGGGCCGAGACCGAGATCACGATGGCATCGGTGAGCACCGACATGCGAGCGGCGGTGCGGTGACGCATGCCCGTCTCACTCGTGGCAAGCGAGGGATCGGGATTGAGGTGGAAGTTGGCGCGCAGGATCTGAGTGAGGTCGCCATCGATAACGATAGCGCCGTCCATCTTGGAAAGCTCGAACAGGCGGTTCGAGGTGAACGAAATATTGAGCGGGAAGCCGTCGTTACCGGCAGCGAGCACGTTTTCGGTGTCGCCGACGCAGATAAGGGCGCCCAGGTGACCGGCGATGATCATGTCGAGGGCGGTGCGGATCGGCTGACCGGGGGCAGTCAGGCGGATGGCCTGTTCCATACGCTTTTGCAGCTCGTTCTTATCCAAGGCATCGCTCCCATCGTATACGCTCCATAAACGCTAAATAGTTTCTCACGGTTTGCCCCTGTGACGCCCGCAAAATCCGATGCTTACAGAATGAGCGAACACAGCTGAGAGCCCCAATCCAAATGAGCTGCTTATGTGGTAGCATCGGGATTCGCATAAATGAGGGAGTAGTCGCGTGATCGGGTTCGCCTCCGGTGACGCGGCAAGTCAACACACTGGCCGATGCGGCCTGGCTTGCCTTAATGAACGAGACTCGTGGCTGTGCGCGCAACGCGTACGCCACGGGTCTTTTTTGTTGCTCCCCTGCCAGAAGTACACGCGGGTTCGCCCGCAGAGAGGGAGCCAGACTATGGGACTCGCCGAGCTCGTGCTGCTCGCCGTTGGCCTTTCGATGGACGCCTTTGCCGTTTCCATCTGCAAGGGTCTCGGCATGAAAAAGATCAACCTTAAGGTCGCCGTAGTGCTCGGCCTGTTCTTTGGCGGCTTCCAGGCCGGCATGCCCGTGATCGGATGGGCGCTTGGCAGCCAGTTTATGGGCATCATCGGCCCCATCGACCACTGGATCGCCTTTATCCTGCTCGCCTTCATCGGCGGCAAAATGCTGTGGGAGGCCTATACCGAGGACGAGGATGAAGGCGACGACAAGGATGCCGAAAAGATTGACCTGGGCGAGTACCTGATCCTCGCCATCGCCACCTCGATTGACGCCCTGGCCGTGGGCATCTCGTTCGCCGCGCTTTCCGTCGACATCGTTCCAGCTGTATCGCTCATCGGCATCACGACCTTTGTCTTCTCCGTTGCCGGCGTAGCGATCGGCCACACCTTTGGCGCGCGCTACGAAAAACCCGCCACCATCGTGGGTGGCGTCGTGCTCATCCTCATCGGGCTTAAGATCTTGCTTGAGCATCTGGGGATTCTCGCACTGTAACGAATAACGGCCGCCCGGCATTACGCCAAGCGGCCGTTTTCATAGCCAGCCGTTTTAGAGCGGCTTAACTAAGGCGACCTTTACGCAGCGAGGCGCTTGAGGACGTCGATGAGCAGCTCGTAGAAGCGCTCGGCAGAAGCGAGCTCCATGCTCTCGTCCGGGGTATGGACATCGGAGAGCGTCGGGCCCACGGCGATGGCGTCCAGGCCGTGCAGAGCCTCGGCAAACAGGCCGCACTCAAGGCCGGCGTGAATGGACTCGATGCGCAGCTCGGAGCCAAAGAGCTCTCGATAGCTCTCGACAAAGACTTCGCGGACCGGCGAATGCTCGGCATAGCTCCAGCCGGGATACTCAAACTCGAACTTGGCGTCGAAGCCCAGGACATCGGCCAGCGTCTGCAGACGGTCCTTGAACTCGTTCTGCAGCGAGGTGATCGAAGAGCGCGGGGACAGCATGATCTTGACCTCGTCGTCAGAAGTGGCAACCACACCGATGTTGGAGGAAACCTCGACGGAGCCGTCGGTGGCGACGTTGCGGCGGATCACACCGTTGGGGGCAAGACGCAGGGCGCGGATGAGGGCAAGCGCGGACTTCTGGTCCATGGCCTCGACCTCGGCGTTGTCGGCAATCTCGACGGTGCAGGTAAAGCCGGGGTCGAAGACCTCGAGCTCGGCAGTGACGTCGGCGATGATGCCCTTTGCAATCTGGGCCGCGGCCTCGGCGGCAGCGTGGTCGGCGTAGACCAGAACAGCCTTGCACTCACGGTTGATGGCGTTGTCCTTAGTGCCGCCGTTAAAGCTGACGATGGCGGGCTCGCCAGCGACCATCAGGCGGTCGATGATGCGGGCCATGATGAGGTTGCCGTTGCCGCGCTCCAGGTTGATATCGCTGCCGGAGTGACCGCCCAGCAGGCCGGAGATGTCGAGCGTGAGGGTACTACCGGTCTTGTGCTCGCGCACGATGGGGCAGGTGTAGGTAACGACGACGCCGCCGGCGCAGCTGACGGTGGCAACGCCCTCTTCCTCGGAGTCAAGGTTGATCATAGTGCGGGCGCTAATCTGGGACTTGTCGAGCGTCTCGGCACCGACCAGGCCAGTCTCCTCGTCGGTGGTGAATACGCACTCGAGGGCCGGATGGGCAATCGAATCGTCGTTGAGCACGGTAAGCATAAGCGCGACGGCGATACCGTTGTCGGCGCCCAGAGTGGTGCCGTTAGCGGTGAGGACGCCGTCCTTGACGACCAGGTCGATACCATCGGTCGTAAAGTCGTGCTCAACGGAGCCCAACTTGTCGCACACCATATCGATGTGGCCCTGCAGCATTACGGTCGGGGCATTCTCGGCGCCGGCAGATGCGGGCTTGCGAATGATGACGTTGTAGACCTCGTCCTGATACACATCGAGACCGCGCTCCTTGGCAAACGCGACCAGGAAATCGCTGATGCCTTTCTCGTTGCCAGACCCACGGGGGATCGCGCTGACCTCCTCAAAGAAATGGAACAGCTGGGCGGGCTCGTAGCCGGTAATCTTGTAGTCCATGGTGCCTCCTTGGCGCAACTGGTTAGACAGTAAGACATGCGACTTGTATATTCCCAGACTTTGCGTGCATAAACCAGTCGAAAACGCCGAGCGCCCTCGCATCATCGGCTAACGGTGGACCGTATAGCGTAACGGTCACAACTTCCGCAGCTCTACAAATCGAGGCGCCCTTTCCGGAGCGCCTCGATTGCGCGTATCAAATTGTCGCCACGCCCTACAGCGCGCCAGAGCCGGCTTGCATCATGCCACCGGGGCCCGAGCTCACGCCGCTGCTCACAGGCGCGGCGTTTCCGGTGTGCGGCGCCGCCGGAGCGGTATCGCCCCCGAGCGCACCCGCCGGACGCGGCGCCGGGATCTCACCCGTGCCGTGGCTAAAGACAAACTTGCCGTCGGCCACGTCGCACAGGACGGTATCGCCCTCGCCCCACTCGCCAGCCAGCAGTTCCTCGGACAGCGGATCCTCGATGAGCTTTTGGATGGCACGACGCAGCGGACGCGCGCCGTTGGTGAGGTCGGTACCCTCCGCCACAATCTTGTCGTAGGCCGCATCGGTAAGCTTGATGTTCATGCCGTTTGCGATCAGGCGCTGGCGCAGATCGTCCACCAGCAGGTGCGCAATCTTGGTGAGATTCTCGCCCGAGAGCTTCTGGAACACCACAATATCGTCGATACGATTGAGCAGCTCGGGGCGGAACAGGCGCTTGAGCTCGCCCATCGCACGGCCGCGGATCTCACTCGACGTGAGGCCCTGCTCGCCGGTGGTGCCAAAGCCCACGCTCGCATCCTGCGCAATCTCGCGAGCGCCCACGTTGGACGTCATGATGATCACGGTGTTGCGGAAGTCGACCGTCTTGCCCTGGCTATCGGTCAGGCGGCCCTCCTCCAGCACCTGCAGCAAGATGTTGAAGATATCGGGGTGCGCCTTCTCGATCTCGTCGAACAGCACAACCGAGTACGGGTGGCGACGAACGGCCTTGGTGAGCTGGCCGCCCTCGTCGTGACCGACGTAACCCGGAGGGCTACCGATGAGCTTGGAGACCTCGAACTCGCTACCGAACTCGGACATATCGAAGCTGATGAGCGCGTCCTTGCTGCCAAAGAGGTACTCGGCGAGCGTCTTGGCGAGCTCGGTCTTACCCGTGCCGGTGGGACCAAGGAAGATAAAGCTGCCGCCGGGGCGACGGGGATCCTTGAGGGGTGAGCGGCTGCGGCGCACGGCCTTGGCAACTGCCTCGACAGCCTCATCCTGACCGATGATGCGCGTCTTGAGCACGCTTTCGGCCTGCAACAGGCGACGGCTCTCGCTCTCGGTAAGCGAGGACACCGGCACGCCTGAAGTCACAGACACGATATCGGCGATCTGACTCACATCGATGGTGAGCGGACTGGCGTCGAGCTCGGCGGTCCAGGCGGCCTTGGCCTCGGCGAGCTCAATCTCGGCGGCCTTCTGCTGCTCGGCGATCTCGGCGGCCTTGTTCATGTCGTCGCTCTCGGTGGCCTCCTGCGCGGCAGCCTTGAGCTCCTCTATGCGATGCTCGGCCTCGCGCACCGGCTCGGGCGCGCGATTCGCGGCGATGCGAGCGCGGGCACCGGCCTCGTCGATGAGGTCGATGGCCTTGTCGGGCAGGAAGCGATCCTGGATGTAGCGGTTGGAAAGGTTCGCGGCAGCCTCGATAGCACCCTGCGTATAGCGCACATGGTGGTGCTCCTCGTAGCGCGGCTTGAGCGCGGTCAGGATCTTGACCGTGTCCTCGACGCTCGGCTCCTCGACATCGATGGTCTGGAAGCGACGCTCGAAAGCCGGGTCCTTGGTGAGGTACTTGCGGAATTCCTCGGCCGTGGTGGCGCCGATAATCTGGAAGGCACCGCGCGCGAGCACGGGCTTGAGCATGGAGCTCGCGTCGATGGAGCCCTCGGCAGAACCGGCACCGATGATGGTGTGCATCTCGTCGATAAACAGGATGACGTCGTCGGCTTCGGTCGCCTCCTGGATCACGTTCTTGAGGCGCTCCTCAAACTCGCCGCGATACTTGGCACCCGCCACGAGGCCCGGCAGGTCGAGCGTCCAGATATTCTGGTTCATGAGGTTCTCGGGCACATTGCCGGCAGCGATCTGCTGAGCCAGGCCCTCGACGATGGCCGTCTTGCCCACGCCGGGGTCGCCCAGAATGAGCGGGTTGTTCTTGGTGCGGCGCGAAAGGATCTCCATCATGCGCTGGACTTCCTTTTCGCGACCAATTACAGGGTCGAGCTCGCCGTCGCGGGCCTTCTGCGTAAGGTTGGTCGCGAACTGCTTAAGCGTGTCGGTGCCACTCCCCTTTTGCTGAGAGGCATCCGAGCCGCTAAAGAACGGCAGGCCCGCACCGGGACGACCAGCACCGGCGCCGGCGAGCGGACGCTTCTTGTCCTGGTCCTTGGCGGTGAGTTTCTCGATAGCCTTTTTGATGGAGGCGGACGACACGCCCAGGCGCATGAGGATGTCCATGGCCATGCCGTTGCCCTCTTCGACGATGCCGATCAGCAAGTGCTCGGTCGACACGTAGGTCTGGTTGTTCTCGCGTGCCACGCGGAATGAACGCTCCATCACGCTAATGACGAGCGGCGTAAAGGCGAGCTTGGCAGCCTCGGTCTCCTCGCTGGGCTCGGGAACCGTGGTCTGAACCTCTTTGAGAGTATCCATGATGTCATCGTAGGAGATGTCGAGCGAACGCAGCGCCTCGGCGGCAATGCCCTCGTCCTCCTTGGCAAGCGCGAGCAGCAGGTGCTCGGTGCCCACCTTATTTGAATGAAGATCGAGCGCCTCCTGCTTGGCCATGGACATGACCTTACGCGCACGATCGGTAAAACGGTCTAACATGCTAGTTCCTCTTAGACGAGCTAGTTTTTTCAAACGCAAAGCGCCGCCCCGCGGCAGCGCTTTGGTCTCTTTACCCATATGGAGTATATGTTAACCGTTGGGACCTTTCCCGCCCGTAGCCGCGCGACAACGTCTACAAAAAAGGAATCGCTCTGGTCCGCTTGGCGGTTTGGTTTTGCGCTGCTGTCTAGCAGGCGGGCTCAACACCCATGTTCTCGGCAACGTCATTGACGGTATCGGCAATGGGAGCACCCGGCATGTGCACGAGCTCCATGTGCGGCTCGGCAAAGACAGTTCCCATGGGGAAGGCGCGGCGGAAGACAAAACGAGCAACCGGACCGGCCACCAGCAGGTTCCAGGGCAGGGCCATGATAAAGTTGCGCGGAATGTTGACGAGCCACATCATCGGCAGCGCCTGCAGGTTTGCAAGCGGGGCGCCGGGCATATGGAACAGGCCTTCGCACGCACCGTAGAGCGACATGATGATGACCATGGGAACGACCATGCAGGAGCTGACGGCGAGCGTCATGGCGAGCGGCGAGCTCTTGCCCGGCGTGACCAAGTACTTAAAGGCGAAACCCTTGGCGAGCGGGCTGGCGACGAACCAGTCGCAGCACATGGCAAAAACGTAGGCAACGGGGAAGCCGAGCCACGCGGCGGCAACAACCTCGCCGTTGATGGCCCCATGCTGCAGGGCAACGTTGTAGATGCTCATCCAGAGCACCATGCAAAAGCACATGATAAAGGTGAACAGCAGGCTCTCTCGTTTGTTGATAGGCATAAAGGGCATGGTCCTTTCTGTGTTACGCCTCGACACCACGCAACAAAAACGGGCGGGCAAGATGGAGCTGTTGGGACTTCATCTCGCCCGCCCGTGATACGTGCGTCTGCGACTACTTATGTGGTGGAACCAGCCTAGCACGAAAACCCCGCGCTTCGTAAGCGTTGAGTTTATGAAGATGCAGGGCACCAACAATCCCCCGACCCCATAAGTTGCGGTGGAATACGGACTGTTTTGACCCTTTAAGCAGCAATTCAGTCCCTATTTCACCGCAACCCATTTGGTGCAAAGTAACCTGTTCCCTTTGCGCCAATTAGCTGGTGTGGCGCCAGCGAGGGTCGGTAAGGGTTCTCGCCACGCCCAAGCCAACGGGCAGAAACGCTACGATGAGCACCGCGCGCACAAACCAGCCGAGCATATTGACCGTGTCGAAGGTGCACATGTAATACATAGAGCGATAGAGATACAGACCGGGCACCATAATGACAATCGATGGCACCGTGAGGGCGATACGTGGGTAGGTGAGTTTGATTTCAGCTAAGCTCGCGAGCAGCCCCGATACCAACGCGCCGATAAACGCAGCCGCCTCGGGAGGCATGCCCGCACTCAAGCCCAGGAAGGGAAACAGCGTCGGCGCATCGACGAGCGTAAGGCGCAAGGTATTAGACACGGCGCCGATGAGCCCTGCCGCCGCTGCCATCTTTACCGGACTGTTGAACATAACCGAGAAGCCAAATACTCCGACAAAGCTCATCACCACACGCAAAAGTGTAAGAGTCAACGGTGAGAGACCGAGCGGGGCGAAGTCATCCGGCGCCAGTCCCACACACTCGGCAACCATCCAACCTACGAGGGTCGCCATCACAATAATCGACACAGCATACGAAAGACGCTCGATACCGCTTCGCATGTCGAGCTTGGCGATGTCGAGGCCTGCCGTAATGAGGGGAAAGCCGGGAATCACAAAGAGCATGGCGCCGATATAGCCTTCTTGGTGCGACATTGCCCCCGGTACGAGCTGGCCAAGGCCGAGCAATGCCAGCAGATACGAAACGCAAGCGAGCGCAACGCCGGTCGTCAGCGCGCTAAACTGGCCAAGACCCTGCTTGAGAATATGGGAGCGAGCAAAGTTGCCGACACCAGCGCCTACGAATGCGCAAGCCATCTCGATAGGGCCGCCGCCGAGCAAAAAGACGAAGGCGCCGCAAGCACAGGCCGCCGCAAGGCCCTGTTGCCAGGGAGCGTAATCGGGCTTTGAGCTCTCAACGGTCTTGAGCATCTCGTGGTACTCATGCACGGTAAACCGGCGCCCGTAAATCTCGATTTCCTTTAAGAAGCTCTCCATCATCCAAATGCGATGAGTGTTGACCCCCGTTGTGGGTAGGCTGACGACCTCGTTAAAGCAGTGGCCATCTTCGATGCAGGTGCACTCAAACGATAGGAGACTCAGGTCGACGTGAATCGTGACGCCAAGTACGGCAGCAACACGATTCATGGTATCGCGCACGCGCCAGGCACCTGTTCCGCTTGCCAGCATAAGCATGCCGGTCCGGCAGATGATGGATGACTTATCGGTGAGCGGCGCGTCGACGGCAAGCTCATCGCCCGCCGTCACGATCTGGTGCCAGTCGGTTTTCATATGGAGCGCGCCGGCACGAACGCCGTGGTGCATGGGGGCTCTCGAAAGCAGCGAGTCAAGGCGCGAAGGCTGTGGAGGCTCCGCTGATTCGCCCTCAACCTCATCAGCCTCTTCATCGACCAGATCAAAGGAATCAAGCGGCGCTGGCTCGCGACGGTCGATCAGCTCCTCGTCCTCATCGTCAAAGTAATTGAACTGATCGAGCATGTCCTCTTCGATTGCGCGCTCGCTCGCGTCGTCCATACAGACGCTCCCTTCCTGCCGACTAACCCCCATCCTAGGCAACGACGGCTAAAGGAAACATAAAAGAGACGGCTGTCATGCGAACCACGTCCCCAATGACCACATCGATGTTTTGGCAACGCCAGCGAGCGGGTCGCATTTGAGACAAGGTGACGTGAAACGAAAGGGCGCTGACCTTCTGGTCGCGCCCTTGAAGTTGAACGTCAGATTGTCCAAATGCGACCCGTGCAGCGTCGAGCGGTTACGGCGTTTGGTAAAACGCCGTAACCCCCTAGTACATCTTTGCGCCGGCAGGGATGGAGGCGTCGAGCTGGATCAGGTTGAGGCGCTCCTCGCCCTCCTCCTCGTGGATGGCGCTGATGAGCATGCCGCAGCTGGGGATACCCATCATCTTGCGCGGAGGCAGGTTGGTGATGGCGAGCAGGGTCTTGCCGACCAGGTCCTCGGGCTCGTAATAATCGTGAATACCGGAGAGGATGGTGCGGTCGGCGCCGGTGCCGTCATCGAGCGTAAAGTTCAGCAGCTTCTTGGACTTCTTAACGGCCTCGCATGCCTTGACCTTAACGGCGCGGAAGTCGCTCTTGGAGAAGGTATCAAAGTCGACGAACTCCTCAAACAGCGGCTCAACGGCAATCTTGGAGTAATCGAGCGTGGGCTTGAGCGGCTTGACGAAGGGACTCGCGGTGTTGCCGGCCTCGGCAGCCTTGGCAGCGGCGGCACCGGACTGGAAACCCTTCTCGGGCTTCATGTGCGGGAACAGCAGCACGTCGCGGATGGAAGCCTGGTTGGTGAGCAGCATGACCACGCGGTCGATACCGATGCCGATGCCGCCCGCAGGAGGCATACCGTACTCGAGGGCGCGCACGTAATCCTCGTCGTACTCCATGGCCTCGTCGTCGCCGCCGGCCTTCTCGGCCATCTGGGCAGCGAAGCGCTCGGCCTGGTCGACCGGGTCGTTGAGCTCGGAGAACGCGTTCGCGTACTCGTGGCCGGCGATGACCAGCTCAAAGCGATGGGTCAGGCGCGGGTCATCCTCAAAGCGCTTGGCAAGCGGGCTAACCTCGATGGGGTAATCGCACACGAAGGTGGGGTTGACGATGGTGTCCTCGCCCAGCTCGTCATAGATCTCGGCGATGATCTTGCCGGCGGTCCACTCGGGCTTGATCTCCAGGCCCTTCTCGCGTGCGGCGGCAGCAAGCTCCTCGACCGGCGTGTCGATGGTGACCGGCTTGCCGAGCACGTCGGAGACAATGTCGGTCATGGGACGGCTGGCCCACTCGCCGGAGAGGTCGATGGTCTGGCCCTGGTACTCGATAACCTCGGGGTTGCCGATAGCCTTGTTAGCGGCCTTAATGACACCCTGGGCGAGTGCCTTCATGCCCTCGAGATCGGAGAAGGCACGGTAGGCCTCCATCGTGGTGAACTCGGGGTTGTGGGTAAGGTCCATGCCCTCGTTGCGGAAGATACGACCGATCTCGAACACGCGCTCAAAGCCGCCGACGATGCAGCGCTTGAGGTGCAGCTCGGTGGCGATACGCAGGTAGCACTCCTGATCGAGCGCGTTGAAGTGCGTGATGAACGGCTTGGCAGTAGCTCCGCCCTGGATGGTCTGCAGGATAGGAGTCTCAACCTCCATGTAGCCATCGGACTCCATAAAGCGGCGGAACGTGGAGAGGATCTGCGAGCGTTTGCGGAAGGTCTCGCGAACGTCGTCGTTGGCGATCAAGTCGACATAGCGCTGACGATAGCGGGTCTCCTTGTCGGAGAGACCGTGGAACTTCTCGGGCAGCGGGCGAACGGCCTTGGACAGCAGCGTCGCGCTCTTGGGGGCAACGGAAAGCTGGCCACGCTTGGTGCGCACGACTACGCCGGTCACGCCCAGGATATCGCCCAGGTCGAGTGCCTTGAGCGTGTTCCAGGCGGCCTCGTCCATATCGTTGATGCGGCAGAACAGCTGGATCTCGCCGGTCGCGTCGCGCACGACGATGAACATGATCTTGCCCTGACCACGCTTGGCGACCACACGGCCGCCGATCTTCACGACATCCTCGGTGTCCTCGCCATCGGCGAGCTCGGCGTACCTAGTCTCGATGTCGACGACGTAGTCCTCAATCTCGGAGTGCTCGGGATACGGGTTCTGGCCCGCCTCGAACAGGGAGGCACGCTTGGCCAGGCGGGTGGCGCGCTCGTCGTTGAGCGTCGATGCCTGATCGGCGGCGTTCTGGTTTTCTGCCATAGTTAGCTCCTCAAACTAAAACGCTCCCCAGGATTCGGTCCCAGGGAGCGAAAACATACCTTTACGCGGGACCGTGGTCTAGCGTGCGATCTTGGCGATGGTGTAGACGCGAGTCTTGCCGGAAGGCGTAACAACCTCGACGGAGTCGCCCTCGCCATGACCAATGATGGCGTGGCCGACCGGAGACTCGTTGGAGATCTTGTGCTCGAGCGAGTTGGTCTCGGTGGTACCGACAAGCGTGACCTCGATGAGCTCACCGTTGGGGTCGACCAGGGTAACAGTCGAGCCGATGGAGACGGTCAGGTCGCCCGTGCTGGCAGCGATCTGAGCGTTGGCAAGGATGGCCTGGATCTCGGCGATACGAGCGGCGTTCTGGGCCTGCTTCTCCTTGGCGGCATCGTACTCGGAGTTCTCCGAAAGGTCGCCGAACGCGCGGGCTTCCTTGATGTCCTCGACGATCTCCTTGGCGTAATCGCCCTCACGCCAAGCGAGCTCCTCGACGAGCTTCTGGCGGCCCTCAGCGGTCAGTACGATCTGGCTTGCGTCCATACGGATATCTCCCCAACTATGATGTAACGATCAACTGTCAACAAAAACGAAAAAGACCGGCTAGCCTGCGGGCAAGCCGGTCAGGTGCTCACCCCAAAGGGATGGGACTACTCTGCGTCCGCGTCGCTGTCCTCTGCCTTCTTTTGCTTGGCAGCAGCGAGCTTAGCCTCGAGCTCTGCGATCTCCTTGTCCTCCTTGGACTCCTCGACCACAACCTCCTCGGCCTGCTTGGTTTCGCCCTTATCGTCGCCTTCCATACCCTCGCGGATATTCTTGACGGTAGAGCCGAGGGACTTACCGAGCTTCGGCAGGTTCTTGGGCCCAAAGATAATCAGGACAACGACGAGAATAATGATGAGCTCAGGAGCCCTCAGTCCAAACATGTAGACCTCCACAATACAGCGAGACAAGCTCGAATGAGTATACCGCGGGTATCGCGGTATCACAACAATAGCTAAAAAAAGGGACCGCAAGAAGCGGTCCCTCCTCATGCTCTGGTCGGGTTGACTGGATTTGAACCAGCGACCCCTGCGTCCCGAACGCAGTGCTCTACCAAACTGAGCCACAACCCGTTAGCTCGACTATAGTAACAAAGATTTCCGTCGTGTGCCAGAGAAATTTTTACTTCTTTGGCGCTTCAATGCGAACCGTGTCGGAAACGAGCTCCGTTGCATAAGCCCACCAGCCGTTTTGTTGAGCAACTGCCGCAAGATTGACTGCCGTGGCGGCAGTATCGCAAATGGCAAACGAGCAGGCACCCGAACCGCACACGTTTGCGGTAATGGTACCGTCCTGTGAACGGAGCCAGTCGAGCACCGTTTGAATCCGCGGCTCCATCTGCGCGGAAATGACACCCAGGTTGTTGTGGACGAGCGCGTAGGCCGCCTCTGCGTCTCCCGAGCGAAGGGCAGATGCGATCGCTCCGGGCTTGTCCGCAGGCGCTGGGGTCTCGTCAAAACGTCGATAGGCTTCAATTGTTGAAACGCTTGCCTCGCGCGGCTTGACCAGCACGACGGGTGTCGCGGGTAGTGCGGGGTACTCGGTTGCCAGCACGTCTCCCCCACCCACGTAAAATGCAGGGCTGGCATGCAAAAAGAAGGGAACGTCGGCGCCAATGCCGCGCGCAATGTTGTCCAGCGCGGGGTTGGCACGGTCGATACCCCAACTCTCTGCCAAGGCGACAATGACCGCCGCGGCATCCGTCGAAGGACCGCCCAGGCCGGCACACAGCGGGATGCGCTTCTTAATCGTGATGCAGACATTGGCTTCGCGACCGTAATGCTCGGCCATAGCAGCGGCCGCACGATACGCCGTATTCTTTTGCATGGGAAAGTCGGATGCCGGAATCGTCTGGACGGTCAGCGCCTGTGCCGGCGTAACCGTCACGGTATCGACAAGACCGACGGCTGCCATCAGGGAATCGACCTTATGGTAGCCGCGGTCGTCACGCTCGGTATGAACCCCCAGATAGAGGTTGATCTTTGCCGGCGCGGAAAGGGTCAGGGACCAATCGGTCACCGCTAGTGCTCCTCGAGCTGATTGCCGAGCGGGGTAAAAATGTGCTCGCCGCTCTCGGGGTCAAACAGCTCGACCTGGCCGGTGAGAACATCAATATACTGGTAGGACTGACGCGACTTGCGGCCACGGCGCTCGTCGACCTCGACGATAAAGACTGCCGGATGGACGCTCTTGATGGTGCCCATGCGTTCGACGACGCGGGTACGGCCCATGTTGGCCTTCACCTTAACGCGATCGCCCACCATATCGGTCAGCTTCTCGTGGATGTCGTCGACGTGATTGACTTCCATCTCTTCCATGAACAGGGCCTCCAGAAGGTGCAATTCAAAAAGAGGATAATACCCCTAAGATAGACAAAACTCTAATACTATAGCACCCTGTTGTGGCCATACGCAAGTAGCTAAAAAAGCCCGGTCCCAAATTGACTACTTACAGACTATCGGTGTCCAAGACGATGGTGAATGGGCCGTCGTTGACGAGATCGACCTTCATGTCGGCGCCAAAGATGCCGTGCGCCACGTGTTCGACATCTTGGCGAACGAGCGTCAGGAAGTACTCGTAGAGCTCGTTGGCGACATCGGGGGCGCCGGCATCCGTAAACGATGGACGGCGGCCGTGACGGCAATCGGCGAACAGCGTGAACTGCGACACCACGAGAACCTCGCCGTCGACATCGGCAAGTGCCAGGTTGGTCTTGCCGTTCTCGTCCTCGTTAATGCGCAAGCCCCGGAGCTTTCCCCACAGCTTATCGGCCTCGGCGCGCGTGTCACCGTGGCCCACGCCCAGCAGTACCAGATAGCCGCGTCCAATGCGGCCCACGCACTCGCCGTCGACCGTCACGCCGGCGTTGAGCACGCGCTGCACTACCGCACGCACGGCCTACTCCTCGCCTGTCAGCTTGGCGGACAGATGCTCAAGTGCATGGAAGCGGTGGCTGATGGCGTTCTTCTCCTCCGCCGTCAGCTCGGCCATGGTCTTGCCCGGCGTGTCGACCGGCAGGAACAGCGGGTCGTAGCCAAAGCCGTGATCGCCGCGCCCCTCGTGCGCGATAACGCCCTCGCAGGCGCCCTCACCATAGGTGACCAAACCGTCCGTGTCGATGAGCGCAACGACGCTCATAAAGCGCGCAGTGCGGTCCTCGTCGGCCACGCCCTCCAGATTCACGAGCAGCTTGGCATTGTTGGCGGCATCGTCGCCGTGAACGCCCGCATAGCGTGCACTATACACGCCGGGCTCACCGTCCAGTGCATCGACGACCAGGCCCGAATCATCGGCAATGGCCATGAGGCCCGTCTCTTCGACGGCGGCCTGCGCCTTGATGATGGCGTTCTCCAAAAACGTCGTGCCGTTTTCCTCGGGGTCCTCAAAATCGCCCAGCTGACCGAGTGCCACAAAGCGCACCTCGGGCATGACCTTGCCCAAAATGGCCTCGATCTCGGTGAGCTTGTGGGCGTTGCCCGTAGCCACGACGATGGTAGCCGCCGGATCGAGCGTTTCGATGTCAATCTTTTCAAGTGCCATGGCTGGCCTCCTTGTATCTATATCGATGCCACATTGAGGACGATGAAGGTCTCAATCCCCCTCAAGCGGCAGAAACCTTACAGTTCGGCGTTTCCGCAGATAAAACCTGCCAAAATAAACCTGTCCCTTTTTGGCAGGTTAGGCGAGGGCTTGGCGCTGGAGCTCGATGAGCTCGGCAATGCCCTTGTCGCCCAAGTCGAGCAGGGCGTTGAGACGCTTGCGGTCGAAGGGCGCCTGCTCGCCGGTACCCTGGAGCTCGATCATCTCGCCGGTATCGGTGGCGACGAGGTTCATGTCGACCTCGGCGTGGCTATCCTCGGAATAATCCAGGTCGAGCAGGGCGTTGCCGTCGACAACACCCATGGAAATGGCGGCAACCTGACCCGTGAGCGGAATGCGCTCGATCTTGCCGGCCTCGACCCACATGGCAAGCGCATCGTGCAGCGCCACCCAGGCGCCGGTGATGCTCGCCGTACGCGTGCCACCGTCGGCCTGGATAACGTCGCAGTCGACGGTAACGGTGTACTCGCCGAGCGCCTTCATGTTGACGACCGTGCGCAGGCTGCGGCCGATCAAGCGCTCGATCTCCATGGAGCGGCCCTTACGGTTGGCATGCTCGCGCTTGCAGCGCTTGCCGGTCGATGCCGGCAGCATCGCATACTCCGCAGTCACCCAACCGGCCTTGGCGCCCTTGCGCCAACCCGGCACACCCTCCTCGATGGTGGCGGCGCACAGTACGCGCGTGTCGCCAAACTCGGCCAGACATGAGCCGTGGGCGTGTTTCATGACGCCGCGGGTAAGCTTGATGGAACGCAGCTCATCGGCGGCGCGACCGTTAGCGCGGTTGACCTGCATATACTCCATGGAATAATCCTTTCGGCAAAAGATGGGGCGAAGGCTTTGGCGGCTATTGCACGCCTAACCAAGTTCGTCGATATCGATATGCTCAATACTTTTAAGCGGCTGGCCAAAGATAAAGCTGCCCGCCACCGCAAACTCGGCAATGTTATCGGCCGTCGTGGCAAAACGATGCTGCGGCTCGGCAGCGTCGCCCGCCAGCTGCTCGCGGCGCGTGAGGATATCGGTCAGCTCGCGCGTGGTCTCCTCGGCAGAGCTCACCACGCGCACCCCGGGTCCCAGCGCATGGCGGATGGGGCCCACCAGCAGCGGGAAGTGCGTACAGCCGAGCACTACGGTGTCTATGCCACGATCGCGAAGGGGCTCAACCGTGGCGCCCACCAGCGCACGCACGGCCGGCGTATCGAAGATGTCCTCGTTCTCGAGCCACTGCTCTTGCAGATGCGCACCCGAGGCGAGCTCGTGCTCAACGACCTCGACAAAGCTCGAGGCAGGGCAGCCGTATACGTCGACGCCGGCATCCAGGTCCTGAATGGCACGCGTGTAGGCGCCTGAGCGAATGGTGAGGTTGGTGGCGAGCACGCCCACCCGGCGCGTGCGGGTGCTGTTGATTGCGGCACGGGCGCCCGGTGCGATCACACCGATGACGGGGACGTCGAGCACCTGCTGGGCCAAACGCAAAGCCGCAGCGGTCGCCGTATTGCAGGCGATGACCATGATCTTGACGTCGTGCTTCGACAGCCAACGGCCCGCCTGCAGCGCAAACGAGCGCACCTCGTCCTCGGTACGGGTGCCGTAGGGGCAGCGCTTGGTGTCGCCAAAGTAGTAGACGGACTCGTGCGGCAACGCCGTCGCAATCGCGCGCGCGACCGTCAGACCGCCCAGACCCGAGTCGAACACACCGATCGGGCGCGTGTCGCCTGCCAGATTCTCAATATCGGACATGACCTCACCAGATTCTCTCTCGAAAAGATATGGCTCAGCGCGATGGGACCGCGCTACGAACGGGCCGCGACGAGCAGCTCTGCCGTTGCCGCCCAGCCGTCGACAATCTTGCCACGCGTGACGTAGGCGTTATCGCAGGTGTCCAGGAACTCTGGCGCGCCGGCGCTGGTCAAACCGTTCTCGACCAGGCAGAACGTGCCCACGTGGTCGGCCATGTAGAAGTCGGACTCGGAATCGCCGAGCGCCAGCGTCTCCTCGCGCTCGATACCCAGGTGCTCGCAGAAACGTGCGATGGCAACGCCCTTGTTGAGGCCGGCGGGATTGATGTTAAACGCGCGGCCATCCTCGACGCGTTCGAGCTCGAGCGTCGTCGGCTTGGACAGATGCGTCAGGTGACCGTTGCAGGCCCAGACCAGGCCGCAGCCGGCCTCGTCAAGAATGGCCTGGACCTCGTCGTCGGGCACATCGCCGCGCATGCCGACGGTGACCTCGCGGTACTTGTAGCCAGTCGACATGTCGTTGTGGTACTCGATCTTATGCGGCCAGTGGGCGAGAATCTTCTCGCACACGCCGGTCTGCTCGATCACCTGATGCGGCGTGAGGCCGCAGGCGGGGTCGTAGGGCATATCGCCGGTCAGATACTCCCAATCGTTAGCCTTGAGATCGTACATGACCAGGCCACCCATCTCGCCGATGTAGGAGTTGAGGCCGAGCACGCGCGCATCCTCGTGGATCATGGTACGGTTGCGGCCCGAGGTGGGAACCACCTGGATGCCGGCGCGGGCAAGTGCCACGACAGCCTCGACGAGCTTGGTCGAGGGGTTGCCGTCGTTGTCGCGCAGCACGCACGAGCCGGGCGCGAGCATGGTGGCGTCCAGGTCGGTAAAGACGTACTTAACCTTGGCAAGACGCTCGCGCATCTCGCCCGAAAGCTCAGCGACGGTCGGCAGGGTATTGTGGGACATGGTCACTCCATTTACGTAGAAGGGGCTTCTGGTCTTAGGCGTCGTACGCCGCAAGGGTGCGCTTGAGAATCGAACCGTCGCGCTCGCAAGGCTCGGGTCCGTTCTTGCGCAGCATACGCTCTTCCTCGCCCTTACCGGTCACGATGACCACGGCAGGACGGACGGTTTCGCGCACGGCAGTCTCGATAGCGGCAACGCGATCAGTCACGATTTGCCAGTTATCATTTCCCTGCGCTTGAACGTTGCGCGCGATCTCGGCGCAAATATCCTCGACATCCTCGGGGCCGGGGTCATCCTCGGTAATCACGATTCGGTCGGCATACTTGCCAGCGGCGATGCCCATCGTGGTGCGTCGGTCGACACCCTTACCGCCCGTAGCGCCAAATACAACCGCCAGCTCGCGCTCGGGATAGTTCTCGCGCAGGTCACGCAGGAGTGTCTCGAGGCTCATGCCGTTATGTGCAAAATCGACGACGCCCAAGATTTTGCCCGATACGGACGGATAGAGCTCCATGCGGCCGGGAACGAAGACGCCCTCAAAGCCGTGGACGATACCCTCTTCGGAAATGCCCAGGGCCTCGGCGCAGGCAATAGCGGCAAGCGCATTGGAGACATTGAACTTAACCGGCGTGGGAATCACAATGTCGCGCGTAAAGCGGGGCGTGCGCACCGTTGCCACCACGCCGCAGTCGCCATTGCGAATCGCCAGCGCAAGCACGTCGGCACGCTCGTCGGTCAGGGAGAACGTCACCGTACGTTCGCAACGAGATGCCGCCTCGAGCACGCGATCGACCTTATCCATATCGAGATTGACCACGGCAAAACGGCTCTGTGAGAAGATTTTGAGCTTGCTGGCAAAGTAATCCTCGAGTGTCGGATGCTCAATCGGCGAAATGTGATCCTCGCCGATATTGGTAAAGGCGCCGACTTCAAAGGCGATTTTGCCCGTGCGCTCGTATTTGAGGCCCTGGCTCGATGCCTCCATAACCAGCCACGGGGCACCCGCCTCCGCAGCATGCGCGATGCGAGACTGCAGCAGAAAGGATTCGGGAGTCGTCAGCTTGGAAGGACCCGCCTCGATGCCGTCGTCGAACTCAATGCCCGTATTAAGAGCGGGTCGATGACAGCCCGTAAGCTTGGCCTCGTTGGCGAGAATGCCGCGCAGATAAAAGCTACAGGTCGACTTGCCCTTGGTGCCTGTAAAGGCGCAGACCTTCACCTTACCCGACGGATGCCCATAAAAGGCATCTGCCACCACGGCGAGCGTGCGACGAATATCACTCACAATCACCGCGGGAACATCGACATCGTAATCGACCTCGGAAACGTAGGCCACGGCGCCATCGGCGATTGCCGAAAGCAGGTACTCGCGCTTAAACGCGCGGCCCTTGCAGACAAACAACGTGCCCGGACGCACCTGGCGCGAGTCATCAGTCGCAAACTCAATGCGCTGGTCGCACGAAGCGCTCGGTCTGGAAACAACAAGGTCATCTTCCTCGAGCAACTCTATATAGCGCATCAGAGTTAGCTTCTCTTGTGTCGGACTCGACATACAAAGACCTCTCTCGCTAAATTCAGCCTTAAAGGGCAAAAGACGTCCCGCGGCAGAAACGATGAAACATTCTGTATTATCAACCATCCTAATATGCCACCTGACCTTGCGCGCGCTGCAGCCTTCTAAAAAATTGCATGGACTGCGTCGTGGGTTAATAAATGGCAACAGTGTTCACCCCGCGTAAAAACAGGGAAATCTGGGTGCTATTCTTTATCCAAATGTCTTGATGCGCCTCATTGACCCACAATGCCGACTCATCATGCCCAAGCAAAGGATTCCAGATGAAACGACACTTCGAACGTCGCCACCGCTCGGCACATGTCCAGTTGACCCGGCACATCGTCTGCGCCTTCGCGACGGTCGTTGTGGCCCTTGCCACCATCATCGGCGCGAGTGGCTGTTCGTCCTCCCAGAACGCCTCGAGCACCTACACACTCGTCGAGAATGGCAAGCTCACCGTCGCAAGTGACTTGGCCACGCCCCCGTTTGAATACGTCAACGATTCCGGCGAAGACCAGGGCTTTACCTATGAACTCATGGGCATGATCGCAGACGAGCTCGGTCTGGAGCTCAACTACTTGCCGGCGCAAAAGTTCGACGGCATTATCCCCATGGTCAAACAGGGTGTAAAGACCGATGTCGGCGCATGCAACATCACGATTACCGACGAGCGCAAGGAAGAGGTCGACTTCACCGACCCCTATATCGACTCTAATCAGGGCGTCGCAGTTGCAAAGAACACTGGATACGACACGGTCGATAGCCTCAACGCACTGGGCGTCAAAATTGCCGTGCAGTCGGGCACCACGTCCGAGGAGTGGGCAATCGAGAACCTGCCGCAGGCAACCACCGTCAACTTTGACGACTGGACGGCAGCCTTCACCGCCGTCATGAGTGGTCAGTGCCAGGCAGTCGTATGCGATCTGCCCGTTGAGCAGTGGATGGTTTCGAACTCCTTTACCGGTATGGAGATCATCAAAGAGGTTCCGACGGGCGAGCAGTTTGGCATTGCCGTCTCTAAAGACAACCCCGGGCTGACACAGGCCATCAACGATGCCCTCGCCAAGATCAAGAGCTCCGGCGCCTATGACAAACTGTACGAGAAGTGGTTTGGCATGGCACCCACGAGCGGGTCCGATAATGAGGATGCCTCGAGCTCAGACGACGCGACGGGCGCTTCACTCGCCGTCACCTCGGCGACCGCCAAGTCAAACGAAGACGGCGGCAACGGCGTGCTCGGCGGCATCGCAACCCGCCTGACCTGGGAAGCGACAACGGGTAGCGACGAGGGCGACGTTTCGCAAATTGAGCTTGAGTTGCCCGAGGGCGGGTCATTTGAAAGCACCGATGTTAAGGTCACGCTGCTCGACGGACTGAACCAGACGGGTGTCAAGGCATCGTGCTCGCTGGACGGCTCAAAGCTCGTCATCAAGTTCGCCGATCCCGTCGCTGCCGGCTCACAGATTCGCGTTGTCGTCCCCGACGTCGTATTCCCGAGCAACGCGGGCGCCTATGCCGTCACCGGCAGCTATGTCGCCGACAGCGACAAGCGAGATCTTCCCGAGAGTCCCACTATCAGCGTCTCGGAGAGCACCATGGTGCAAGAAATCGTCGCCTGGCTCGATGCCCAGCCTTGGGTTGCCGTATGGAACTCCAACCCGTTTTTGGGCATGTTCTTCAAGCCGCAGATTATCGTCACCTCAATCGCCTCGCTCTTTAAGGGCTGGGGCATAGCACTTGCCGTGACCGCCATCGGTTTTCCGCTCGCCATCCCCATCGGCTTGCTGTTTGCCTTTATGAAAATCAGCCATAGTCGTATGCTACGCGGCATCGCCGTGACATACATCAACGTCCTGCGCGGAACCCCGCTCTTCCTGCAGATCTACATTGCGTTCTTTGGGTTCCCTATGATCGGTCTCAACGTGCCCAATCTGCCGCTCGGCGTTGGCGTGCTAGCCATCAACTGCTCGGCCTATCTTGCCGAGATTTTCCGTGCCGGCATCGAGAGCGTACCGCCTGGTCAATCAGAAGCTGCCTACTCGCTTGGCATGACTTGGTCCCAAGTTATGTCGCGCATCGTGATCCCGCAAGCCGTACGTTGCGCTATACCGGCTATGACCAGCGAGTTCGTTATGCTGTACAAGGACACGTCACTGCTTTCGAGCGTTGGCGTCATGGAGCTCATGCTGTTCTCCAAAAACCTCACGGCAACCACGGGCAACATTACGCCCTACATTTGCGCCGCACTTTACTATCTGGTCGTGACGATTCCGCTCATCCACATCGTCACCAAGGTGGAGCACCGTCTCGCCGAGCGCAGCAAGCGCTAACCGCTCATACATAGCATTCGCAACCACGGCCCGCCGCTTCGTCTGAAGATCGGGCCGTGGTTTTTTCGGTTCGCTCGGCGCTTATGCCCTATCACGAAACAAAAGATTGGCATGATAGTAAAGATTATTTGACATCAACTGCCGCAATCCTTGCGGCAGTACACCTGAGCCGTCAGCAGAAAGGATCTTGCATGTGCGGTTTTGTCGGTTTTACCGGTACAGATGAACAGAGTGAGCTGGTTCTCACGGCCATGATGAATCGCATCATCCACCGTGGTCCCGATATGGGCGGCCAGCATATCGTCGACAACGTTGCCCTTGGCTTCCGTCGTCTTTCGATTCTTGATCTTTCCGAAGCTGGAGCTCAGCCCATGTCGAGCGACGACGGCAAGGTCACGATTGTCTTCAACGGAGAGATCTACAATTTCCAGGAGCTTCGCGCCGAGCTGGAAGCAGCCGGCTACGCCTTCCACTGCAACGCTGATACCGAGGTCCTGGTACACGGTTACGAGGAGTGGGGCGAGGACCTGGTCAACCGCCTGCGCGGCATGTACGCGTTCGTGATTCACGACCAGAACAAGAACAAACTCTTTGGCGCTCGTGACATCTTTGGTATCAAGCCGTTCTATTACTACCAGGCATCCGATGGCTCGCTGCTGTTTGGCTCCGAGATCAAGAGCTTCCTGGACCATCCCAAGTTTGAGAAGGCCGTCAACCACGACGCGCTGCGCCCCTACCTGACGCTGCAATTCCCCGCCACGGAGGAGACCTTCTTTAAGGGCGTGTTCAAGCTTGCCCCGGCGCATTGCTTTACGTATGACCTGACGACCAACACCATGGACATCAAGCGTTACTGGAGCTGTGACTTCACCGACGACAACTCCAAGACCTTCGAGGAGTACGTGGACGAGTGCGACAAGGTCGTGCACGAAAGCGTCGCTGCACACCGAATCGCCGATGTTAAGGTGGGCTCGTTCCTTTCTGGCGGCGTGGACTCCAGCTACATTGCCGCCTGTCTCATGCCCGACACCACGTATTCTGTCGGCTTTGATTACAAGAACTTCAACGAGACCAACTACGCTGCCGAGCTTTCCGACAAGCTGGGCATCAAGAACGTGCGCAAGATGATTACCGCCGACGAGTTCTTCGATGCACTGCCCGATATCCAGTATCACATGGACGAGCCGCAATCGAACCTGTCCAGCGTGCCGCTGTACTATCTGGCGCAGATGGCTTCCGAAGAGGTCACCGTCGTCCTTTCGGGCGAGGGTGCCGACGAGCTGTTTGCCGGCTACGAGTGGTACGAGGACACCCCCGAGATGCGCTCCTTTAAGAAGCGCGTGCCGCTCGGCGTACGTCGCGCCCTGGGCTCGCTCGTTCAGCATCTCCCCTACTTTAAGGGCCACAACTTCCTGACGAAATGCGCCGAGGTTCCCGAGCGCTGGTATGTGGGTCAGGCAAAGGTGTTCGACCCCTCCGAGGTCGACGAGGTGCTCAAGCCCGCTTATGACACCGGCAAGAACGCCGCCGAGATGTGCGCCGAGTACTACAAGCAGGTTCCCGATTGCTGCGAGCTTTCCAAGAAACAGTATTTGGATATGAACATGTGGCTGCCGGGCGACATTCTGCTCAAGGCCGACAAGATGTGCATGGCGCATTCTCTGGAGCTCCGCGTCCCGTTCCTAGACAAGAAGGTCATGGAGTTTGCCGAGCACATTCCCGCCAACTACCGTGTTAACGAAGAAGGCTGCAAGCTCGTCCTGCGTCACGCTGCCAACCGCACGCTGCCCGACGAGTGGGCAACGCGCAAGAAGGTGGGCTTCCCCGTACCGGTCAAGTTCTGGCTGCGTGAGCAAAAGTACTACGACTACGTAAAGGAATACTTCACCGCACCGTGGGCTGCCGATTTCTTTGACACCGATGCGCTCATGAAACTGCTTGACGACCACTTTGAGGGTCGCGCGCTCAACCAGCGCAAGATCTATACCACGCTGACGTTCCTCATCTGGTACAAGCGCTTCTTTATCGACGAGGACAAGGGCGCCGAAGTCGCCGCGTAAGTTTCGTTATGAATTAGCGGTGAACAGCACGGGGTTTCCGCTATACTCAATCCCTGCGGGCGATTGGCGCAACGGTTAGCGCAGGTGCTTTACACGCACAAGGCTGGGGGTTCGAATCCCTCATCGCCCACCACTTGATTGAAAAGGCTCCCAGCGATGGGGGCCTTTCTTTTTTGTGCCCAGCGCATGGGATTCGAACCCGCCAGGGTGCGGAGCTGAGGAAACGCGAAGCGTTTTCCAGCGCAGCACGCGAGGAGCGGAGGCCCGAAGCGAAAGCGGGCGGCGAAATGGACCCTTGGCGAATACCCATGTGCAAAAAATGCCAAATATGAGTACTGCTACCTTTTTGGTAGCAGCGTTTTCGAAGTCATAAAAGGCAAATCCGACATTAGAACGACGACTGATAGTCCAGTTAAGCCAATTTAGTTACTGCAAAACTAGACATATGTGGCCCAACTCATCTAAAAACGCCTTATTTATATGTTACGAAGTTAGTGCCCGTACTCATATTTGCCACTTTTTGCACACGGCCTATCCCAGCCATGGTAAATCGATAACAAAACGGGCTCCAGACCGCTGAATCGTGCCGCATATGGCACGTCCGCAGTCCGGAACCCGGTCCTTGAGTTATTGCGCTGTGTTAGGCCAAAACGTCCGACAAAATCTCGATCAGGCTGTCCACGTCGGCTTCCTCGCAGATAAGCGGCGGCAGGAAACGCAGCGTATGAGCTCCGGTCGCGTTAATCACGGCGCCAGCGGCCAGCGCGCGGGCAACAATATCATGCGCATCGCCCGCAGCGTCATCCAGATCGCAGCCGAGCATTAAGCCGCGACCGCGTACCTCGACCACATGCGGCAGCTTGGTGAGTTTTGCCTCCATATAAGCACCCACCTTGGCAGCATGCTCGGCATAATCACCGCGCACGAGCGCGGAGAGCGTCGCGGCGCACGCCGCGACAGCCAAGCAGCTACCGCCAAAGGTCGAACCGTGGTCACCAGGCTTAAACACGTCGGCGATCTCTTTCTTTGCCACCACGGCGCCCATGGGGACGCCGTCGGCGATGCCCTTGGCAAGACTCATAATGTCGGGCTCCACGCCATAGGTGTGGAATGCATACGGCTTACCGGAGCGGAAGATGCCACACTGGACCTCGTCGGCGATAAGAACGGCGCCCACCTCGTGTGCCAAGTCGCGCGCCGCTGCCATAAACTCCTCGGTCATGGGATGCACACCGCTCTCGCCTTGAATCGGCTCGAGCATGACAGCGCAGACCTCGCTTCCCAGCTGCTTAAAAATCGAGCGCAGTTCGTCGACATCGTTGGGCGTGCAGGCCACAAAGCCACCCGGCAGCGGACGGAAGCTGTCCTGTAGCCAATCCTGCATGGTGGCGGCAATGGTCTCGAGCGTACGGCCGTGGAAGCCGCCGCGCATGCATACGATGGTGTTGCCGCCGTTGCCGGCACGCTTGGCGTACAGACGCGCGAGCTTCATCGAGCCCTCGTTGGCTTCGGCGCCGGAGTTGGCAAAGAACGTCTCCCACACCTGCTCGTCCGCAGCCGGGGCACCGAGCGCAGCGGCCATGGTCTCATCGCCGGCGGCAATGGCATCGGCCAGAACGCACGCACCATCTACGTCGTCGTTAGCGAGCTTGGACAGCAGCGCCGCGACCTGGCCACGCTGCTCGATGTAGAAGTAATTGGAGACATGCATGAGCTTTTTTGTCTGCGCCTCGAGCGCCGAAAGCACTGCAGAATTACCGTGGCCTAGACTACACACGCCAATACCAGCGAGAAAGTCAAGATACTCACGGCCGTCATCGCCGGTGAGCTTCATGCCGTGGCCTTCGACAAACTCTACCGGAGAGCGACCAAAGGTATGCATAACGTAATGGGATTCGAGCGATTGTTGAGTTGCAAGCGACATGGGATGCCTTTCGTTGGGCGCCGTACGGCGCAGGGCTATGGGTGCAGGGACGCGACGACCGCGGGTCAGCTAGACCGTCTGGAGCTTCTCGACCTCGTCGAGGTTCTCGGTCAGGCGCGCCGCAAACGTCGAAAGCGGGTGCGGGTGCGTATCGAACTCGTAGGCCGTCTCAGTGGAGTGGATCACGGTACCGACGCCAGCATCGGTCAGCAGCTCCAGCAGCAGCGAGTGCGGCGTCGTGCCGTTGATGATGTGGGCTCGGAACACGCCAGCGGTAAGCGCATCGACGGCCGCACGCAGTTTAGGAATCATGCCCTTATCGACCTCTCCGCCATAGAGCATCTCGTTAACCTCATCGAGCGTCAGGTTGGAGATGAGCGAATCCTTGTCGCTAAAGTCCTTGTACAGGCCGTCGACGTCGGTCAAGAAGATCGCCTTGTGCGCATGAAGTGCCGCCGCAACGGCACCGGCGGCGGTATCGGCGTTGATGTTGAAGAAGCCACCGTCCTCTCCTGCCGCGACCGTGGCGATAACGGGAATGTACTCGCTGTCGAGCAAACGCTCGATATAGTCGGTGTTGACGTGCGTGACCTTGCCTACGCGGCCGAGCTCTGGGTCGAGTGGCTCGGCGATAAGGGTACCGGCGTCGCTGCCGGACACGCCCACGGCCAGGTTGCCGTGGTGGTTGAGCGCCGCGACCAGCTCCTGATTGACCTTGCCACCCAGTACCTCGCGCACGATGTCCATGGTGGCAGGCGTAGTCACGCGCTGGCCGTTCTTAAACTCGACGGGGATGTCGTAGTGGCTGAGCGCCTCGTTGATGGCCTTGCCGCCACCGTGCACGATAACAGGGCGCATGCCGATAATCTTGAGCAGAACGATGTCGCTCATCACGTCACGACGCAGCTGCTCGTCGACCATGGCGGCACCGCCGTACTTGATAACGACCGTCTTACCGGTCAGGTTCTTAATCCACGGCAGCGCCTCGAACAGCAGCTGCGCGGTAACTTCGTTGGATTCGCTCGAGCGACAATCGCGTGCGAACTTCATAGTCTGCCTCGTCTTTCGTGTAGCTATCGCGCCGCACCTCGTTGCCCGCGATTGCAGCGGGGCGCGCGGCACATCGGGAGTCTAGGAACGGTAGTCGCCGTTAATGGAGATGTACTCGTGCGTGAGGTCGCAAGTCCACACGGTGGTCGCCGCGTCCCCTGCGCCCAGGTCTGCCGAGATCACAATCTCGGGCGCCTCAAAACGTCGCAGGGCTTCGTCCTCATCGAAGGGAACCGTCAGGCCATCGCGACAGACGGGCATACCCATCATATCGATGGACACATCTTCTTGGTTAAACTGCACACCGCACTTACCGAGCGCCATGGCAACGCGGCCCCAGTTGCAATCGTGGCCGGCAATGCAGGTCTTGACGAGCGGCGAGTTGGCGACGGCACGAGCGGCGATATCGGCCTCCTCGTCGTTCACGGCGCCGGTGACGTTAACCGTCACGAGCTTGGATGCGCCCTCGCCATCTGCGGCGATGTTGCGCGCCAAGCTCTCGCACACCTCATGCACGGCAAAGGCTAGCTCGTCGAAGGCGTCAGAGCCCCCGACAATAGGCTCGGCATTTGCGGCAGCGCCGGAAGCGAGCATGATGCAGGTGTCGTTGGTCGAGGTGTCGGAATCGACCGTTACCTTGTTGAAGGTCTGTTTGACGGTCGAGAGTAGCAGAGAGTGGAGCGCCTCCGGCTCGACGGGGGCATCGGTAGTGATGACCGCGATCATGGTTGCCATGTTGGGCATGATCATGCCCGAGCCCTTGCACATACCGCCCACCGTATAGGCATTGCCTGCGTGCCCCGCGGCCTCGCTGCGGTAACACACGGCATACTCCTTGGAGTGCGTGTCGGTCGTCATGATAGCGCGGGCGGCATCGGCGCCACCGTGGGCGGAGAGCGCCTCGTAGGCGGCAGGAACGGCAGTCTCAAACGTGTCAATCGGCAGAATCTGACCAATTACGCCCGTGGAGGCGACCAGAATCTGCTGGGGCTCGCAGCCGATGACCTGCGAGGCGATGTTGCAGGTCTCGCGCGCGCAGGCAAGACCGGTCTCACCCGTGGCGGCGTTGGCATTTCCAGAGTTGACCGAAATGCCGGCAATGACGCCGTAGCCCTTGTCGGCGCCGCCCAGGTTGGCACGGCTCACCTGCACGGGCGCCGCACAAAAGCGGTTAGTCGTAAACACGCCGGCCCCGGGACAGGGTTTATCGGGCACGACGAGCGCGTAATCCAGGCGCTCGGGATTCTTGCGGAATCCGGCATGGATGCCCGCCGCCTTAAAGCCGGCTGCCGCCGTTACGCCGCCCTCTACGGCACGAATTTTGATATCGAACTGCTCAGCATTCATCGTCTTTATGACTCCTTATATCAAACAAAAAATGGGCATCGGTTGGTGCGCCATGCCAGCCACAATCATGAGACCAGCTTAAGAGTGGCGCCCCACTCGATGCCCGACTACCAAATCGCTAACAATCGAATGTGCTACACCGGGCACGCCACTGTGGGCAAGCCTCGTCGCTCGTCAAAACCAAAGACGATATTGGCGCACTGGACCGCCTGGCCTGCTGCGCCCTTGCACAGATTGTCGATGGCGCCCGTAGCCACCAGAACGCCCGCGCGCTTGTTGAGTGCGAGACCGATCTGGGCGGCGTTGGTGCCGACGACCGAAGCCGTCTTGGGCTGCTGGCCGGCATCGAGTACGCGCACAAAAGTGCGGCCGGCGTAGAACTGCTTGTAATGGTCGACAACGTCCTCAAGGGTCAAGGTGTCGATAGCCTGCGGCATAAGCGGCATCGTCACCGTAGAGAGCAGACCGCACTTGAGCGGTGCCAGGTGCGGGGTAAAGACGACACGATCGGTTAGGCCCAAGATCTGCTCGATTTCGGGCGTGTGACGATGCTTGCCCACGCCATAGGCCTCCAGGTTTTCGTCCGCGCTGCAAAAATGCGTACGGGCGTTGCAGGACTTACCGGCACCCGTTACACCGCTGATGGCGTCAACGATCACGGGGCCGCTCTGGGCAACCCAGCCGGCGCGCACGGCAGGCGCGGCGGCAAGGCTCGTTGCGGTGGGATAGCAACCGGCGCAGGCAACCAGTACGGGCTTGCCATCGGCGTGGTCGGATGCAGCGGTCTCCAAATCCTGGCAGAACAGCTCGGGCAGACCAAAGGCGCGGCTCTTGAGTAGCTCGGGGCTCGTGTGCTCGGCGGCATACCAGGCCTCAAAGATGGCCGGATCGCTCAGGCGATAGTCGGCCGAGAGGTCAATGCAGGAGACTCCCGCGGCAAGCAGGGCGGGCACCTGTGCCATGGCAGCCGTGTGAGGCACGGCCAAAAAGACCGCGTCGCAGTTCTTGAGCTCGGGGGCATCATGCGTCGTGAAGACAAGATCGCTCACGCCGGCAAAGCTCGGGTACACCGCAGACAACGGCTGGCCGGCATCGGCGTTTGACGTAATGGCAGTAAGTTCAAACTCGGGATGACCGAGGACGAGGCGAATGAGCTCGGCGCCAGCATATCCAGCCGCACCTACGATTCCAACCTTTAAAGACATATCGGACTCCTTGTCTGCAGTTATGCACCAATGCGCATCCCGCAGCCGTCGTTATGAAGTGGGTTGAAACTTTAGCACCAAAAGATGCATATATACGCAAATCTTTTACATATTCATGCATTGAAACAGTCCCGACACATTCACTCGAAGGAATTGACAAATGAATGCGGGCCCCATATTGCCCAGTGCACCTTACGGTGACGTTGCAATGTGGGGCCCGCTACATGCGAGAATTTGAATTGTCGAAGCTTGCTGAGAGACTCGTTTAGAGCTCGACCGGCACCCATTCGTCATGGTTGCAGACAAAGGCCTCGGGTTCCTCCACGCTAAAGAAGACGAGCGTGGGATCGTCTGCGCCCTCGTAGTGCTCGCCTAGGCGCTCCAGGTGCTTCCAGCCCGCCTCGCGCATATCGGGAGCGGCCTGATCATCCAGACCCGCACGCCCGCGCAAGATGAGCCAGCCATGGCCCGGCCACCAACTCGTGACTTCAAAGCGATGATTTTGCAGCAGCTCTTGCCACACGTCTTTGGTGCGCGCCGTTACAAACCACAGCTTGCCGTCCTGGATCTGCGCAAACGAAAACGGACGCACATGCGGCTGCCCGTCAACGCTCGTCGCCAAATACCATGCCGGCACCGACGTCAGATACTCCAACACCGTATTCAATCCGTCCATGTGTCCCCCTGTCACTAGTCTTTTTGGGTCGGGGCTGTTTTAGCTACCCTATGGTTAAAGCTCCAGGCGCTCCTCGCTGCCGTCGATATCACAGAAGCGGGCGGCGATATTGCGCACCGAGAAGAACGCAAGGCGACCGTCGTTGGCGCTCTCATGATCTTCGCCAATGCCCACCATGTGCTTAAAGCCCGCCTGGCGCACCCGGTCGCTCACGACCACGTCGTCCTCGAGCGCGGCCTCGCCGGTCAGCACAATCCAACACTCCCCCGGTTTCCAACCCGAAACCTCAAACTTGGGGTTCGCGCTGAGCTCGGCCCACACGTCCTTATCGCGCGAGGTGCAAAACCACAGCTTGCCATCATCGACCATGGCAAACGAAAACGGCCTCACGCGCGGCTGATGTCCGTCCGTCACGTCGATCGTGGCGAGATACCACGCCGGAATACGCCTAAGATACGAACAGGCGCGCTCGAGCTGCGCCGTACGGTCGTTGTCGGTCATAGGGACCCCTTTCCTGCGCTCGAATCGCGCCTAAACAAGTTGAAGATTGATGACGATGACGCAGATGAGCAGTAGCGTCGTCACCACCGCTGCCAGCGCATCCCCGCGGCCAAACGCAAGCGTATGCAGGCGCGTGCGTCCCTGCTCGCCATGATAGCAACGGGCATCCATGGCGGCAGACAACGTCTCGGCATGACGGAACACACCCGTGAACAGCGGAATCGCCACACTGCCAAGCATACGAACGCCGCCGAACGGGCCTCCCGTCACGCGCGCACCGCGGCTTGTCTGCGCATCGGCCGTCTGCTTCATCTCGGTGGCAAACTGCGGCATAAAGCGCAGCGCGATACCCATGATCATGCCGAGCTCGTGCGCAGGAAGTCCCACACACGCAAACGGCGCGAGCAGGCGCTCAAAGCCCGCGGTGAGGTCGAGCGTCGGTGTGGTGAGCGTGATGGCGCTCATACCGGCCATCATCAAGGTCAGGCGGCACGCCATAAAGGCGGCGGAATGTAGCGAGCCCTCGCTTATCTGCAAAAAGCCGAGCTGCCACAGAATGCGCCCGCTCTGGTCGGAAAACAGGTTGAGCACCGCGACCACCGCGACGATCGCCAGCAGCGGCGCCATCGATGACAGGACGCGACGAGCCGGCACCCGGGACACGGCATAGATCAGGACAACGAAGATTGCGACCGGGACCAGTCCACGGAAGCTACTGACCGTGAGCGTCGTGATCAGAAACACAAAGCCCAAGAGCAACTTAGTTCGCGGGTCCAGGCGGTGGATTGCACTATCGCCGGGATAGTAGCTGCCAAACGAAAACGCCTCCATTAGCAGCCCTCCTCTCGCGCGACCGTCTTGGATTTAGCAATGTCCGCGACGTTAGAAGGACCGTCCGAGCGACCGATTAGCAGGTCCACCAACTCGTCTGTCAGCGACTCAACCGTATAGAGGCCGTCAAAGCGCAGCGGCACGCCTGCCTTCGCAAGCGCCAGCGCCATGCGCTGGGCAGCGGGAACACCCAAGCCGATTGATTTAAGCTCATCGGCATGCGCAAAAACCTGAGCGGGCCTACCCTCGGCAAACACCTCGCTCTCGTTCATCACGACAATACGGTCGCAGCAATTGGCAAGGTCATCCATACTGTGCGAGACCATGACGACGGTCAGGCCCCCATGGTGAAGTCGATCGATGAGCTCCAGAAAATCACTGCGCGCCGCCGGATCGAGCCCTGCCATGGGCTCATCGAGCACCAGGACCTCGGGCTCCATGGCAAGCACGCCAGCAAACGCCACGCGCCGCTGCTGCCCGCCGGAGAGCTCAAAGGGGTTCTTGTCGCCCACCGTAGCCAGGTCGAGGCCCACGCGCGCGAGCGATGACTCAACGCGGCGGGCGACCTCGGCCTGCGACAAGCCAAGGTTACGCGGACCAAATGCCACGTCCTGTGTCACGGTCTCGGCAAACAGCTGACGCTCTGGATACTGAAACACCACGCCGACCTTTGCCTTAACCGCGGCGGCATCTTTCTTGCTTGAAAGGTCGAGCCCCAGCGCGCAAACGCTCCCCTCCTGCGGGCGGATTAATCCGTTGAGATGCTGAACCAGCGTCGACTTACCCGAACCGGTATGGCCCGCAAGGCCCAGGAACTCGCCACGACGCACCGTTAGCGACACATTGCGCAACGCCCAGGGGCTGCTAGGGTCGTTGCCCCAGAGGGCCTGTTTGTTCGATGCACCCTCGACGGCTGAGCGCTTGTGCCAACGGCGACGCTCGCGGGCGCTCAACGAATAGCTATACGAAAGGTGCGAAATCTCGATGACGGGCTCCAGCGCGTCTGCGCCATCGATTGCAGAGGAGACGTTGTCGGGAATACGAGGATCGGATGCAAAAGGCCGCCCGGCGATGCCTGTCCTACTCTGCTCGGCATAAGCCTGCGCTATATCGGCGACCATATCCGCCTCGCGCACCTGTACGCAAATGGGCACGCCCTTTGCGCGAAGCGCCCTGCCAAGACAGCACGATGCCGGCATATCCAGGTTCAGCCGCGCGAGTTCGTCCGCCCGCGTCAAGATCTCCTCGGGCGTACCGAGCATGGCAACGCGGCCCGCTTGGAAGACAGCAACGCGATCGGCTTCAGCGGCCTCTTCCATAAAGTGCGTAATCATCACGATGGTCATGCCGCGTTCGTGCAGCGCGTGACAGGCCTTCATAAGGCCCTTGCGCCCGCGCGGATCGAGCATCGAGGAGGCCTCATCCAATATGAGCACGCGCGGCTCCATGGCGAGCACGCCGGCAAGCGCCACGCGCTGCTTTTGTCCGCCCGAGAGAGCGTGGGTCTCGTGATGCTCAAAGCCCACCAGACCCACGGCCTTCAGCGCCTCGCGCACGCGCTGCGCGATCTGGGCCGATTCGACCCCTAAGTTCTCGGGACCAAACGCAACATCGTCCTCGACAAGCGTCGCCACAAGCTGGTCGTCGGGATTCTGGAACACCATGCCCGCAGTCGAGCGGATGTCGTAGACCAGCTCGGAATCGGACGCGTCCATGCCATTGACGCACACCGTTCCCGCATCGGGCTGCAGCAGCGCGTTCAAATGCTTGGCAAACGTCGACTTGCCCGACCCGTTTCCGCCGAGAATGCAGAAAAACTCGCCATCCTCTATGTTCAGATTGATGCCATCGAGCGCCGGTACAGCACCGTCATAGCTAAAGGAAACGCCCCGACACTCAATCATGCGCGGCCTTTGACCTGGTCCTTCTTGGGCGTGATGAGATTAGAGACCGCCTTGTACACCGCCAGCGTCAACACCGAGTTGAGCACGGTCTTGATGAGGTTGAACGGCAGCACGGCGGGAATCATGAGCGGGGCGATTACATCGACCGAGCCATACCAGAACCAAACGCCGATGGTCAGGTTCGCGACCATGGACAGCGCCGTAGCGGCAATGACGCCGAGCGCCAGGCCAATCACGGCACCCTTGTAGGTGTGCATCTTCTGATAGACGATAGCCGCAGGCAGAATATAGCCCAGCGTGGCAACCAAGTTCATAAGCGCGCCGACCCAGTCGCCCGTGGTAAGCGCATGGATAACGATCGCCATAGCGGCAACAGCGGTACCGGCACCGGGGCCATATGCAAACCCACACACCATCGCCGGCACCAGCGACGGGTCATACGTCAAAAACGGCGCCGAGGGAAGAATGGGCAGCTGTACATACATAAACAGTGCTCCCAAGGCGCACATCAACGCCATGGTAACGAGCTGTTTGGTGCTCCACCTATTCGTGTTCTCAAAATGGATATGCTGCGACTGTTCAGACATAAGATCACCTGCCTCTTGCATCCGGACTCTAACCGTTGGTACTGGGATCTCACCAGTTCAGCCGGCATGCGAACCAACGCACACACGGGTCGCGGACTCATCGGCTCGGTCGCAGACACCTCGCCTGCGCCACGGCGCCCCTTTGGCACCGCCCGATTTACCACCAGTGGGGAATTTCACCCCGCCCTGAAACAGCAATTGCAAGTGTAGCACCAGCAGGCTTTCGCGCAAGTATGCCAAAGGTAATTTATGGCTGGGACCAGTTGCCGCAACAACCACGTTCCCCACCCATTCCAAAGTAGCGCGCCTTTCGCGCAAAGCGCGAAACAGCGAAGGGGACACGTATCCCTATCAACCACGTCCTTCTCCGCCCGCCGACCTCAAGGCCGTAAACGCAGGGAATCCGGGGGCGTGACGGGGGTTTTTCTCCGGAACATTTCCGCAGGACGCAAAGAGGCTCCGCAGCGCGAAGCGCGATGCGGAGCCTCTTTGCATGTCCGAGGACGTTCCGGAGAGAAACCCCCGTCACGCCCCCGGATCCCCGGTGGGAGTTCTAGACCTTGTCGGCCTTAGTACATACCGCCGCCCTGCTGACCAGCGGTGGCAGCAGCGATAGCATCCTCAAGCTGAGTGTTTTTGGGCACATCGGAGACGGTGGCCTCGGTGATGAGGATCAGGCTGGCGACAGAAGCAGCGTTCTGCAGGGTGACGCGGCTGACCTTGACGGGGTCGAGGACGCCCATCTCGATCATGTCGCCCCACTCGCCGTTGGCAGAGTTGAGACCCTGGCCAGCAGGCAGCTCGGCAACCTTGTCGACCACGACAGCGCCCTCAAATCCAGCGTTCTTGGCGATGGTGGCGACCGGAGCGGTCAGAGCCTTCTTGACGATGTCGACGCCGATCTTCTCCTCGGGGTCGTCGATCTCGACAGCGTCGAGCGCAGGAGCGGCGTCCATGAAGGCGACGCCGCCGCCGGCGACGATGCCCTCCTCGACAGCAGCGCGGGTAGCCTGCAGGGCATCCTCGACGCGGTGCTTGATCTCCTTGAGCTCGGACTCGGTAGCAGCGCCGACCTTGATGACGGCAACGCCACCGGAGAGCTTGGCCAGGCGCTCCTGGAGCTTCTCGCGGTCGAAGTCAGAGGTGGTGTTCTCCATCTCGCCCTTGATCTGAGCGATGCGGGCGTCGATGGCCTCCTTGGAGCCAGCGCCGCCGACGACGACGGTGTTGTCCTTGGAGATGGTGACGGACTTAGCAGTACCGAGCATATCGGCGGTGATGTCAGCGACCTTCACGCCCAGCTCGTCCAGAGCGGCCTGGCCACCGGTGAGGACGGCGATGTCCTCGAGGATGCGCTTGCGGCGATCGCCATAGCCCGGGGCCTTGACGGCGCAGACGTTGAGAGCGCCACGGATCTTGTTGAGGACCAGGGTCGGCAGAGCCTCGCCGTCGATGTCCTCAGCGATGATGAGCAGGCCACGGCCGGCGCGCTGGACAGCCTCGAGAACAGGCATGATGTCCTGAACGCTGGAGATCTTCTGGTCGGTGATGAGGATGTACGGATCCTTCATCACGGCCTCCATGCGGTCGTTGTCCGTGACGAAGTAAGCGGAGACATAGCCCTTGTCGAACTGCATGCCCTCGACGGTGTCGATGGTAATGTCGAACGTCTGGGAATCCTCGACGGTGATGACGCCGTCCTTACCCACGACCTCCATGGCCTCGGCGATCTTCTCGCCGACCTCGGGGTCACCGGCGGAGATGGTACCGACGGAAGCGATCTGCTCCTTGGTCTCGACCGGCTTGGCCTGCTTCTTCATCTCGGCGACGGCAGCGTTTACAGCCTTGTCGATGCCGCGACGGATGGCCAGCGGGTTGGCGCCGGCGGCGACGTTACGCAGACCGTCGTTGACGATAGCCTGGGCGAGCAGGGTTGCGGTGGTGGTGCCGTCACCCACGGTGTCGTTGGTCTTGGTGGCGACCTCCTTCACCAGCTGAGCGCCCATGTTCTCGATGTTGTCCTCGAGCTCGATCTCCTTAGCGACGGAAACGCCGTCGTTGGTGATGGTCGGGGCACCGAACGTGCGCTGCAGAGCGACGTAACGGCCCTTGGGGCCCATGGTGACGGTAACGGCGTCGGCCAGAGTGTTGACGCCCTTGGCGAGCTTGGCGCGGGCATCGGTGTTGAACGTAATGTTCTTTGCCATGGTAGGTAATCCTCCAAAAGAAATGTGACTCGCGTCGCCGCTTCCGAGTCCTATGCGACGGACGCGTTCAAAGACGAATCAGAGATTCTGACGAGACTAGGCCTCGACGACGGCGTAGATGTCGTCGGCGCGCATCAGCAGATACTTCTCGCCGTCGACCTTGACCTCGTTGCCACCAAACTTACCGTAGATGACAACGTCGCCGACCTGAACGTCCATGGGGATGCGCTCGCCCTTGTCGTTGACCTTACCGGCGCCAACGGCAACGATGGTGCCGCGCTGCGGCTTCTCCTGAGCGTTGCTGGCGATGTACAGGCCAGAAGCGGTCTTCTGCTCGGCCTCGTCGGGCTTGACCAGGACGCGATCTGCAAGCGGCTTCAAAGACGACATGCTTGTTTCCTCCTTTGTGGGCCGCGCGGTCATGCCGCGCGGGTTAACCCTTTTTGTTTGCGTACGCGTTGAATGGTACCCACGAATGGCGGGTTATACAACACAGAGTCAAAAAATCTTATTTTTTGGCACTTAGATTTTCTGAATGCCGGGGGATAACTTGTGCGCGGCTCCCGTGTGGCGCCGGAGGGGCGGGATATAAGGTTTGTCGCGAGTTCCGCACGAGCCGAAGGCCACTTAATGTGGCCTTCGTGCGAGCAGGACTGCCCGAGCAGGAAACCTTATATCCCGCCCCTCCGGCGCCACACGGGAGCTGAGTCAACGTTATCGGGCCCGGCATTCAGAAAAGTCAGTGCAGCAAAATGGCGACGCGGATAGAATGCACAAGATAGGGGCACGTTGTCGGGACGCGCTCTTTTAAGTTGCGGTGGAATAGTTCCTGTTTTTGGGCTTGAAGGCCGATTTAAGGGACTATTTCACCGCAACTGAGGGGTGGGATGTGGGGTTAATGCTCGTAGATCAGGTTGCCTGCCAGATAGGTTGCCTGAACCTTGGTAGCCTGGAGCTCTTGTGGGTCGATGGTGAGTGGGTTTTGGTCCAGGACTACAAGGTCGGCGTATTTGCCGAGTTCCAGGCTGCCGAGGTTTTGCTCGTCGCCTGCCGCGTAGGCGCTGCCCAGGGTGTAGTTGCGCAGGGCAGTTGCCGCGTCGATGCGCTCGCTGGGAAGCCAGCCGCCCTCGGGCCAGTGGCTGCGGGGGTCTTGGCGCGTGATGGCCGTGTAGAGCACGTTCATGCTGGTAACGGCTGTGATGGGGCTATCGGTACCGAAAGCTTGGCGGATGCCGCGCTGCTTATAGGTCGCAAACGGCCACATGATGCGGCTGCGTTCCAGGCCCAGGTCGCGCTCCGGGCCACCCGGGTCGAGCGTGATGTGGCAAGGCTGGCTCGAGGCAATGACGTTGAGCTTGCGCAGACGATCGATGTCCTCAGGCAGCAGATTCTCCAGATGCTCGAGCGTGTTATGACCGTGCGGCGGCAGACCGTAGAGCCCTGCCGCCTCCTCAAAGATATCGAGCGCAGCATGGATGGCACCGTCGCCGATAACGTGAATACGCACGGTGTGGCCGCGCTCGGCTGCCGCCAGAACCAACTTGCGCATGCGCTCGACAGGAACCGTCAGGCGACCCTGGTCACCCGGGAAGCGCGGGTTAGTATAGGGCTCAGTGAGGTATGCGGTATGCTCGCTCGACACGCCGTCGAAGAACTGTTTAAAGCCTGGCGCCGAGAGCAGCGCGTTGTTCGCGTATCGGGTCTGGAGTTCTTCCAAGCGCGATTGGTCATCCAGCAGCGTGGGAAACAGATGGGCGCGGATGCCCAGCTTGCCGGCGGCCTGCAGCTTGTCGTAAACATCGTCGCGAATAAAGTCGCAGCCCGGCATGGGCATGAGCGACATATCGCAGATTGAGGTGATGCCTTGTTCGGCCATACGCTTCATCTGGTCGGCGTAAGCGCTCGCGATGCGGTCCTCGCCCAGCCACTCCAGGCAGCGCGGCAGCAGCTGCATAGCAGCTGCCTCGTGGGCGATACCCGTAAGTTCACCGTTTGAGTCTTTGTCATAGCTGCCACCCGCCGGAGGCTCGCTGTCGCGCGTCACGCCGAGGGCTTCGAGTGCGCGGCTGTTGAGCCACAGCGTATGCCCGTCGCCCGAGTACATAACACAGGGGCGACCGGGGAAGGCGGCGTCGAGGGAGGCCTTGGTAGGATGCTCGGGCGGATCCCAGCGGTAATCGCGCCAGCCCTGGGTCACGACCCAGGCGTCATTGGGCAGGCCCTGGGAAAACTCGAGCGCATGCTGCACCAGTGCCGCCTCGGACGTGCCCATATCCATGAGCATATACGGAGAGGAGCCAACCGAAGTATGGAAGAAGTGCAGATGAGCGTCATGGAAACCGGGGCAGACAAACTGCTCGCCGTAATCGACCACCGGCGTGGCGGCAGGTGCGGCGGCAATCACGTCATCGGGCGCGCCGACAGCGACGATGCGATCGCCCGCGATGGCGATCGCCAACTCGCGGGCGGTATCGATGCCGTCTTGCGCGGTAAAGACGTTCTTGGAGCGAATAATCCGATCGATATGTCGCATGGGCATCCCCATCTCTGGCAGGTAATTCAACACCCCCGAGTGTACTCCCCCGCCCTTGTAACAAAACCCCAAGCGGCAAACGGCAACTTTACCAGCCCTAGCGGCAGGTGGCATACTGGAGAAAGCCTGTACGATTTTGCGATCAACCCAGCAAGGAGCAAATCGACCATGACGAAGACCAAGGCACAGCAAATTATGGCGGCAACCGAGGTTCGCGCGGCAGACGACGTCACCGCGGCCATCCAGGATATCGCCGCCGAGTTTGAACCCTACATCATCAAGCAGCGCCGGCACTTCCATAAGCACCCGGAGCTGAGCCTTGCCGAGGAGCGCACGACTTCCGACATCGCCAACCAGCTCGACGCCATGAATATCCCCTACGAGCGTCCGCTCAAGACGGGCCTGGTGGCGACGCTTCGCGGTACCGCGCCGGATGCCTACCGCGAGGACGGCACGCCGCGCCGCCGTATCCTGCTGCGCGCCGATATCGACGCCCTGCCTGTCACCGAGCAGACCGGCGAGGAGTTCGCCAGCGTCAACGAGGGCTGCATGCACGCCTGCGGTCACGACTGCCATATCGCCATGATGCTCGGCACGCTGCAGATTCTGCGCCACATGACCGATGACATCCACGGCGAGATTCGCATCGTTTTCCAGCCCAGCGAGGAAAACGGCCAGGGCGCCAAACTCATGATCGGCACGGGTGTGCTCGACGGCGTCGACGGCGCCTACGCTGCGCACATCTGGAGCGAGGTCGACGCCGGCACCGTAAGCTGCGAGCCCGGCCCACGCATGGCAAACACCGACTGGTTCCGCATCGACGTCCGCGGCACCTCGTGCCATGGCGCCATGCCCCAGCGCGGCCACGACGCCGTTATGGTTGCCGCCGAAATCGTCAACGCCCTGCAGACCATCGTCTCGCGCGAGATTAGCCCCTACGAACCTGCCGTCATCACCGTCGGCGAGCTGCATGGCGGCACCGCGCGCAACGTTATCGCCGGCACGGCGTACCTCGCCGGCACGGTGCGCACCTATGGCGACAAGACGCATGAGGAGATGCCCGAGCTTATGCGCCGCATCGTGGAGCACACCGCGGCTGCTCTGGGCGCCGAGGCCGAGCTCACCGACTACACCATCGCCAACTACAAGGTCGAAAACGATGCCGCCTCGAGCGAGCGCTGCCGCCAAGCTGCGCTCAAGTGCCTGGGTCCCGCGGGCGAGGGCCATTACCGCGGCACGCTTTCGGGCGAGGACTTCTCGGAGTATCTGCGCCGCGTACCGGGCGTGCTCGCCTTTGTTGGCACGCGCAACCCCCAGATTGGCGCCACCTATGCCCAGCACTCCTGCTTCTATAAGATCGACGAGAGCGTGCTCGCCAAGGGCTCCATGGTAGCCGCTCAGTATGCCATCGACTTTTTGGCCGAGCCCACGCAAGAAGAGCTCGACGGCCCCACGATCGCCGCGGTTGCCGAGACCAATCCCGACCTGGCAGCCAAGCTGCGCTCTGCCAAGGCAACTGCCGCCGAGGCCCGCGACGCCGTGCACGACGCCCGCACCGCCCGCCATGCCGCAATCAAGGGCATTCACGATGCCCGTGCCGCCGCTCGCCACGATGAGAAGCACGGCGAGTAGCCGTCACACCCACCTATAACAACCTGGCTATAGCAAAGCGGGGGCGAACGTTATCTCAACGTTCGCCCCCGCTTATGTGTCGACCGCTTTTCTAGCGCGTCCTCCGTCACGACAAGTAAGAGCGAAGGATGGCGAGCCAGCGTGGGGTTTCGAGGTGAATGATATCGGTGGGGACTCCGGCGGGCGCATGGCCGCCAAAGAGCAGGCCCGCGTCTGCCGGGTTGATAAGGCGCACGATCCATACGGCAACGACCAGCACGCACAGAACAACAACCGCAATGTCGATGCCGCGCTTTAGCTTGCTCGACGTCACCTCCTCGCGCACGAACGCGAGCACAAACGCAATCGGCACCACCCAAAACAGCGGATGGTAGGCAAAGGCCGCCGCAAAATCGAGGCGCAGTGCTGCCAGCCAGGCCCTCGTCATGCCACATCCCGGACAGGGAATGCCCGTCATCAGGCGAAACACGCAGCCAATATCGAGCAGGTAGAGTGCGAACCAGGCGACAAAGAGCACACCGATGCAAGAAAGGGCGCGGCGAATGAGTTCCGCCGCGCCCTTATGTCCCTGGGAGCTGTTCACGCCGCTCTTATCGTTAGGCACGAGCGCCAAGACGGACGTTGTAAGCCGTTGCCATGGCATTGGTATTCTTGATGATGATGTTCATGGCAAAGATGGGGCCAAGGCCGCACAGCAGCGCGCCGACGATCTGCCACATAAGAACGGTGGTACCGTTCTCCTGGAACATCAGGCCATAGCGAGGAGCATTAGCCTGCAGGCGGTTACCGATCTTGTAGTACCAGTAGAGTGCGTAGAAGCCGCAGGTCACGAACGACAGCAGGATAAATGCTGCCAGACCCGGCGTGGAATCGCCGTCGTCCTGGCACATGACATTGATGTCGCGGGCGAGGCAATAGAGGAAGTAATATGAATAGATGCCGCAGGTCACGATGGAAAGCAGGAGCCAGCCGATCACGCCACGGTCGGTTTTAATCGGAGTATAGCCCATCGGGGCAGGTGCAGGCTGCTGAGCATACTGCTGCTGACCGGTGTACTGCTGCTGCCCGGCGTACTGCTGCTGAGGCTGAGGCTGAACTGCCTGAACCGGAGTGGGCTGAATCTGCGTGGGCTGCGGAGCAGGCTGGGGCTGAGGTGCAGGCTGCGGCGCGGGCTGCGGAGCAGGAGCAGCGGAAGCGGCACCGACGGCAGAACCGCAGACAGGGCAGAATTTGGCATCATCCGAAATGGGAGAACCACAAGTGGGACAGAACATAAGCCTCTCCTTTTCCTAAGGCGTTGCACGCCTTCAAACCTTACACGTCTATGTTCTCAACAATAGCCGCGACGTTGTTGCGCAACATTGGCCAATTTCCGAGAAATTTTACTGCAACCGTTTTCCCAGGCATTTTCTTGCTTTCGCAGTAGAAAAAGGCGCCCCGGGCTCAGTTGCCCAGGGCGCCTCGACCGACTATTCGGTTTGATTGTTTTCGGCAGCAGGATTATCGCCCGGCTCATCCGCCGGCGTGGCAAGGGCATCCCAATCGGGCTCCGCAGGCGTCGCCTCGGGCGCCGGGGCAGGTGCCGGGGCAGGTGCGGGCGCGGGTGCAGGGGCAGGTGCGGGCGCGGGTGCCGGAGCAGGGGCAGGTGCTGGCGCGGGCGCGGGTGCCGGAGCAGGGGCAGGTGCGGGTGCCGGTGCAGGGGCTGCACCAGTGGCGGCCGTGGGATTGAATCCCGCAGGAGCAGGCTTCTTCTCACCCGGAAGCACAAACGTCAGAACATCGTCGGCATCCTCATCGGCCCACTCGCTGGCATAGCGCGCGGCCCAGTAGCCAACGGCGCGATACTTGAGCATCTTGCCAAACACAGTCAGGAACACCGTGACAAAGGCAACGATCATCAAGAACAGGATGAGCGTAATGCCGCCGCCCTCGATGATTGCCTCAAGACCCGTGGGGCGATAGTAATAGCTATACATACCAAACGTAGCAATGGCGCCAAAGATGGCGGTGAAGATCCACGTGATGATGTGCGACACGATGCCCGTCAAAAACTCGGGAAGAATCGAGGCGCAGAATAGCTTGCCCAGGTTGGCCTTATAAGACTTCCAGACCTTCTCGAGCGAAAACGCGCTTTCCACGCGCCCCGCGACGGCAAAGTGCATCACGGCGGCATCACCAAACATCTTAAAGAAGATGCCCAGTACCACCGACACGATCATGGCAAAGACAAGCAGCCCCATCGAACCGATGAGGGCACCCTCAAGACCGCTCCAACCATTGAAATAATATGAACCGACGGCACCGATCACGACGCTCTCGATAGCCGAGAACACCACGCCAATCACCGGAATAATGGCCACGAACTCGAGCACACCGGTAATGACAGACGAGAAAATGCCCAATCCAAACGAGGTCGAGCGCAGCAGCGGACGCTCCATGCCGTTATCATCCTTGAGCGACAGGTCACGACCCCACTCGATGGCAAAGCCCGCGCCGCACACGCTTGCCACGTACGCGAGCAAAAAGCCAATGGCCGCTGCGATACCGCCGATAACGGGGATAAACAGCACCAGCACCGAGACAACACAGATCAGCGCCGGCAAAAAGGCGATTTGGCATACGCGAACCAAGGCGCCGGGAACCTTAAGCATGTCGTTGAAGGCCTGAGCCATGCAACCCTTGGGCGCGTTCATAGCCGGCTGGGGCGCAACGAACGGCTGCGGCTGCGGCTGCGGCTGGACAAACGGCTGACCCTGCGGCTGAGGTTGAGCTTGCGGAGCGGGACCGGCGGCCTTGACCTCGGTATTAGGGGCACCGCACACGCCGCAGAACTTGTCGTTATCGCCCATGGGGGCGCCACACTGCGAACAGAACATCGAAATCATCCCTTCGTATCTAGAGCGAATCACCTGGATCGCAAACGATGTCTTTGGCATCATTATCGCCCAATATGGGGACAAATACCCCAAGATGACCGATTTGCAACGTGGGTAGCTTTATTCAATGATTCAAAGTGCGCACCAGGGCTAGTTCGTGCCGCGGAAGCCCTTGCCGACGATTTCGGAGCTATCGACGATGGTGATGAAGGCACCAGGGTCAATCTCGCGGGTATAGCGGCGCAGTTGCACTGCCTCGCGACGGCTCAGCACGCTCATAATCACCGTGACGCACTTGCCCGAAAAGGCGCCGTAGCCACGGCTGATCGTTGCCGTGCGGTTGAGATGCTTGACGATAAACTCCTCGACCTTAAGGGGCTCGGAGCAAATGATCGTGCAGACCTTACGAAGGTGAATGCTCTCGATAGCCTTGTCGACCACAAGCGTCTTGGCAAACAGACCGAGCACGCAGTACAGGCCGACGCGCGGGCCATACAGGAAAGCCGCGATGGTCACGATGCCGATATCGACCAGCAACAGAGCACGGCCGATCTCAAGCGTCGTGCGGCGTTTGAGAATCATGGCAAGGATGTCGGTGCCGCCCGTCGAGGCGCCAATGTCAAAGACAATGGCACTGCCCAGCGCCGGCAAGATGACGGCAAAACACAGGTCGAGCCACATATCGCCCGTCATCGAAACATCCGTCGGAATGAAGAGCTCAAACAGCGAGACGTAGGCCGAAAGCGCAAACGAGGCAAAGACACTCCAAAGGATTGCCTTGCGCTCCAAAAAGATAAAACCCAGGATGACCAGGACCGCGTTGATAATCCACATAAAGACGCCGACGGGCAGAGTCGGGAACAGCGTGGAAAGAATGACCGACACGCCCGAGGTGCCGCCGAAGGCAAAGTGATTGGGGGTTTTAAAGGCCACGATGGCAAAGGCCGTGAGGATCAGGCCCAGATTGAGCTCGGCAAAAAAGCGCGGAAAGCCTGGCTCCTGGCTGCGCTTGCGGCCGGCGCGCTCGCCACGTTCGATATCCTCGCGACCGACAACGCGCTCCATCGGCACCACCGGAGGACGATGCATCTCCTCGGCGGCACGCGACGCCGCCTCTGCCGCAGCGGCTTCAATCGCCCATGCCTTGCTTTCGGTCTCGTGTTCGTCGGCCATTACGGCAACCCCTCGTTAACAATTTGGAAACAATGCGCCCATTAGGGTAACGCGGAACGCGAAGATTGCAACCCTTAGTTAGACGAGCGGTATGCCTGCATCGGGGGCATATAGAAAACGGTCGACCGCACTTTTGCTTGCGCGGTCGACCGTTTAGCGTTTTCGCAGGTAAAACCTGCCAAAATAAACATCCCTTTTTGGTAGGTTACTCGTGCTGGCTGGTGCGGTGCTCGTACTCCTCGGGGGTGATGACATCCTCGATGCGCAGGTTGACGCCTGCCACCTCAAGGCCGGTCATCGCAGCCAGACGCTCGGTGACGCGCGCCTTAACGTCGTCAAAGATCGCAGGCGCATAGGCGCCGTACTCGATGATGACCGAGATGTTGACGACCACGCGGTTGTCATCGGTGACCTCAACCGTCACGCCCTTGGTCAGGTTCTCGGCACCAAACTGCTCCCGCACAAAGTGCATGAGGTTGCCCTTCATGCCCAGGACGTGCGGCACCTCGCGGGTGGCCATGGCGACGATTTTCTCGATCACGCCGTTGGAATAGGTCAGCGAGTCCTCGGACTCGTCCGCCTCCTCGTCGTCCTCGTCCGCCTCGTCTTCGGACTCGGCCTCGACGAGCGCCTCGTCCTCGAGCGTTACGTCCTCCGCCTCGGCGGCGACGACCTCATTCGCCTCGAGCTCGGTATCGGCCACATCGACCTTCGTGTTAAAAGCCATGGTTCCTCCTTATGCCTGCCGCAGATGCGACAGTCGAATACATATTAGCGGCCGCTAAACAGACGGCCGAAGAAGTTGACGATACCGTTCTCGCCGTCGCGAATCTGGCCGATCACGGCGCCAATCAGCACAAAGAATGCGATGACGAGCGTGTCCCACAGGCCCAACGTAAGTACCAGCACGGCGAGGATAAAGCCTGCCAAGGCGCCGAGCGTAGTATTGGGGTGGCGCACGGCGTAGCTCCAGATAGCAGCGCCCGTACCTTTGATGAGCCCCATGGCCTCGTCAAAGTCGTTGGCGGCGCTGTCGTGCTGCTCGCCGGCCTCGGGCTTGGTGTCGGTGGTCTCGCCTGCCGGCGTAGCGTTCTGGTCGATCGTCAGGCGCGGCGTGCGGGCGGTCTTGTCTTGGTTGGTATCACTCACCGGAAACCTCCACGGTCTGGACGGTAGTCTTGGACGGCAAAAAACGGACGCGCGCGGTCGTGCCCGGCGTGCCGAGCATGGTGTCGCAGGCCTTCTCGATGCGCTGCTGCATCGAGGTGGCAAGAGCGGCAACGTCCTTATCATCGAGCGCGATGGCCTCGACCTTAAAACGAACGCGCGACTCGTCGGAGCCTTGAACGCGTGCCTCGATACGCTCAACCATCACGCGATCATCGAACTCCGCCGCGGCACGGGCGCACGAGGAAAGCGCTGCGAGCGTGACCTCGATATTGCGCTCCCCCGCCGGATGCACGCAGGACGGCTCGCGACGCGCGAACATCAGGCGGAAAAACCCGATAAGCACGCCAAGTGCCACGATGGCGGCGCACACCGTAACGACGACGCGAGGCATGGTGTCACGCAACAGCAGCATAAAGCGATACGTATACGGTCCCCAGAACTGGCAGACAAGCGTACCCAGCGCCACGATGGCGGCGGCAAGATACACGATCGCTAGGGCTCGTTTGAGTACGCGCACGCGCGCTCCCTTCAGGTTTCGGTCCACAGAATGCAAAACGGTTCGCATCATTATAAAAGAGCCGGGTCCGGTGCTCTACGCACGCGGATCCGGCTCATCTATTCCACGAGGCTTGCATGCTCGCTTCATTATGCCCAGATATGCACGGCTTAACCCGTGCGGGCGCTACTCCTCCTCGAGGGCAGCGATGACCTCGTCGGTCATGTCCATGGTGCTGTAGACGTCCTGGACGTCGTCGAGCTCCTCAAGACGGTCGATGAGGCGCTGGACCTTCTTGGCGTCGGTACCGGAGACCTCGGTCGGGGTGGTCGGGACCATGGTGGTCTCGGAGCCCTTGACCTGGACGCCCTGCTCCTCGAGCGCCTTGGAGACAGCCATGACGTCGTTAGCAGCGGTCCAGACAATCCACTCCTCGCCGGCGTCCTCGTAGTCCTCGCCACCGGCCTCGGCGATGGCCATCATGAACTCATCCTCGTCACCGGCAGGACCGTTGGCGATCATGGTCTCCTTCTTGGCGTTCTCGTCCAGGATCTCCTTGGCGACGACGATCTGGCCCTTGCGCTCAAACTGGAAGGCGACGGAGCCCGAGGTGCCCAGGTTGCCACCAGCGTGGGAGAAGGCGGAACGGACATCAGCGGCGGTGCGGTTGCGGTTGTCGGTCAGGCAGTCAACGTAGACGGCGACACCGGCGGGACCATAGCCCTCGTACACGATGTTCTCGTAGACAGCGGCGTCGGCACCCGAACCGAAGGCCTTGTCGATAGCGGACTTGATCTTGTCCTTGGGCATGGACTGAGCCTTGGCCTTAGCAACAGCAGCAGCGAGGCTGGCGTTGTTCTCAGGCAGCGGGTCGCCGCCGAGACGGGCAGCAACGGTGATGTTGCGGCTCAGCTTGGAGAAGAGGGCGGAACGCTTGGCGTCCTGCGCGCCCTTACGATGCTTGGTTGTGGCCCACTTAGAGTGTCCGGACATACGTGTCTCCTATCGGTTTCGACCTAAAGCCCAGCGCAGATGCTCGGGCAATATAAACAAACGTCGTTATGATATACCTACTGGCCTGCGAGATAAACCCCAAAATGAAGGCGTCGTGATGATACAGCCCCTTGGTGCAAAGTAACCTGTCCCCTTTGCACCAAATTAGGACCAGAGGAGGTCGCTGCGGGTGATGGTGGCGCCGATGGCAAAGGGCATGCAGGCGATGACCGGATACAGGTAGCGCATGTAGGTCGAGCCGTTGCAGGGACCGATCAGGCACACGGCGAGCACGCCCAGCAGCGGCACCCAAATGGCCAGCCCGCGCCACGAATGACGACGTAGCAGATAGACCACCACGGCGATCATGATCCACACATAGGTGGCCGAGCTCATGGTGAGCGAGATAAACGGGATGCGCTGCACCGCCACGCGATACAGGTTGATCAGGTGGTCGCACCAGCGCACAACCTTGCTATCGACCGGATGGAAGTCGAAGTACTTGAGGTTATCGGGCTTTGCCATAATCTCGGCACTGCGCGCCGTGCTGTAGACCCATGCGTCGCGAGCGCTCGGATAAAAATACCCATAGTAGTTATTGATGAGCGCCGAGATATAGCACCCGGGGTCCTTTTTGAACATCTGGGCCCACACCTCAAAATAGGCATTGATGTCCCCCTGCGAGGCATACTCGTTAAAGCAGTTCTTCACGGCGTCGGACTTATCCGGGTTGTAACGGCGGCCCAGATTCTCGTACTTGAGCACACGGTCGATCACGGCACGCTCTTCGTCGGTCACCAAGCCGTCGCAAGGAGCCTCCACGATGGTGCCGTCCTCCTTAACCGTGGGGCTGACACCCGAGTTGAGGCCGTCGTGCTTTTGGACGAAACGAGCCGTCTGCTGGAACGGAATCGAGAGGATTTCGCGCTTGGAACCAGGCGTGATGTCGTGCGCCGGCATAAAGACCTTGGTGAAGTACATATTGGAGGCAAGACAGAGCGCAAGCACCGCAAGAACGCCCACCCAGCGGAAACGCGGGATGGCGCCCGAAGGCGCAGCACCAGCCTGTTTGGCCGCACGACGAGCCACATGCGCGTCCCACGCGCAAAACGCCGCCGCGATCACGCATGCCGCCAGGGGAAACACCAGGCCGCCATTGCGCAGAAACGTGGAACCCATGGCGCCCAGAGCGAGCAGCAGCCAGTCGTGGCGCGCAAAGAGCACAGGCCTCTGTTCGCCTGCACGCTCGACATTGGCATCGCGACGGGGCAGGCCGCAGGCCACGAGCTTCACGGTCTGCACCAACAGCACCAAAAACGCGTCGGCAAACAGCACGTCTTTGGTAAGCAAGGCCGCGTAGTTGGAGAACATGGGCATAAACACAAAGAACAGCAGGATTACGCCGCGGACCGGCAGGCTCACGCCCAGCTTGCGCAGCGACGAGATGGAATAGGCCATGCAGGCGGCCGTAATGACGAACTGAGCGCAGGTGTAGATGGCAAGACCTGCGTTGGCGCTGTTGAACAGTGAAAGCCCCAGCTGGACGCACGAACCGATGATAGCCGTATGCACCACGGGGTGATGTCCGTTGAGCAGCACATTGGGATTGAGCAGACGCAGGTAGTCACTCGTGCCGTTGGGGTAGTTGAACCACTGGCGAATCTGCGCACCCGTATCTCCCATAAAAAGGCCGGGCAGCGAAGCGATGAGCGTGGGCGCCCAGGCGACCATAAGCACCAGGAAGGGCCCGGCAAAGGGATGGACCGAGAGCACGGCGTGAGCCACACGCCATACGCGGCCAAAGTGCGCTTCAGAAAACGGAATGCGCCGAGAGCTCAGCCAATCTAGACACTCAAAAGCCAGATAGAAGGCAACGACCGCCAAGAGCATCCAGCCCGCACCGCCTATCCAGGCACAGATAATGCGGGCCTTGTCGCCGAGCACGATCTCGGCCGAATCGGTGAGGTCGTAGCTGCGGCCAAACACCATGCAGACGGCAAAGAACAGCGACGGAAGGATCACCGAGGGACGCCAGGCGTCGCCGCGGCCAAAGAATACGTAGCGAAACGGCAGCGTGAGCAGGCAGGCAAGCGCAAGCAGCATGACCGCGTCGGTATGGCCGGCAAACGAGAGGAGCACCTCGTAGCACACGTACAGCATGCCCGAGGCTTTGGGGTCAATTGCCAAGACTGCGTTGCTCGACACCGGGGCGGGATCGATGGAAAACGCCGTGGTCGCCAACAGCGCGAGCAAAAATGCGATGAGCGTCTGCTTGGCGGGGTAGCGCTTAAACCAGACGATGCGGGCAGCGTCGCGCGCAGCCGTTGTGGAGAGGTCGGAATCCTTCACAGTCCGAAAGCCTTTCTAGAAACCTATCAAACTCGGCAAGACCACCACAAAGGTGCCTGTCCCCTTTGTGGTGGTTTTGGTGGTTAGGCGTCCAGGTAGACGCGCTGGGGCTGGTTGCGGTGTCGGGCGAAGATGATGAGCGCCAGGCCCGCGATTACGAGCGGCAGGCTCAGCAGCTGACCCATGGTGATGACGCCGCCCAGCAGATAGCCCAGCTGCGCATCGGGCACGCGCACAAACTCAATCAAAAAGCGAACGATGCCGTAGCCCATCACAAAGACGCCCATAAACGTACCCTGGGGCAATAGCGGCTTTTTGCGGCTGAGCACCTGCAGGATGCAAAAGAGCACGATGCCCTCAAGAAACGCCTCGTAGAGCTGGGAGGGATGGCGCGGCATATCGCCCGCGGTGCCGCCAAAGATCACGCCCCAGGGCAGATCGGTCGGCTTGCCCCACAGCTCGCCGTTGACAAAGTTGGCGCAGCGCCCCAGGCACAGGGCCAGCGGAGCACCGATGACCGCGAGGTCTGCCAAAGTCCAGGCGTCGAGCTTGTACATGCGGCACACGATGATGCCGCCCAAGATGCCGCCCACCAGGCCACCGTGGAAGCTCATGCCTCCCTCGTTGGTGGCAAAGATCTCGAGCGGGTGGGCCAAATAGTAGCCATCACCGTAAAAGACGACGTAAAACAGGCGCGCGCCGATAATTAGGCCAAAGACCGCGCCGACCACGACGCTCGTCAGGTCATCAATCGTAATGTCGAAGCCCCAACGACGTTGCGTGCGGTACATAACGACCGCCGTGAGCAGAGCGCCGACCACGTAGGCCAGACCGTACCAGTAGATGGTGATGGGGCCCGCCGAGATCGCGACGGGATCAAGCATATGGTAGAGGTCGTTGAGCATATCGATCCCCTGCTCCCTACATACAAATGCGGCCGCGGGCCTTACGCTCGCAGCCGCATATTTGGGCGTAACGTCTATGCGGAGCGTACCGTCCGCAGCTTTCGCATCTTAGAACGGTGCGTACTCGTCGTACAGGTCCTCGGCCTCGCCGGAAGCATTGACCTGCTCAACGCGGGTAACGCCGGGCACGTGCTCCTTCAGGATGCGCTCGATGCCCATGGAAAGGGTTAGCGAGCTCATGGGGCAGCCGGCACAGGCGCCCTGCAGCTCCAGCTTGACGACGCCCTCGTCGTCGACGCCCACATACTCCATATCGCCACCGTCGGCCTGCAGGTTGGGGCGAATCTCTTCAAGAACCTTCTTAAGCAGCTCTTCGTTAACAGCCACAGGGGCTCCTTTCTCACAACAACGCGGGCACGCCCGCGGACAGAAGCTATGTTACTACAGCCATGTACCCGCTCACGAGCCGTCCATGCGCGCAGACGCGACTTTCACGAGTAGTCAATTTGGGACGGGGCTCTTTTGGCTGTTTTGCCGCCAGCTGGCGTTGGCACGCGCTACTGCTGAGCCTGTCCCCCGGTACCAATCTGGACATCGACGATGACCTGGCGGTAGCTGATGCCGCAGGAGTCGAGAATGCGGCGGCTGATACGGCCGTCATCGGTGTCGGCATACTTGTTGTCCAGGTAGACGACCTCGCCCACGCCCACCTGCGCCAGGATCTTGGCGCAGTCGTGGCACGGGAACAGCGTGACGTAGACCGTGGAACCCTCAAGGTCTTTGAGCGAGCCGCGGTAGTTGAGCACGGCGTTTGCCTCGGCATGCACCACGTAGTTGTGCTTGTCCTGCAACGGGTCATCGCTCGTGCCCCACGGGAAAAAGTCATCGTTGAGTGCCGAGGGCGTACCGTTGTAGCCCACCGAAAGGATGCGGTGGTTGGTGTTGGCGATGCACGCGCCCACCTGCGTGTTGGGGTCCTTACTGCGGCGCTGCGCGGCGATGGCCACGCTCATAAAGAACTCGTCCCAGCTAATGACGTCAAGGCGCTTGCCTGACGAAGTTTGATGAAGATCGTCCGACATGACAGACACCTCCGTAATCGCAATAGTTTGACCCATTGTAGCAGGTGAAAGGTGGGGGCGTTTGTCCCACCGGCGCCCTCACTTTTACACGCGGCGGGGCTTTTGGTTGATGCGGTAGAGCTCGGCGAGACCCCGCAGCGTCAGTGCGTCGTCTACCGTCAGGCTGTGGCCGACCAACGCCGCGAGCGCCTCGGCATCGTCGCCGGTGATGACAATGGGCACGCTGCCCTCTCCCGCCGCCTTGGTCGCGCGCATCTCGGCAAGCACCATGTCGAGCATGCCGTCGATACGGGCCACCTCGCCCAAGACCACGCCCGAGCGCATGGCCTCGCGCGTGTTGCGGCCGATGACGTGCGTTGGCGCCGAAGGCTCGACCTGCGGCAGACGCGCCGCAGCGGCCGAAAGCGAGCGGGCGCCGAGCGCCAGGCCTGGCGCGATAACGCCGCCGACAAAGGTACTGTGTGCGTCGATGACCTCGATATTGGTCGTGGTGCCCAGGTCGATCACAATGCACGGAGAGCCGTAGACGGCACGGGCCGCCACGGCGTCGGCGATGCGGTCGGGGCCGATCTCGGCCGGGTCGTCGTAGTGCACGGGCATGCCGGTCTTGAGGCCCGGTCCCACCGTGAGCACGCGTCCCGTGCAGGTACGGGAAAGCGCCGCCTTCCACGGGCGCTCGAGCGCCGGCACCACGCAACTCAGCACTGCGCCCGCGGGAACGAGCGCGCCGGGCATGCCCGCATCGGCCGCCAGCGCGGCCATGACTTGAGCGAGACGCATACGCGCCTCGTCTGCTGTGATGCTCGACGGCGTCGTGATCTCGCACGTCGCAAGCGGGCATTCCTGCGCCGCGGCCGAATCCTCGGCAAACAGGCCAAAGCGAATGAACGTGTTGCCTACGTCGACCGTCAATATATATGCGCACCCATTAACCATCGTCGGCGCTCCTTTCGTCTGCCCAGCAGTATATCGCCTACCTAAACCAGTCATCCCAAAATGACTAGCTTGCGGCTATACTGGTGCGCGGTCGTGCGCGAGCTCACGCAGCGGCCCTTGGTAACCCGACTTCCCGCGCCGTATCCGTAGCGGCGCTCCCGGGGGAAGCGGATATACGCAAAGGAGTTCTATATGAGCAATCCCTCGAACCGCGCTTCGATGCGCGGGCAACTCACGCTGCGCGGCGTCGTCATCGGCGTCCTTGGCTGCGTGATCATCACGGCAAGCTCGGCCTACACCGCCCTCAAGATGGGCGCACTCCCCTGGCCGATCGTCTTCGCTGCCGTCATCTCGCTGTTCTTCCTTAAGCTCATGGGCAACGCCAGCCTCAACGAGGCCAACGTCACCCACACCATCATGTCCGCGGGCGCCATGGTCGCCGGCGGCCTGGCGTTTACCATCCCGGGCGCCTGGATGCTGGGCTATGCCGACCAGATCAGCTGGCTCGACATGTTTATCGTGGCACTCGCCGGCACTATCCTGGGCCTGCTGGCCACGGCACTCATCCACCGTCACTTTATCGTGGACGCCGCGCTGGAGTTCCCCACCGGCAACGCCGCAGCTCAGACCCTGCGCGCGACCGAGGCCGGCGGCAAGACCGGCAAGCAGCTCTTTGGCTCCATGGCCATCGCCGGCATCTACAGCGTGCTGCGCGATGCTCTGGGCATTGTGCCCAGTATGCTGTGCACGCTCAACATCCCTGGCGTGACCTTTGCCATCTACAACTCGCCCATGCTGCTCTCCGTCGGCTTCCTTGTGGGTTTCGCCCCGGTCGCGTTCTGGTTTGCCGGCGCGCTGCTGGGCAATTTTGGCATCATTGTCGGCGGCACCGCTGCCGGTCTGTTTGACGTTATGACCGCACAGGGCATTGTTAAGTCCCTGGGTATGGGCCTCATGATGGGCTTTGGCGTCGCCGTCGTCCTCAAGGACATCTTGCCGCAGGTCGCCGATATCGTCCGCGGCCTCGCCGCCGACAGCTCCACCGACACCGACGAGCAGTCGCTCATCTCGGGCTCCCTTAAGCTCGACGCCGGGATCATCGGCCTGGGCGCTGCCGCCATCGCCGTGATCATCGCCATCGTGCTCGACCTTGGTCCCGTCCCGGCCGTCATCGTCACGCTGTTCACCTTTGTCACCACCATCATGAGTGCACAGAGCTGCGGCCAGACGGGTATCGACCCCATGGAGATCTTCGGCCTCATCGTTATGCTCATCGTGGCTGCCTTCGCTCAGATCGCTCAGGTCAAGCTGTTCTTTATCGCCGGCATCGTGGCCGTGGCGTGCGGCCTTGCGGGCGACGTCATGAACGACTTTAAGGCCGGCGCTGTGCTGGGCACCAACCCGCGTGCGCAGTGGATCGGCCAGGCCATCGGCGGCATCGTGGGCGCCCTGGTCGCCGCAGCCGTCATGGTCGCGCTCGTCACCGCCTATGGCCCGGACGCCTTTGGCCCCGACAAGAGCTTTGTTGCCGCGCAGGCAAGCGTCGTCGCCACCATGGTCTCGGGCATCCCGAGCGTGCCGTGGTTCGTTGGCGGCTTTATCGCCGGTATCGTCATGTACTGGCTCGGCATTCCGGCCATGATGATCGGCCTGGGCGTGTACCTGCCGTTCTACATGTCACTCACGGCATTCCTGGGCTCCTGCGTCAAACTCGCCTACGACAAGTGGTCCGCCCACCGCGACGCCACCGCTGGTCTTTCTGACGAGGAGAGGGCTGCCAAGGACGCCGCCTTCCAGGAACAGGGCCTGGTTGTCGCCAGCGGCCTGCTCGGTGGCGAGTCCATCGTCGGCGTTATCCTGGCGTTTGTCTCCGTGGGCTTAAGCCTGCTGGGCTAAGCTGAGCAGCTGCTCGACAGCAACCATATTGCCTACGATTTGCCCGGTCGGTAGCTTTCGCGGCTGCCGACCGGGCTTTTTGATATCGAAACAAAGAAAGGCCGGCGCGCTGCGTTTAACAGCGCGCCGGCCTTATCGGTTAAGCCATCGAAGCGTTCCTGCTATGAACCGAAGTTCGTTGCAAAATCTACGCTCGAAACGCTACATCTGCTTGCGACGACAATCGCTCAGCATCACACCAGCGGCCACGAGGGTGATACCGCCGATGACGAACACCTCGCCCGCAAGAGCGGAGTCATCGCCAGTCTGGGCGAGCGCGGCCGACGTAGCCTTCTTCTTGGCGACAGGAGCCTTTGCAGCAGCCTGCGCAACCTGAGCCTTGGCCTGCGGCTCAGCCTTGGGATGATACTTGTCGTACTCGGCCTGCGCGGCAGCCAGGGCATCCTTGGCATCGCCAAGCTCGGCAAGCGCGGCGGCATAGGCGTCGTTGGCATCGGACAGCTTGGCATCGGCATCGCTCAAAGCAGCCTTGAGACCAGCGGCGGCATCGACGGCAGCCTTATAGCGAGCGTAGGCAGCGTTCAGCTTGACCAGCTTCTCGTTGCCCGTCGTGCCCGCGGCAAGGGATGCCTTGTGATCGACAGCCTCAAAATCGGCCTTGAGTGCCTCGTCGTTGGCAAGCTCTGCCTTGGCCTTGAAGATATCGAGGTTCGCATCGACGACGGCTTCGTTGGCGGCCTCGAGCTGCTTCTGGGCATCGGCGACACCGGCGACGGCGGCGTCATAGGCGGCCTTGGCGTCGTCGACCGCCTTCTGGGCGCCGGCGAAGCGCTCGAAGGCCTTGTTTGCGGTGGCAAGCTCGTCCTCGGCGGCCTTGGCCTTCGCCTGTGCGTCGGACAGGGTCTGCGTCTTGGCGGCAACTGCCTGCTTGGCGCCCGAAAGAGCGGTCGCGGCGTGCACATCTGCGGCCTGAGCCTTGTCAACGCCAGCCTGGGCAGTGTCGTCGGCCTTCTTGGCATCGTTAAGCGTGCCCTGCTTGTTCGCAAGATCCGTCTTGGCGGCATCGCACTTGGCGGTAAGGTCCTTGACCGAAGCCGTGGCGTTGTCATACGCCTCATTGGCCTGATCGGACTTTGCCTTGGCGGCATCGCGGGCGCTGCGAGCCTTCGCCTTGTGAGCAGCGGCATCGGCTGCCTTCGTCTTGCTGTCAGCAAGCGTGGCGTTTGCCTTATCGAGAGCTGCCTGGGCAGTAGCGGCCTTGCTCTTGGCGGCATCGAGCTTGGTCTGGGGCGTCTTGACGTCGATACCCTTAAGTTTGGCCTCGGCGGCGGTGTAGGCGGACTTGGCGGTGGCGGTGGCGGACTTAGCTTTCTCGTACTCGCCCTTGGCGGTGTTCATGTTCGTGTCGGCCGCGGTATAGGCGTCTTGTGCGTCTTTCTGATTATTGAGAGCAGCGAGATATGCCGTATCGGCCGTGCCAAGCGTCTCCTGCGCCTCTGCCAACTTATTCTGAAGCTGCTTCAGCTGCTCCTTCTGCGCCTGCGTGCCGCCTGCATTGTAGGCGGAATCGATGTAGTCGTTCAGGAGCTTCTTGAACTCGGGGACAGTGAAATCAGCCTGAGTGTCATCAGCACTGTAATCGAAGACGGTTACCTCGGAATCGGTGTTCTTACCGCTACCGGTCGCGATGCCGATAGCTTCCGTAGCGGAATCGATGATGTTGAGATAATGCCCGCACTCCTGGTAGATGCTGTTGTAGTTCTGATAGATGTAATAGGCCTCATATCGGTATTTGCCGAGTTCGTCGCCATACTGCTCTACATACTTGTCGAAGATCTTCTTTTCCTGAGTATAGAGTCCGGTGTAGGGCCAGCCGAGTGTATCCTCGGTCTCGCCGCCGGTATATGCGCCACCACCGCCAGCAAGATTCTCTCCATTGTCCCTGTAGCAGTCCGAGTGTCCCCAGATATTCGACGAATATGATGTATTAAGGGCGGCTGCCACAGTCATGCGGAGGCTGACGCTAAGCTCCGACTGACCGTTCGCCTTGCGGAGGTTGTTCTGGGTGTCGAGGTAGGTCAGGGCGTTGCGCATCTGCTCCAAGGAAAGCGGATTGGTGTCGCGAGACATGTCCTGATCGACGTAGCTGTCATACCACTCGGCTTTGTCGTCAGCGCCGGTGAGTGTAGCCATTGCGTCCTTGGCGTTCGATTTCTGCATAGCTGTGAAATCGCTGCTGTTGCTGATGTAGGCCATAAAGCCGAGCATGCCCTTATTGATGACTTCCTGGTCAACGGTCATGTTGGACTTGAGGTCAGCAATCTGCTGCTCAAGAGCCTCAACCTGGGCATTAGCAGCGTCATAAGCCTTTTTCGCAGCGTTCGAAGCGGCGCAGGCTGCCTCCCACTCGCTGCGCTTCTGCTTGCGAACTTCGACAAGCTTATCGTACGCGGTCTTCTTGTCTGCTTCGGTCTGCTGCGCCTTCTCGTATGCGGCCTTGGCGGCGTCGCGCTTGCTGGCAGCAGCGTTGTACTCCTTGTTTGCCGCATCGTATGCAGACTGGGCAGATGCCACAGCAGCGTTGGCGGCGTTGGCCTTTTCCTGCGCGGCGGTGACGGCAGTCTGCGCAGCCTGCAGGTTCGCCTGTGCGGTGGCGTCTGCAGTCGTCGCGGCATCGAGCGCGGCCTGCGCGGTCGCGAGCTCGCTGGCGGCAGTGGTCTTGGCAGCCTTGAGCGCGTTCAAATCGATACCCGTGCCCGAGACAGCTGCATCGAGTGCAGCCTGCGCCTGGTCGAGCTTCTGCTGGGCGTTATCGCGCGCAGTGGTTGCGGCTGCGAGAGCAGCGGCAGTCTCCTGCTTCTTGGCTTGGGCGGAAGTCAGAGCGGCCTCAGTGTCCTTCTTTTCCTGCTGGGCGCTAGCCTCGGCGGCCTTGGCCTGGTCCAGATTGGCCTGTGCAGTAGCAACGGCCTTATTGGCGTCATCGAGCTTTGCCTGCGCGTCCTCGACGGCCTTCTTGGCGGCCTCGTACTCGTCCATACCCATGGCCTCGAGCTTGGCCTGGGCATCATCGAGGGCCTTCTTGGCCTCATCCTGCTTTGCCTTGGCGTCCTTGAGCGCCTGGGTCTTATCCTCGACACCCTTGTTGGCTTGATCGAGCTGATCGTTCAGGTCGCCCAGCTTCTTCTGCTGCTGCTCGGTCTTTTCGACGGCGGCTTTGAGCTCGTCAATCTTCTCCTGGAGCGCGGCGACTTCTGCTGCGTTCTGCTCGATTTCGTTGTCGCTCACAGCCTGCGAGGCCTGATTCTTTTGCTGCTGTGCCTGCTTTTGAGACTGGCCCGCCGCGTCGGCCTTCTTCTGAGCCGCATCGTAGGCGGCCTGAGCGTCCTTGAGCTGCTTTGCCGACTCCTCTGCCAGCTGGGCAGCCGTCTTTACGACCGCTTGGTTGCCGGCGGCAACGGTGTTCTCTACAGAACTACCCCCCCCCTGAACAGAATCGCCGTTATCTGCCGTCGGTGCGGCGATTGCCGCCAGCGGCGACATGAGCGGCTGAGCGATGAGGCCCGCCGTCAAAACGGTTGCGACGGCGCGGTTGGCAACGCCCTTGACGTTGACGGCCTTGGCCCGAGGCTCAAAGTGTTGTGGACTGTAGTTTGCCATGGCTTTCTCCCTTTGACACGGATGTATCCATACGCTTCAAAATGTAGGAGCTGATTTTTGAATTCTGTTGCGCAACATTGGTCACCGGCGGATTTTTTGAAATTCGCGCTCTCGTGCTTCACAATTTCGTCACATATGTAGGAGCTGATGCATCATATTCTTGCGGGATCGAATTGAGCCTGTAATTTGCATTTGCCCCCGCGTCATCTGCCCTATCGGATTCCGCATCCAACAGACACCCCGCCCGCCACGGTGTAGAGTTAGGACAACGGGCGCGTTGCGCGGACCGCGCTGGAACGAGGTGGACATGGAACTCGATAGACAACAGCTCAAGCGACTGCGTGAACGCCATCACCGGCGCCACGGCATCCGCCCTGCCCATAGTGAGGCTGCCGAGCAGGCTGGTCGCTTTTTAAAGCGTGCGTTCAACATTCGCGAGGGGCGCGCGCCCTATCACGTGATCCGCAAGCGTTTTGTAAACGGGGCGCGCCTGACTGGCTCGCACTTATGCATCCTGATCATTGCCATGTTGATCGCGAGCATCGGCCTCGATATCGACTCAGATATCGCCATTGTAGGCGCCATGCTCATCTGCCCGCTCATGGGCTCGGTCCTTGCCATGGCATATGGCATCGCCACGCTCGACCGCGAGATTACCGTCGAGGCCGTCGCGGGCCTTGCACTGCAGATGGTCTTTTGCCTGGTCACGTCCACACTGTACTTTAAGCTCTCGCCCCTTGGCACCACCACGGCCGCCATTATCGACAACTCGACACCCACCGTCTGGGACCTTACCGTCGCACTCGCAGGCGGCTTTGCAGGCGGGCTGGGCAACTCGCGCGACCAGGAACCCGCCACGCTCATCGCCGGCGTAGCCGTGGCGACCGCGCTCATGCCGCCCCTGTGCGCGGCGGGCTACGGCATCGCCATCGCAAGCGGGTCGCTGTTCCTCTCAGCCCTCTACGAGTTTGGCATCAACGTCGTCTTTATCGCGCTGGCGGCCGAAGCCGTATTGCTTCTTTTACGTGTACCGCTCAAGCGTGATCTCAACGGCGACGGCATTGTGACCGCCGAGGAAAACGCCGAGGTCGACGAGCTATCGCGCAAGGTGCGCCGCCGCATCATTGTGGGCACGGTGATCTTTGCCATCCCCTGCATTGTTATGACGGCGGGTTCCATTGGCTCGGCGCAGGCCGGCGTGCAGGACGGCTACGGTGTCACCGAAACCACGCGCGAGCTTGCCGCGGTGCTGCCGGGCTTTAAGGATTACACCGTCGCCGTCGAGACCTCGGCTACCGAAGGCGAGGAGGAGGGCATCGTCGAGCGTGAGATTGTCGCCCATGTGACGACAGGCGAGGCGCTTGGGGCACACGACCGTCACGTCGCCCGCAAGCTCATCGACCTCAATGTGCCCGAACTCGATCGCGTGGAGTTCGATGTGAAGTGATGCAGAGCGCGGGATGAATGCTCGCACGGACGCAAGTTACGACGAGGCGCAGACGCGATACGGACACGAGCAAATAGCGGGGTGCAGTTCACACCCGCGCCCCGCTCGCTTTTTTATTGCCGTGAATCAACTGTCCGAATCGACCTCGCCAGACTCCACCGTAAACGCCGGATCGGTGCTCACAAGATAAAATCGGGTCACCTTAGTATTTCTAATTAGGTAAATCTGTCCCTGATTGCGTCGGCGCGATATATACGCAACGTGAACCGTGCCGAGTTCTTCGCCGTTTTCCTTCTTTAATATCAGGATGTTGGGGTCATCCGTACGCTTAAACTGCCCGTCAACGCAGCTGCCGTCTTTGTCGACCAGTTGCCACCGATGGTTATCCTCTTCAAGAAAGGCCAGGGTTTCCAGACTCGTCTTGTCATCCCGATAGTAACCGTCAATGGCAAACCCTTCGGAAGCGCATTCCTGCATATAGGACGTTTCTCGACTTATAGCAAACAGCCCTGTAGCGCCCAGGAGCACAGCCAGGCAGACCACTGCAAGGGTTATCGAAATAGTACGGCGACCCATGTTAGCCCAACCGATAGTTGTTTAACGGAGCGCGAAACATACCTGAAACCTCCGATGTCAGGGGGAACGTCGCCAGCAGGCTAGCGACAACTATATGTTTCTGACATCAAACCATATGGCTGCCACTCGCGGAGGGGGCATCGGCGAACGGCGTGTTTTCATACTCCATTGGTCAAACCTAAGCGCGGCCCTACAGCTCGTACTTGTACACGCGGTAGATATACTTTTCGGCTTCCATCTCGTAGGTGGCGATGGGCAGTCCGCAGCGATCATCTCGTCGTTTGGCAGATAGGTCACACTGTGCTGGCCTGCGTTGAGCGAAAAATCGCCTTGGGCCTGCAGCAACTTGTCCTCAAAGCCCGAACCGGCCCAAAAATTGGGCAAGCCCACGGAAGGCTGTAGCAAGGTCATTTGCGCAACATATGTTCAGCAAAAACGGGTGGTAGCCGGTACGGCCACCACCCGTTTGTCTCATATCTAGCACATAGCAGGCCAGTTACTTCTTAATGCCGCGTCCCAGACGCTCGGCGACCGATGCAACGGCCTCTTCGCTGGCCGGCCCGCAGCTCACGCAGCCGTCATGGGCACGCATCTGGCCGGTGACCTCGTCCATCGCGAGCGGTGCCACCTTCTCGAGCTTAAAGCCCTTGCCGGCGCGCATGTTCTCCTTGGCCACGCTGATCATGAGCTTGATGCGGTTGAGCTGGTTGACCTCGGACGCACCGGGGTCGTAGTCCACCGCGACGATGTTGCTCTCGGGATGCTGGCGGCGCAGCTCCTTGATCACGGCCTTGCCCACCACGTGGTTAGGCAGGCACGCGAAGGGCTGCGTGCAGATGATGTTGGGCGCACCGTGATCGATCAGGTCGAGCATCTCGGCCGTGAGCAACCAGCCCTCGCCCATGTTGTTGCACACCGAAAGCACCGTGCGGGCCTTGTCGGCCATGGTGCCGATGCGCTCGGGCGCCTCAAAGCGGCGGGACTTTTCGAGCATCTCCTCCACCGGCGTGCGCATCCAGTCCACGAGCTTGATGAGCGCCTGCATACCAGCGCGCGTGGTAGCAGAGCTTCCCAGCTCGTCCTTCTGCAGCTCGGCGTTGCTCATGGAGTACAGGAAGAAGTCGAGCAGGCCCGGCACCACGGCCTCGCAGCCCTCGCGCTCGATGACATCGACCACGTGGTTGTTGGCCGTGGGATGGAACTTGACCAAGATCTCGCCAACCACGCCCACGCGCGGCTTGGTGCCCTCGCCCACGAGCGGCATGGTGTCGAACGCGCGGATGGCCTCACGCGCAAGCTTGGTGTAGTTGTGGCGGTTGAACTTGGGCGCCAGCTTGCGAGCGCGCGCCATGTACTCCTCGTAGAGTGCGTTGGCAGCGCCGGGAGTGGCCTCGTACGGACGGCAACGATAGAGCATCTGCATCATCACGTCGCCAAAGAGCACCGCGTAGACCGCCTGCTTGAGCAGCGCCGGCGTAATCTTAAAGCCGGGGTTGTCCTCGCCGAGCGCCACAGCAGAAAGCGAGATCACCGGGATCTCGGGGTGGCCACTCTCGCGCAGGGCCTTGCGGATAAGTGCGATGTAGTTGGTGGCACGGCAGCCGCCGCCGGTCTGGCTGATAACCACGGCCGTCTTGGACAGGTCGTACCGACCGCTCTCGATGGCCTCCATGATCTGGCCCGTTACCAGGATCGACGGATAGCAAATGTCATTGTTCACATAGCGCAGGCCGGCCTCGACGGCGTCGTGGTCGGTCGAGGGCAGCAGCTCCAAGTTGTAGCCGGCACCACGGAATACCTCTTTGACCAGGTCAAAGTGGATCGGCGCCATCTGCGGGCACAGGATGGTGTAGCCCTCCTCGCGCATCTGCTCGGTAAAGGGGACCTTGGGCCACGCGGTCGAAGCACTCTCGCGCTGCGCCTCGAACGTGTACTTGCGGCTCGCGAATGCGGGGGCATCCGTGGAGGGCGCCACCGGCGCGGCATCGCCCTGCTCGTAGGCCTCGCCCGCGGCCGTGGCCTCGGCCAGGCGCTCGGCCTCCTGGTCCTTAAGCGCGGCCATGAGCGAGCGGATGCGAATGCGCGCGGCACCCAGGTTGGACACCTCGTCGATCTTGAGCACGGTGTAGATCTTGCCGCTGGCCTCTAGGATTTCCTGTACCTGATCGGTGGTCAGGGCATCCAGGCCGCAGCCGAAGGAGTTGAGCTGGATCAGGTCCAGATCGTTGCGCATCGTCACAAAACGGGCGACGGCGTACAGGCGGCTGTGGTACATCCACTGGTCGACGACGCGGATGGGGCGCTCGGGCTTCACGAGATGCGCGAGCGAATCCTCGGTAAAGACCGCAAAGCCAAAGCTCGAAATAAGCTCGGGCAGGGCGTGGTTGATCTCGGGGTCGTTATGGTAAGGACGGCCGGCGAGTACGATGCCATGGCCGCCGTGGTCCTCGACCCACTTAAGAGCCTCCTCGCCCATAGTCTGGATGTCCTCGTGGAAACGCGCATCGGCCTCAAAGGCAGCGTTGACGGCGGCATCGACCTCGGAGCGCGTGATTTTAGGACCGCGCACGCGACCGCGACCGGCCTCAGCATCGGCCACACGGTCGACGGCGAGCACCTGGTACAGGCGGCGCTTGAGCTCGGTCTTGTCGTGATACGGCACAAACGGATACAGGAACTCGATGTTCTGCTCGCGGATCTCGTCAATATTGAGCGCCAGCGCCGTGGGGTAGCTCATGACGATGGGGCAGTTATAGCAGTTGCCAGCCGTCGGATCCTCCTTGCGCTCCCAACGCACGCACGGCATCCAGATGAAGTCGACATCGCGGTCGATAAGGTTCATCACATGGCCGTGGCTCATCTTTGCCGGGTAGCACACGCTCTCGGACGGCATGGACTCGATGCCCGCCTGGTAGGTCTTTTTGCTCGACTGGTCGGACAGCTGCACGCTAAAGCCCAGGCGCGTAAAGAATGCATGCCAGAAGGGGTAGTTCTCGTACATGTTGAGCGCGCGCGGGATGCCGACGGTGCCGCGCGGGGCCTCGTCGGGGCTCAGCACCTCGCGGTTAAACAGCAACTCGTTTTTCTTTTTGAAGAGGTTGGGGGCCTCGGTCTTTTGCTTTTTGTGGCCGGCGCCCTTCTCGCAGCGGTTGCCGGTAATGAAGCGCCTGCCGCCGCCAAAGTCGTTGACGGTAAGCTGGCAGTTGTTAGAGCAACGGCCGCAGCGGACATGCTTTTGCGTCACGGTGAGGTGTGCGATGTCCTCGGCCGAGAGGATGGTCGAGGTGCCGTCGGCGCCGGCGCGATCGCGGGCGAGCAAGGCCGCACCGTAGGCGCCCATGCAGCCGGCGATGTCGGGACGCACGGCATGAACGCCGGTGAGCTGCTCAAACGCGCGCAGCGTCGCATCGGACATAAAGGTGCCGCCCTGGACGATCACCTGGCTGCCGATCTCCTTGGGGTCGCGCAGCTTAATGACCTTGAACAGGGCGTTCTTGATGACGGAATAGGACAGGCCGGCCGCAATGTCGCCCACCGTGGCGCCTTCCTTTTGCGCCTGCTTGACGCGCGAGTTCATAAAGACCGTGCAGCGGCTGCCCAGGTCGACCGGGGCCTTGGCATGGATGGCAGCGTTTGCGAACGCGCGCACGTCCATATTCATAGAGACGGCGAAGCTCTCGATAAAGCTACCGCAACCCGACGAGCAGGCCTCGTTGAGCATGATGTGCTCGATCACGCCGTCCTTGACGCGCAGGCACTTCATGTCCTGGCCGCCAATGTCCAGAATGAACTCGACGCCGGGCAGGAACGCCTTGGCGCCGCGCAGATGCGCGACGGTCTCGATCTCGCCGGAGTCGGCCTTGAGGGCCTCGATGAGCAGCGCCTCGCCGTAGCCCGTGGTAGTCACGTGGCCGATGGTGCAACCGGCGGGAATGTGGTTGTAGAAATCGGCCATGATGACCTTGGCCGTGCCCAGGATGTCGCCGTTGTTGTTGCCGTACCAGGTGTGCAGCAGCTGACCGTCCTCGCCCACGAGCGCGGCCTTCATGGTGGTGGAACCGGCGTCGATACCGATGAACACGCGGCCGGTGTAGCCTTCGAGCTTGCCCTTGGGGACGACCTCGGTGTCGTGGCGGCCCTTGAACTCGGCAAAGTCCTCGTCGGCGGCAAAGAGCGGGTCCAGACGCTCGACCTCGGCACCCTGTGTGTCACCCAGAGCATCGATAGCCTCGATGAGCTGCGGGAACGTGCTGAGCTTGTTGGACTCGTGCGCCATGGCGGCGCCGCTCGCCACAAACAGGTGGGCGTTTTGGGGCACGATACGGTGCTCCTCGTCCAGGTTGAGCGTGAGGTAGAAGCGGTGGCGCAGCTCGGAGAGATACTGCAGCGGGCCGCCCAGGAAGGCGACGTTGCCGCGGATGGGACGGCCGCACGCCAGGCCCGAGATGGTCTGGGTCACGACGGCTTGGAAGATGGAGGCAGCCACGTCTTCGGGGCGGGCGCCCTCGTTGAGCAGCGGCTGCACGTCGGTCTTGGCAAAGACACCGCAGCGGCTGGCGATAGGATAGATGGTGGTGGCGTTGGCCGCGAGCTCGTTGAGGCCGCTGGCGTCGGTGTGGAGCAGGGTTGCCATCTGGTCGATGAACGCACCCGTGCCGCCGGCGCAGGTGCCGTTCATGCGCTGCTCGATGCCGTTATCGAAGTAGATGATCTTGGCATCCTCGCCGCCCAGCTCGATGGCGACATCGGTGGCCGGGATGAGGGTCTCGACGGCACGCTTGCTGGCGATGACCTCCTGGACAAACTCCAGGTCGAGCCACTGGGACAGCAGAAGGCCGCCCGAGCCGGTGATGGCGCAGGTCATCTGGGCCGTCGGCAGCACGGTCGCAGCGCCCTCGAACAGGTCGCGGGCGCAGGCACGGACGTCGGTGTGGTGGCGCTGGTACTTGGCGTAGACGATCTGGTTGTCGTCGTTGAGCACGGCAAGTTTAACGGTGGTGGAGCCCACGTCGATGCCCAGGTGCAGGTTGCCGCGAGCGTTCTCGGGGTTGAAGATCGCGCCTTCGGGGGCGTGGGCGGCGGCTACGGGCTCGGCAGCGGTAGCGGGCTCGCTGGCGACGGACGTCTCCCCTGCCGCGTTCTTGGCATCGGCAACTGCCTCGGCAACTTTCTCGGCAGCCGCGGTCGCGGCCTTCTGCGCGGCGTCCACCACGGCGGGCGCGGCCTCGCGTGCGGCAGCGACCATGCGATCCTTGATGCCATCGACGAGTTTGCTCATTATCTCTCCTCTTAGTTGTTGGACTCGACGGTTGCGGCGGTGTCGGCCGTATCCTCGAGCTGCAGGTTCAATAGCTTCAAGCCGTATTCCGGCACGTTGATATCGATGGGTTGACCATATAGGTCGCCGGGACGCACAAAGGCGATAACCGTCATAATGCGTGCCATGGCCTCGGGCGATTCGGTGAGGCCGTGCTCAAACCAGCGCTGAATCATGCCGACCTCGGCGCTCACGACGTAGGTAACGTAGTAGTCAAAGAACGTGCCCAGCGCCAGGCCCAAAATGCCCGTCTGTGCACGAGGCACCACGGCCTCACGCGCGGTGTCGATAATCTTCTTAATGAAAGCCTGGTCGCCGCCCGGGCCCAGCAGCGATCCGATTAAATCGCGGTTGGCCGCAAGGTAGCGCAGCAACTCAACCGAACCGGGCGCCGGCTCGAGCTCATCGATGTTGTGATAGAGATCGGGCAACTGAGCTGCGGTGATGAGCTCAATGCGCTCGCGGATCTCGGCCAGCAAGCCATCCTCGATTTGATTGATAAAGTCGGGAATATCGCGGTAGTGCGAATAGAACGTGCGGCGCGTAAGGCCAGCGCGCTCGGTGAGCGACGCGACATTAATGTGCGAAAGGTCGCCGCTTTCGGCAAGCTCGCTGGCAAGTGCTTGGCGTAGGGCACGCTGCGAGCGAAGGGACCGGCGATCACATTTCTCGAGCTGGGACAAGCGTCCTCCTTGTTACTCAGTCTGCGCGCTATTGCACAGTGCGAGTATTATTGCACACCGTGTGTATCAACACGTAAAGGCAATATTTTGGATGTGACAAAGGGGCTGTCCCTTTGTCACATTATTCGATGACGGTGCGGGAGTTTTGCTTGCGCATGGTGACGAGCATGTGTTTGGGGACGGCGTGGACCATGCAGCTGCCGATGGTCGCGCTCGCGGCGGCCTTGGCTACATCGCTAGCGTTTTTGGTCGCGTAGCTGTGACGGAAGCGTTTGAGCATGGCGATGTCGTTGCCGCCGTCGCCGTAGACCGCGACCTCGTCCTCGGCAATACCGTAGTAGCCCGCCAGCCAAGCCACACTCTCGCCCTTGTTGCACGCCACGTCCGTGATCTCAAACATCACCGGATCGAACGGCGCGTTGACCACACGGTCCGAGCGCTCGGCCAAATACGCCTTAAGGTCGCGCTCCAGCTCGAGCGAGGTCACGCGACAGTTGATCTTGCACACATCGTGGCGCAGGATGTCACCGATCGACTGGTCGAAATACTGCTCCTCGTGATACCCGCCACGTGCACGCATGCCACGCATCACGATGCGCTTGATAGGACTGTCCTTTTTAAAGCCCGCCTGATGCATCTCAAACGATCCGCTCGAGAACATGCCATCGGGCGTGGAGCAATCAAAGCAAATGTCCGGAAACTCCTTGAGCAGCTCCTCGGTGATCTGCGGGTCGATGGTCCAGGTCTTGAGCACCTCGCCATGGCTGTCGCGCACGATGGACCCATTGGAGCAGCAGGCGTCAAGCGGCAGGCCCGTAAAGCCATGCTCGCCGATCGGCAGCGTTGAGCGTCCGGTCGCGGGAACCACATGCAGGCCAGCCTCGGTCAGCTCGCGAATGGCACGGCGGATGGTCCCATCCGCCTCGTGCAGGGCGTTCAGCAGCGTTCCGTCTAAGTCACTCGCAAACATCTTGATCATGGGCATGCCTCTCCTTCGTCTGCACGATATTGTAGACGAGAACGGGCGCGCCCCAAGAGAGGCACGCCCGTCAGGCGAAAGATTGTCCTACACCGCGGCGGGACCGTGTTCGCCGGTACGGATGCGGATGACTTCCTCGACCGGCTCGACCCAAATCTTGCCGTCTCCAACGGTGCCGCAATCTTGGAAACGGCGCGGCAACGGACGCGAAACGAACGGGAAATACGCGAGCAAGGAAGCCGTGAGCGCGCCCGTCCCGGCTAGCGGCGGAACAGCTCGCGGGCTCGGTCGCGGAGGTCGGTAGCTCGGATGACGCCCTCGTAGCGGTTGATGCGCAAGCGCGGGAAGGCATTGAAGAAGCGCAGGTCGCGTCGGCTGAGCGACACGCTTGGCACCGGACGGCTCATGCGCTTGCCGGCAAGGCGACGACTGAGCGACGGACGCGGCATGTTCGGCGCGGCATCGGCCACGCGGCGGGCGGCAAGCGCCAGGCCGCGAGCACCATCCGCGATAAACGTCGGCATCGAAGCCTTCTCGCGCGGGGCATCGAGCGCGGCGTCACCCAGCTCGGCCAGCCACGCGTTAACGGCACGGCTACGGATGTGCGTCTGTGCCACCGAGTCAATCGTAGAATCGGGAATGCGCTCGAGCATTGAGTCGGACGCGTCGGCAAGCGACTCGTTGATGCGGTCGGCAAGGTCGGCCCGGACGCGCTCCAGCTGATCAGACAGACGCCGCCAGCTCGCCAATGAGCACAACGCGTCGACCATCATCGCGACCGCGACGATAAAGGCGGACAACCGCACAATCAGCACCGGCAGATGGCCAAGCAGCCCCAGCAATGCCGGCTCCACTAAACGGCAAATGCACAGCGCACCCAGGCCAAACGCGCATGCCCAGTACAGGCAGATGCGTCCGTGCAAGTTAAACGGCAGGTGCGAGTAATCCCAAAAGCGAGCGCCCGTTGTTTTTTCCAACAGCACGCCTACGCTGTACTCAATCACGCTGCATACGAGCGCTGCAGCGACAAACTGGCTCGACGCGTCAGGAATTCCGCGCAACAGCAGCCAGCAGGCAATGCCGCCCGCGCCATAGATGGGGCAACACGGTCCCAGCAAAAAGCCGCTGTTGGCAAAGCGTCCGTGGTTGAGCATGGCGCAGACCGTCGACTCCCATGCCCAACCGCAAAACCCGTAAAAGGCAAACGAGAGCACCAGTGCCGAGAGTGGGCAGGCGGCAAGCGTCACGCCGCCAAATGCCATGTCGATCGCGGTCCCCACCGTCTACCCTCTCCTCTTCTCGCTCGAATCTTTGCTCGAGCCGTCACTCGAGCCCTCGTTCGAATCGTTCGCGCCGCCTTTGCGCGGCAGGCGGCCGGCGACCGTCTCACGCAGAGCACACCATTTATCCGCCAGGCAAACAATCCACGCCTCGCGACACGTCGGCGGCACGGGCACCAGCGGAAACATATGCCGCCCGATGATATTCCGCTCGCGCAACGTCAGCTCAAAATCTTCCTCGGCACGCGCCAGGGCAAAAAACGGATGCCGAAATCCGTGCAGGCGATGGCTCGGATCGGGATCGTGCCAGTCATAGAGAAAGTAGTCGTGCAGCAAGGCCCCGCGCAGCAGCGAGGCACGGTCGATCGAAATGCCAGCACGGCCCAAGCACTCGGCAAAGGACAGGCTCGCCCGCGCTACCGAAGTCACATGTGCATAGACCGTCACGTCGCCATGTTGGATAAACTCGCGCGTCAGGTCCAGACGGCCCGCCTGTGCCAGTTGACGGGCAGCATGGTCTACTTCGCACGCGATGTTCTCGGCACGAACGACATCGGACATGCTGCCTCCTTCCAGCGACTCACAGCGGCAAGCCACGGCTTGTGCACAATCGATAAAAACATCATGGAACACATCAGTATGGCATCGGACAAAACGTTTTGCCCCGCCAGTTGGCGAATTACCGCGCCGCCGTCACATATCAAACGCCAAAATGTGCGAGACTGTCTTGTGCAATTGTGTCGGCCGAGGGAGCGCCGGCGCTCGATTCGCATGGAGTAACCCACAACGATGCTGCTTACGCAAACGACAACGCCCGAGGACGTCAAGGCTCTTAATCGCGCCGAGCTCCCGCAGCTCTGCGGCGAGATCCGCCAGGCAATCCTCGAAAGCTCCGCCGCCGTCGGCGGGCACGTTGCCCCCAACCTGGGCGTCGTTGAGCTTACGGTTGCGCTTCATCGCGTGTTTAACTCTCCCACCGACAAGATTGTCTTTGACGTGTCGCACCAGACCTACGCTCACAAGGCGCTGACCGGGCGCGCGTACACCTATATCGATCCGGAACGTTATGGTGAGGCTTCTGGCTTTGCCAATCCCGACGAGTCCGAGCACGACCTGTTCGCCATGGGCCATACCTCGACCTCGGTGAGCCTGGGCTGCGGCCTGGCGCACGCTCGCGACCTGGCGGGCGATACGTACAACGTCATTACCGTTATTGGCGACGGCTCGCTTTCGGGCGGCCTGGCGTTTGAGGGCTTTAACAATGCCGCCGAACTCGATAGCAACCTGATCATCATCGTCAATGACAACGACCAGTCCATTGCCGAGAACCATGGCGGCCTGTATCGCAATCTGGCCGAGCTGCGCGCCAGCAACGGCACCTGCGAGCGCAACGTTTTCCGCGCGATGGGGCTCGACTACCGCTATCTGGACGCCGGTAACGATGTGTTGGCCCTCGTCGACGCGCTGCAGGAACTGCGCAATATCGATCATCCCATCGTGCTGCACGTCTCCACCGCCAAGGGCAAGGGCTTTGAGCCAGCCCAAAGCGACCCCGAGCGCTGGCACCACGTGGGTCCGTTTGACATGGCGACCGGGCGCAAGCTCTGCCCGGGCCATCCGAGCGAGCCCGCGCCGCGCACCTATGCTGACATTACGGGCGAGGCGCTCAGCGCCGCCATCGAGCGCGATCCACAGGTCGTTGGCATCACGGCCGCCACGCCCTACATTATGGGCTTTACACCCGAGCTTCGCGCTGCCGCCGGCAAACAGTTCGTCGATGTGGGCATTGCCGAGGAGCACGCCGTGACCTTTGCCACCGCGCTTGCGCGCTCGGGCGCCAAGCCAGTCTTTGGTGTGTACGGCACGTTTTTGCAGCGCGCCTACGACGAGCTGTGGCACGACCTGTGCCTCAACGACGCCCCCGCAACCATTTTGGTGTTTGGTGCGTCAATCTTTGGCACCACGTCCGAGACGCACCTCTCGTTCTTTGATATTTCCATGCTGGGCGGTCTTCCCAACATGCACTACTTGGCGCCGGCCTGCATGGAGGAATATCTGTCCATGCTGAGCTGGTCGCTCGACCACCGCGAGCATCCCGTGGCAATCCGCGTACCGGGCATCGGCCTGGTGAGCCGTCCCGACCTTGCGCCCGCCGAAGACACCGACTACAGCGCCGTTCGCTATAACGTGGTGCGTCAGGGCCGCGACGTTGCCGTGCTTGCGCTCGGCGACTTCTTTGAGTTGGGCGAGCGCGTGGCAAACCGCTTGGCCGCCGAGTACGGCATCGAGGCCACGCTCGTCAACCCGCGCTTTGCAACCGAGCTCGACCGCGAGTTCCTCGACAGTCTTGCCGCCGAGCATCGCGTTGTCGTCACCCTCGAGGACGGCATCTTGGACGGCGGCTGGGGCGAGCGCGTGGCATGCTATCTGGCATGCACGCCGTTGCGCACGCGCACCTTTGGCATCGCCAAGGGCTTTCCCGACCGTTACGATCCCAACGAACTGCTCGCGCAGAACGGCATGACGGTCGAGAACATGGCCGCCGAAGCCGTGAGACTACTCAACGAGTAAGAAAACCTCCGCAAGGGAAGCACCCCTGCGGAGGTTTTTGTTTTCACGACGCGATTATCTCAATCTGTAACATCTAGGGCCCGAATTCCCGTCTAGCTGTTACAGATCGAGATAAGACGTCGTAGTCCCAGACCTTTGTCTCAATCTGTAGCAGATAGGGACCTTTTGACCGTCCAGATGTTACAGATTGAGACATTCGAATTCCCCTGAAGAGAAAATCTCGATCTGTAACAGTTACTCAGCAAAAATGGCTGCGGATGTTACAGATCGAGACAAAGCAACAAGGCATGCCGCCGCATCGGCCAAAACCACCACGAAGGTGCCTGTCCCTTTTTGGTAGGTAGAATAACCCATAAGACAAGTATGTTTCTGAGTTATTTCGTGTTGACCCATTTGAGCGCAATAGGGTATAACTCTACTCAACCACTAGGATTTTTTGAGAAAGGTGTTCTCCTATGAGCAAGAACCTCTCCCAGCAGGTCGTTCTCGACCGCCGCGGCTTCGTTGCCGCCACCTTCGCAACCGTCGCCGGCCTTGGTCTTGCCGGCTGCTCCGACACCAGCGCCGAGGCCGACAAGGGTTCCGCCGCCGGCTCCTCCAAGGGCTCCGAGGATACCGAGGTTTCCGCTACGCTCGATGCCAAGGCATTCGACAAGCTCGTCGACAACGGTCCCAAAGCCGACGACGATGCCATCGCCGCCAGCACCTGGGCCACGGCCGTCAAGGACGCCGGCGTCTTTAAGATCGGTGGCGTTCAGACCTCCACGCTCTTCTCCCTCCTCAACGAGAAAGACGGTCAGACCCGCGGCTTCGATGCCGGTATCGCACAGCTCCTGTCCAACTACATTCTGGGCGAGAACAAGGTCGAGATCACCCAGGTGACCTCGGACACGCGCGAGTCTGTCCTGCAGAACGGCCAGGTCGACGCCGTCTTTGCCACCTACACCATCACTGACGAGCGCAAGAAGCTCGTCTCCTTCGCCGGCCCCTACTACTACACGCAGCAGGCCATCCTGGTGCTCGCCGATAACGACGACATCAAGAGCGTCGACGACCTGGCCGACAAGAACGTCGCCGTCCAGTCCGGCTCCAACGGCCCCGCCATCCTGGAGGAGTTCGTTCCCAAGGCCAGCCAGCAGGAGTTCAAGACCGACGAGGAGGCCCGCCAGGCACTCCAGCAGGGTCGCGTTGACGCCTATGTCATCGACAACAACATGCAGCAAAGCGCCCTGGTCCGCGAGCCCGGTAAGTACAAGATCGCCGGCAAGCCCTTCGGCAGCAAGGAGCCCTACGGCATCGGCCTGCCGCTCGATTCCGACGGCGTCGCCTTCGTTAACGACTTCCTTAAGAAGATCGAGGACGATGGCACCTGGACCGAGCTGTGGCAGATCTGCATTGGTGACCGTACGGGCGACACCAATGTTCCCGAGCTGCCCGAGATCGGCGCCTAGGCAGCGAGCCTGGTAACAGCCGCAACGAAACCATACGGAAACGCATGATGCGCTTTATTGCGGTAAACTGTTTCCTCACTGAGTTGTCGGGGCTTCCGTACACACGGGAGCCCCTTTCCTTACCGGCAGGAGGTCCGCATGAGTCTCTCCGAGCTCTGGTCGCTCTATGGCCAGAACTATATCGACGCCCTGCTAGCAACCTGGGGCATGACACTTGAGTCGTTTGCCATCGCCATGGTGCTGGCCGTTGCCGTCACCGTGATGCGCGTGTCGCCGCTCAAGCCGCTGCGCGTCTTTGGCGACCTGTATGTCCAGGTCTTCCGTAACATCCCCGGCATTGCGCTGCTCATCATCGTCGTCTATGCGCTGCCGCCGCTCAAGGTCGTCCTGCCCTACCGCACCTGCGTTATCGTCGCCACGGTCCTTTTGGGCTCGGCCTTTGGCTCCGAGAACTTTATGAGCGGCATCAATACCGTCGGCGTCGGTCAGGTGGAAGCCGCACGTTCGCTCGGCATGAGCTTCAGCCGCATCCTCGCCAAGATCGTGATTCCGCAGGCACTGCGCTCGAGTGTGCTGCCCATGACTAACCTCTTTATCGCCGTCATGCTCACTACCGCCTTGGGCAGCCAGGTGCCGCTTAAGCCGCAAGAGCTCACCGGCGTGGTGAGCTATATCAACACGCGCTCGCTCGGCGGCGTCGCCGCGTTCTTTATCTCGGCGCTCGGCTACCTGGGCACAGCCTTCGTGGTGAGCCACATTGGCAACTATATCGATAAGAAGGTGAGGATCCTCCGATGAGCAAGCACTCCACCTCCGCGCTCACCATGCGCGATGCGCTCTACGAGGCTCCCGGCCCCAAGATGCGCGCCAAGATTCGCATCGGCACCGCCATCTCGCTTGTTGCTGTCGCCGCGCTCGCCATCCTGGTACTGCAGCGCTTCTATGTGACCGGCCAGCTTTCGGTCCACTATTGGTATTTCTTTACGCACCTCACCACCTGGAAGTTCCTGCTTGCCGGCTTTGAGGGCACTGTTAAAGTCGCACTCACCGCTGGCGCCATCGCACTGGTGCTGGGCTTAGCCCTTATGCTCGGACGCACCAGCGACATTAAGCCGCTCCAACTGGTTTGCCGCGTGCTCACCGATTTCTTCCGCGGCGTACCGAGCCTGCTGTTCATCTACTTCTTCTTTTTGGTGCTGCCCCAGTACAAGATCGCGCTGCCATCTTTTTGGATGCTCACGCTTCCCGTCGCGCTCGCCGCAGCTGGCGTACTCGCCGAGATCTTTCGCGCTGGCGTCAACGCCGTGCCGCGCGGCCAGGTCGAAGCCGCCCAGGCACTCGGCCTCTCCAAAGCTAAAATCACCTTTAAAATCGTGTTGCCGCAGGCTATTCGGTTTATCATTCCGTCGTTGATTTCGCAGCTTGTGGTCGTAGTCAAAGACACCACCGTCGCCTACGTGGTGAGCTACCCCGACCTCATGCAAAACGCCCGCGTGCTCATTACCAACTACGACGCCCTCGTGTCGGTCTACCTGGTTATCGCGGTCATCTACATCCTCATCAACGTCGCGATCAACAAGGCCGCTGTCTACGTTTCGCACAAGACCGGCGCGACCATCATCCGCTAACGCTTTACCATTTCGAGTCATAAGGAGCCGAGCACCATGGCACAGAGCACCTCTTCCACCGGCAATCAGCCGCTGATCGAGCTCAGACACGTCGATAAGCACTACGGAGATCTGCACGTCCTCAACGACATCAATCTCTCAGTCGACCGCGGCGAGGTCGTCGTTGTGATCGGTCCTTCGGGCTCGGGCAAGTCGACCATGTGCCGCACCATCAACCGCCTGGAAACCATCGACTCGGGCGAGATCCTCATCGAGGGCGAGCCCCTACCGCAGGAAGGCAAGGACCTTGCCCGCATGCGTGCCGAGCTGGGCATGGTGTTTCAGCAGTTCAACCTGTTCGCACATATGACCGTCCTGCAGAACGTCATGCTGGGACCGGTCGATGTGCTGGGCGTCTCCAAGGACGAAGCCCGTGAGCGCGCCATGGACCTGCTGGGCCGCGTGGGCGTGGCCGAGCAGGCCGATAAGGTGCCCGCACAGCTCTCGGGCGGCCAGCAACAGCGCGTAGCCATCGCCCGCTCGCTTGCCATGCAACCCAAGGCCATGCTCTTTGACGAGCCCACGAGTGCCCTCGATCCCGAGATGATCAACGAGGTGCTCGAGGTCATGGTCCGTCTGGCCCAGCAGGGCATGACGATGATCGTCATCACGCACGAGATGAACTTTGCCCGCCGCGTAGCCGACCGCGTCGTGTTTATGGCCGACGGCCAGATCGTGGAAACCGGCACGCCCGACGAGTTCTTCGACCACCCCCAGACCAAGCGCGCCCAGGACTTCCTCAACTCCATCAAGGGCCACTAACCCAATTGCCACGCGGGCAAATTCATCAGTAACGTTTGCCCCGCGCCACCCATGCACCATGTCCACCCGGATTCGAAAGCAACACCTATGATCGGAACCCATACCTCCTCGTCCTATACCCCGCACGTCGACGTTGCCCCCGCCGACCGTCCACTCATCCTGGTGGCGCCGCGTTGGGAAGGGGCAAAGCCGTTTTTAAGCGAAACGCTCTCCCCCAACGAAGAAATCGCAAGTGTCTTTGTCGATGCCATCCTTGCCGCCGGCGGCCTGCCGCTGCAGATGTCCATCACCGAGGACATTGAGGTCATCCGTCATTACGTCGATATCGCCGACGGCATCGCCATTCCCGGTGGCCCGGATGTCAATCCCAAACGTTGGGGCGATGATCGACCCTACGACCCCACCCTCTGCTGCGAGATCCGTGATAGTTTTGAGTTCAAGCTGGTCGACGAGGTGCTCCGCGCCAAAAAGCCGCTCTTTACCACCTGCCGCGGCACGCAGCTGCTCAACGTCGCCACCGGCGGCACCCTGTGCATGGACGTGCCGAGCCTGGGCGCTCGCGAGGGCCGCACGCAGTGGCGCCATACCCACGTGCTCAACGACCCTGTGCATCCCGTCGAGGTCGTGCCGGGCTCGCTGCTGGAGCGCGCGGTTGGCGGGCACAGGCTGATCCAGACCAACTCGGCACATCACTGCTGCGTCGATCGTCTGGGTAAAAGCACGCGCTTGGTCGCCAAGGCAACCGACGGCGTTCCCGAGTGCATCGAAGTCGAAGGCCAGCCTTTCTGCCTGGGCGTGCAATGGCACCCTGAGTACACGTGGAAGACGCTCGAGACCGACTTTAACCTGTGGAAGTCGTTTGTCGAGGCAGCGGCCAAGGTAAAGCAGGCCCGCTAGCTCGCGAACCGCATAACAGATAAGGGCGCCCCGCCGGCCACATGGTCCGGCGGGGCGCCCTATTACCTATATGCTGCCGGCACACAGTCCAAGGCTCGCAAGCTCTTATTCAGCCGCCTCGCGCAGGGCCGACATCGTAGCCGCATATTGCTGCTGCAGTGCATGCATTCCCTCGCGTGCGCCGTCAACGGCATCGGCGCCGCGCAGCGCATCGGTCACCACAACCGCCGGCTCGTACAGATTATCGAATCCCAGGTTCTGGCTCACGCCCTTGAGCGTGTGCGCTGCCATAAACGCACCTTCGGCGTCTCCTGCCGCCATGGCGGCCTCCAGCTTGTCCATGCTCTCGTCATCCAAAAACTTGAGGGCAAAGCGGGCAAGCATTTCCTCGCCCATCAGCCGAGCGCACGCGTCATCATAATTAGCGCCGATCTTCTCATACGCCTCACGCATGGAAATCATGGATTGAAACTCCTTTGGTCAAACTAAATCGTGGGAAACGCGACAACATCGGCGGGGCGTGCCAACGTCTCGGCAATACGGTCTTGCACCTCGAGCAGGCAGTCGAGCAACAGCGGGTTAAAGGTACCGCACTTACCGTCCAGGATCATCTGGATCGCCTCCTTGTGCGGGATAGCGTCCTTGTACACGCGCACGCTCGTCAGCGCATCATACACGTCGGCCACCGAGACCACCTGCGCGGCAATGGGAATCTCGTCGCCCTTAAGGCCATCGGGATAGCCCTTGCCGTCCCAGCGCTCGTGATGCCAACGCGCAATCTGGTACGCATATTCCATAAGCGCATTGCCGACGTGATGGCGGCCCAGCTCAAGCAACATGTCGGCGCCCATCGTGGTATGCGTCTTCATAATCTCGAACTCCTCGGGCGTAAGGCGCCCGGGTTTGTTGAGAATCGCATCGTCAATCGACATCTTGCCGATATCGTGCAGCGCCGAAGCCAGGGCAATCGTGGAGCGTTCCTCATTGTCGAGGGAGATCGTGCCGCTACGCTGGACCAGACAGCCAAGCAGCAGCTCGGTCAGCTTCTCGATGTTCGTAACGTGCCTGCCGCTCTCGCCATTGCGAAGCTCCATGACGCCGGCCATGATGTCGATGAGCATGCGACTGTTCTTGACGCGCTCGTTGTACTGCTGGGACAGCAGGCTCGTCAGGCGGCGCTGCTTGGCGTATAGGCGGATGGTGTTGCTTACACGGCGGCGCACGACACGGGAGTCAAACGGGCGGTTGATATAGTCCGAGGCGCCCAGCTCGTACGCGCGCAAAACCATATCATCGGAATCTTCGCTCGAAATCATGATGAAAGGCAGATTGTCGATACCCGATCGGCGCGACAGATCGGCCAGCACCTCAAAGCCGCTTATGCCCGGCATGACAATATCCAGCAGCACGAGCGACAACTCATCGCCATAGCGGTCGACCATGTCGAGCGCCGTACGACCGTTGTCGGCCTCGAGGATGCAATACTCGTCCTTGAGCATCTCGTTGAGAATGGCTCGGTTCATGTCGGAGTCATCGACAATAAGCACCAAAGGCTTTTCGCTTTGGAAGGCTTCGATGGAATCGGCGTCGGTCACGACCGTACCGGCTTTTGCCTTAGCGCGGCTCAATAACTGGACAGCGCGGCCAACTCCCTCATCGACCGTCTCGCCATGAATGCGAACACCGCCAATACATGCCGTCAAGTTCACGTACTCATGGCCCGGAACAATCGTGGCATGAACGGCATCGGACACCTGATGCAGGCGACGGGTGAAGTCATCGGAGGGAATATTGGGCATGACGACCACAAACTTGTCGCAGCCATAGCGTACGAGCTCGTCAGTCGAACGAATTCCGCTGCGTATGGCTGTCGCCACAGCACCGAGCGCAAGGTCGCCGGCATGACGGCCACACGTATCGTTGAAGACCCTAAAATCATCAAGGTCGATCACCGCAACGCCGGCATTCATGCGGGCGCTACGGAGCTTTTCCTCGTAATATCGGCGATTGCGCACACTCGTCAGCACGTCGGTGTAGACGAGGTCCTCTTCTGCAGCCTCTTGCTCATCGATCGGACGCACCATCAGCAGGACGTGAGGCTCGCCCTCGACCTTCAGAGGGCGCAGGCGAGCGCGGTACTCGGTACCATCATTGAGCAGCTGCTCCGATACATCATCGGAACCTGCCAAGGCCTCAAGACTCGACTGACGCAGACAAGGGCAGCGATCGCCGGCGAGCAAGCAGTTAGGCTCGCTCTTAATCTGATCGGCCGACAACAAACGCACCACGGGGTAGGTCTTCGCGACGCGGGCGACCTCGGCGGCAGCCTCCTCGTCGGTTAGATTGACCTCGTGATTATTGAGCATATGGGGCCCTTCCTATCGTTACGCACGGCAACGGTGCATATCAATTGGTACAAGGGTAGCATCTAACAGCTGAAGGCAAACGCGCGATTATCGTTACATTTTTATGACCTGGCAAACGGCGGTAATGGAGCCGCGGGCGCGCGGTTATGGGCGCATTCGTTAACAATGACGAAACGCTAACAGCCCCTCTCCCCGCAGGTCATCGAGCGTGCTAACGCTCCAAGACATCGCGAACGGCGTTTGCCGCCGTAACGGGGCGATCGCGCAGACCGTTATGCGCGCCCGGGATCGTCACAAGGGGGCAATCGAGATATTCGGCAGCCGCTCGCGTGCCAGCCTCGCGGGGTGTATCGACCGAAAGCTCGCCCAAAAACACGGCCGGCACCGCCTTTGACGCGCGGACGCGCTCCCAGTCGGGAGCATATGTCATATTTGTTCCGTATTCATTAGCCATAAAGCAACGACCATTGCGCAGGGCATGTTTGGCTTCCGCTTCGGTCGTCCCGGGAGCTTCGGGGTCCAAGTCGCCGAGGGCTCCCAAGAAAAGCCGGAGCGCCCTTGAAACCTTTCCAGCCGCAATCATATCGAGCAAAACCGGAGCTGCGCCCATGCCGACGCCTTCGGCCGACACAGCCGGCTCATGCAGAATCGCACGGGCGACGAGATGGGGTTCGGCGCGAAGAAGCTCCAGCGCCACCAACGTACCGGCGCTATGCGCAAGCACATTTGTCGGAGCGCCAACGTGTTCGATCACGGCTTGCAGGTCGGCGGCCTGAGCGGCAAGATCATAGCTGCCGTCTGCCGCATCGCTGCTGCCACCGCAGCCGCGGCGGTCGTAGGCAATTACGCGGTAGTTGCGGCTGAGCTCACAAGCGATACCGTCGAAAAATGTGCCGTCGACACAAGCACCGTGCACGCACACCAAGGCAGGAGCATCAGGCGACACATCTGGGCCGGCATATTCGCGACAGGCAATCGTGGTGCCCGCATTCTCGACCGTAAAATTCATGTTGTGCCCCCATCATCAATGCTCATCCAGTTGCACGTCAGCGCGGTTGGATGGACCCACATTGCCTTACACCTTGTTAACAGATTAACTTTACCCGACCCGAGGCTTTTCATGGCGCGGCATAATGGGCGACGTGAAAAAACGAAACTTGTAAAGCAAGAGCCCGCACCTTGCTTTGGAGCCGATGCTATGCTTAGGCACAATTGTCTTGAGGAGCATATGCCTATGTCTACGTTTTTGAATGCCAGCCCCATCTTTGGGCCCGTTCGCAGCCGTCGCCTTGGTCTCTCGCTCGGCGTCAACATGATGCCGGCCAGCGGCAAAATCTGCACGTTCGACTGCATTTACTGCGAAAACGGCCTCAACGCCGAGCGCCCCTGCCATGAGCCGTACAACACAGCTGCCGTGGTACTCGACGCGCTCGAGGCAAAGCTGCGCGAGATGGCAACCGAGGGCGAACTTCCCGATGTGATCACCTTCGCAGGCAACGGCGAGCCCACCGCCGCACCGGAGTTTCCGCAGGCCATCGCCGGCGCCGTCGCGCTGCGCAACGAGCTTGCCCCAAACTCCAAGATCGCCGTGCTCTCCAACGGCACGCGCGCCGACCGCCCCGAGGTGCACGACGCGCTCATGATGGTCGACGACAACATTCTTAAGCTCGATACCGTCGACCCGGCGTTTATCCAGCTGCTCGACCAGCCCGTTGGCCCCTACGACGTCGAGCACCAGATCGAGACGTTCGCAAGCTTTGACGGTCACGTTATTATCCAGACGATCTTTTTGACCGGCGAGTATCAAGGCAAGCTCATCGACAACATCGGCGAGGAGTACGTTGCCCCCTGGCTCGCGGCGCTCGAGCGCATTCGCCCACAAGAAGCGACCATCTACACGGTGGCGCGCGAGACACCGGTCGCCGGCCTTGCCAAGGCAGCACCCGAGGTGCTCGACACGATCGCTGCACGCGTGCGCGCCCTCGGCATCCCCTGCCAGGTGAGCTACTAGCGCGCAGCTGCCCTGTGAGTGGGCTATACTAGCTGCGGATGAAAGGAAGTTAGCCATGTTTGACAACGGACCCGTGCCTGGCCGCAACGACGCTTGCTGGTGCGGCAGCGGCAAAAAATATAAGAAATGTCACAGCGCCTTCGACGAGCGCCTCGAGCGCTTGTGGGAAGAGGGCTGGGAGGTCCTGCCCCGCACGCTCTACAAGACGCCCGCCGACATCGAGGGCATCAAGCGCTCCGCCGCCATCAACGTGGGCGTGCTCGACTACGTAGGCGAGCACATCGCCGCGGGCATGACCACCAACCAGATCGACCAGATGATCTACAACTACACCGTCGAGCACGGCGGCACGCCGGCCGACCTCAACTACGAGGGCTACCCCAAAAGCGTGTGCACCTCGATCAACGACGTCGTCTGCCACGGCATCCCCTGCGATACGGACGTGCTGCACGAAGGTGACATCATCAATGTGGACTGCTCTACGATCTTGGACGGCTACTTTAGCGACTCGAGCCGCATGTTCTGCATCGGCGAGGTCTCGGCCGAGCGCCAGCGTCTTGTCGACGTCACCCGCGCCAGCGTGGAGGCGGGCCTGGCGGCCGTCAAGCCATGGCTGCCGCTGTCCGTTATGGCCGAGGCCGTGCAAAAGACGGTCGAGGACGCCGGTTTTAGCGTGGTGCGCGAGTACGGCGGACACGGCATCGGTAAGGAGTTCCACGAGGACCCGTTTGTGGGCTTTACCACCGAGGCGCCCGATGTGGACACCATCATGGCCCCGGGCATGGTCTTTACCATCGAGCCCATGGTCAATGCCGGAGCTCCCGACATTAAAATCAGCAAGGGCGACGGCTGGTGTGTGCGCACCAAGGACGGTAGCGACTCCGCCCAGTGCGAGGTGCAGCTGGTCGTGACCGAGGACGGCTACGAGCTGCTGAGCTGGTAGCCGTGGATGCGCCGGATGCTGACGGGCACGCTCGTCTTGCATCCGGCGTTTTTATTTGAACGTTTTGCCTGATACAACCTGCCAAAATAAACCTGTCCCTTTTTGGCAGGTCGAGCGGAGAGGACTGCTTGTGAACATCCTGGTTTTGTTGCCCGTCAACGACCGCCATCGCGCGATCCTCGAGTCGAGCGCTCCGGGCGAGGACTTTATCTACACGAGTGCCGACGCCATCACGCGCGAGCAGGTCGCCGATGCCGACGTGATCTTGGGCAACATCGACCCTGACATGCTTACCGCGTGCGAGCACCTCCAGCTGCTGCAACTGCAGACCGCGGGCTATGATGATTACTTGGCCGCCGGCACCGTGCCAGCCGACGCCAAGCTTTCCTGCTCGGTGGGCGCCTACGGCCAGGCCGTAAGCGAGCACATGTTTGCCATGGTCCTTTCCATGATGAAGCGCTTGCCCGGCTATCACGACTTGCAGCGCGAGCATCGCTGGGAGGATTTAGGGCCGGTCACCTCGCTCAAAAACGCCAACGTGCTGGTGCTGGGCGCGGGCGATATCGGCGGCCACTTCGCCACGCTCTGCCGCAGTATGGGTGCACACGTCCGCGGCATCAAGCGCCATCCGCTCGTCTACCCCATTGTATTTGAGGACATGGACGGCATGGACGCCCTGTCCGAGCGCCTGGCCGAGGCTGACATCGTCGCATCCTTTATGCCCAGCACACCCGAGACCCGCGGCCTGGCGAACGCCGAGTTCTTCGCCGCGATGAAACCGGGCGCCTTCTTTGCCAACGGCGGCCGCGGCGATCTTGTGGTTGCCGACGATTTGGTTGCCGCTCTGGAGTCGGGACATCTCGCCGGCGCCGCGGTCGACGTCACCGGCCCCGAGCCGCTGCCCGCCACAAGCCCGTTGTGGAATGCGCCCAACATGCTCATCACACCGCACGTCTCCGGCTGGTTCCACCTGGCAGCCACGCTCAACAATGTGGTCGACATCGCCGCGGAGAACCTGCGTCACCTGCAAGCCGGCGAAACTTTACGTTGTTGGATCGAGCACTAATCTTGTTCCGCCGTTCTAACGAACGGCGGACCGGTCGACGCTGCGCGCCGCCCAGAGCGACAATTTGCCATTCAAAAGGCAAGGCATGACCAGAAGGTCTATGCCTTGCCTTTTTCATGCCAACTTGTTCGCTCTGGACATCGCTCGCTGACGTTTGCTCAAGCTGCGGTGTCATAACAATTCTGTCCAGCTGTTGGCATTGCGGCATTTGCCCAAATAAAACCTGCCAAAGTAAACCTGTCCCTTTTTGGCAGATTTTAGAGCTCCACGCTTTCGGCGCCGTTGATGGTTAGGTTTCGCTCGTAGAAGGCGGTGAGGGCGCGGATGGCGTACATCACGTCGCGCACGCCGCCGGTCTCGTAGCTCGAGTGCATGGCAAGCTGCGGCAGGCCCACGTCCACGGCATGCATGCTCGCCTGCATGTTCGACAGATTGCCCAGCGTAGAACCGCCAGCCATGTCGCTCTTGTTGGCGAAGGCCTGCGTGGGCACGTCGGCGTCATCGCAAATGGCTTGGAACACCGCGCGGCTAAAGGCATCGGTGCAATAGTGCTGGTTGGCTGCCTCCTTGATGACGATGCCACCGTTGAGCACCACCTGGTTGCGGGCATCGCACTTCTCGGCGTGGTTGGGGTGCACGGCATGTGCATTGTCGCAGCTCACGAGCATCGAGGCAGCAAGCGCACGGTGGTACGATTCGTCGTCAAAGCCCAGCGAGCCGTTAATGCGGCGCAGTGCATCGGCCAAGAACGTCGACATGGCGCCCTGCTTGGTCTCGGAGCCAACCTCCTCGTTATCAAAGCAGCAAAAGACCGAAACGTCGTGCGCATTCTCGGCACCCAAAAATGCCTGCAGCGAGGTGTAGGCGCAGGCCAGGTCGTCGAGCTTGGGCGTCGAGATAAACTCGTCGGCCCAGCCCCAAATGCGCGCATCCTGGCGGTTGACCAGAAACAGATCGCGGCCCAAAATTTGCTCGGGCTCAACATCCAGCTCGTCGGCGATCAGGGCGTCAAAGTCGCCCTGCTTAAGGTCACCGGCGCTGATGAGCGGACACAGGTCAACGGCTCGGTTGGGAGCAAAGCTCTCGTTAACGCCACGGTTCATGTGGATGGCAAGGCTCGGGATGATGGCGACTTCGCGCTCGGTAGCGAGCAAACGACTCTCGATACGGTCGCCCTCGCGTACCAGCACGCGGCCCGCGAGTGCCAGCGGACGGTCGAACCAGGTGTAGTCGATCATGCCGCCGTAGGCCTCGGTGTTCAGGCGCAGCGTCTCGCCCGCGCCGTCGAGCTCGGGCACGGCCTTAACCTTAAACGTCGGCGAGTCGCTGTGCGACGCCGTCAGCTGAAAATGGTAGTCGCCGGCAACGCCGTCCTCGCCCCACGTCGCGGCCAGGTCCTCGCCCACCTTAAAGGCAACAACGCTCGAGGTGTTGCGCTGCGTGTAATAACGCCCGCCCGGCTCGATGTCCCACGCCGCATTCTCGGGCAGGTAGGTAAAGCCCGCCTCGTCGAGCTCGGCCATAATGGTCGCCGCCGTATGAAACATGCTGGGGCATGCCTCGATAAAGTCGATAAGGTCGTTAGCGGCCTCGATATCGTCGGCCGTCACGTGCGCGCGCTCGGGCGTTTCCTGATCCGTCATGCTCTCCCCTTTCGCTGGGTTGATGGTCCCCTCCAGCATACCCCGCCACGCCAGCGCCGCACTCTTCATTCCGTGCTTAATTCCGCACCGCTCACCAAGTTGAGCCATCATGCCCGCGCCCCTTTTGCGACAATTGCGCTAACAGGACGAGAGGAACCGTCATGAAGCCACGTAACATTGCCATCGCCTGCGGTGGCGCGGGAGTCGCCGTCGGCTTTGCCGCTGCCGCCGGCATCGTTTACCGCAAGCAAATCAAGTCCGCCGCGTCGCTCAGACGCTTGACCGGCTACGCGGATGGCTATGACCTGCACGCAATCGACATCGCCTACGACTACGATCTTGATCGCATCATCGCCGCTGGCGTGCGCGACGACCAGGCCTACATCGATGCCGTGGTGGCGCAGGTGCTGCCCGGTGTGCCGGTACATGTCCAGGCGCCCCAGTTTGCCTGCAGCGCTTTTGTCGCCGTAGATGCCGAAGGCCGCGTGCGCACCGGTCGCAATTACGACTTTAAAGACGACACCTCGGCGCTGCTGGTGCGCAATCACCCACGCGGCGGCTATGCCTCCATCGGGTTTGCGGCCCTCAATAACCTGGGCGCCAACACTCCGCTTGACTCCGTCACCGGACGCGCCGCGGCGTTGATGGGCCCGTTTGCCCAGCTCGACGGTGTTAACGAATGCGGCGTGTCCATTGCCGTACTCACCCTGGATTCCCAGCCCTGTGACCAGGACACGCAACGGCCCGTCATCAACACTTCGCTCGCCATCCGTCTGGTGCTCGACCGCGCGGCTACCACGCAAGAGGCCGTCGACCTACTTTCCGCCCACGACATGCACGCCATGGCCGGACGCGATTACCACTTCTTTATCAACGACGCCGCCGGTGACGCGCGCGTAGTAGAGTGGGATCCACACGATCCGGACCGCGCTTTCAAAGCGACTCCTGCACGCCAGGTTACGAACTTCTACGCCTGCTATGGCGACGAAGTACTGCCCAACCAAAAGAATGGCGAGCTGGGCCATGGTAAAGAGCGCGCCGTCGCAATCGCCGATGTCCTTGACGCCCATGTCGGTGCCCAGGACGAAACGATTGTCTGGAAAGCCCTGCGCGCCGCAGCGCAAGAGCCCAATCCGGAAGACATCACCAGCAATACGCAATGGTCGGTCGTCTTTGACAATACCGAACCCGCTGCCGCCATCACGCTGCGCCGCCACTGGGGCGACGTCGACGCCTTCGCACTGTAAGGAGCCAGGCCCGTCGACCTTACGCTCGCCTGACGTTGCTTACATTTCCATACGCTTGAGCTAATACGTTTTACCCCCGCATCAACAGTGTGCGGGGGTAAACTTATGCGCATGTTATAACTTGCCCGGAAGGATTCACCATGCTTAGGATCGGTCTTCTTACTAGTGGCGGCGACTGCCAGGCGCTCAACGCCACCATGCGCGGCATCGTCAAAACGCTCATGACCAATAGCAAAGAACCTATCGAGATCTACGGTTTTGAGGACGGCTACCAGGGCCTTATCTACAGCAGGTTCCGCGTCATGACGCCCGCCGATTTTAGCGGCATCCTCACCCGCGGCGGCACCATCCTGGGCACGAGCCGCACACCGTTCAAGCGTCTGGACATTCCCGAGGCTGACGGCGTCGAGAAGGTGCCGGCGATGGTCCACACCTATCACAAGCTGCAGCTCGACTGCCTGTTTATGCTAGGCGGTAACGGCTCCACCAAGACTGCCAACCGCCTGCGCGAAGAGGGTCTCAACGTTATCGCCCTGCCCAAGACCATCGATAACGACACCTGGGGCACCGAGCTGACGTTTGGCTTTACGAGCGCCATCGACGTCGCCACCAAGTGCATCGACGACATCCACACCACCGCCTCGAGTCACGGCCGCGTGTTCGTTATCGAGATCATGGGCCACAAGGTTGGCTGGATTCCGCTGTACGCCGGCGTCGCGGGCGGCGCGGATGTCATCTTGATTCCCGAGATCCCCTACGACATGGACAACGTCATCAAGACCATCGAGCATCGTATGGAGACCGGCAGCCGCTTTACCATCGTGGCCGTCGCCGAGGGCGCTATCTCCAAGGAGGACGCGGCGTTGTCCAAGAAGGAGTACAAGAAGAAGCTCGCCGAGCGTACGAGCCCGTCGATTGTCTACGACATCGCCAAGGAGATCGAAGCCAAGACCGGTCGCGAGACCCGCGTCGCCATCCCCGGCCACACGCAGCGCGGCGGCCAGCCCGACGCCCAGGACCGCATCTTTGCGACCCAGTGCGGCGTCGAGGCAGCGCTCGGCTGCCTACGCGGCGAGTTTGGCTACATGATTGCCCTGCGTGACGGCAAGATGTGCCACATGCCGCTCGAGGATGTCGCCGGCAAGCTCAAGTATGTCGATCCCCAGAGCGATCTGGTGCGCGAGGCCAAGGCGTTGGGCATCAGCTTCGGCGACGAATAGCCTCAGCCGAAATTCATCCCATCGGGCCCTCCGACCCCGCCCGACGTATTTCGATTTGGCTCCTCCCTTGACTCCGTCAAAGGTCGCCAATCGAAATCGTCGGGCGAGGTCGGAGGGCCCTGCGTTTACATACTCGCCGAGGTTATTCGTCTTCTTGCTGCGGGTGCCTGGCCTGAAATTCAGTTGCGGTGAAATAGTTCCTGCTTAGCCCGCAAATGGCTGAATCTAGGAACTATTCCACCGCAACTTACGTATGATCGGAGCGGCTACAGCACAAGCATCGGTGTTCGTTTGATGGTCCGCCACGAAATGGGGCCATCTACTACGTTTAGCCCGAAGGGGCCAACCATGACCGCCTTTTTCGAAAATCGACAGGTCTTCTACCTGCGGTTTTATTTTTCGTTTCCCCGGCATGGTTGAGGACATCCAATTAAACGTAGTAGATAGGCCCGTTTTGTGGCATACGGCCCATTCAAGCCCAATCTCGAAGGCTAAAGAGAGCCTCTCATCCACGCTTGCGAGCGAAAACCAAATAGAATGAAAGGCAAATGGAAAGCCCGTTTGACGAGCGGAGGACATATGCGGGACGTAGCCGAAAGCGACTGGAAGCTGTTTAAGAAAATGCTTCCTCAATGGCAAGAACGTTATATGGAAAAGCTCATCGGCCAGTACGTTGAGATGCTGAACGGCGACAGTGAAGCGTCCAGTAGATTTTGGGCACTAGAAGAGCGCCTCAATAGAGACAAGCTGTCCTCAGGCGTAATTGCAAACGACATTCGCCGCAGCACAATGCACCGCGAGATAGCCAATTTGCTTATCGACAGCGTGATCGCCCTCGACGACCTTGACGGTTTTACCGAGGACATTAAGAGCTATGCGCAACACTGGATTGGCCAGTAAGAGCACCGAACGACAAACATCCCCAGCAAAACGGGGCAAACGCCGGACCACCTAATGGTTGTCCGGCGTTTGCCCCGATAAAACCTGCCAAAATAAACCTGTCCCTTTTTGGCAGGTTACTCGGCGCTCTTGAGGGCGCCGACCATGTCGATCCTATTGAGAGTGCGATTGGTAGTGAGGTTGACGATAAACGTAAAGACAAAGGAAAGCACTACGGCGAGCACATAACTCAGCGGCTGGACCTCAACGTCAAAGTAGAGCGACGGCATCTGCAGAATGTACGTAAAGCTCTCGGCCAGCAGGCTACCCAGCGGCACGCCCAGCGCGGCGCCAATTGCCGTGAGGATTAACGTCTCCTTGTTGACGTAGTGGTGCACCTCGCCACGGCGGAAGCCCAGCACCTTAATGGTCGCCAGCTCGCGCTCGCGCTCGGAGATATTCGTGTTGGACAGTGTAAACACAACCACAAACGACAGGCACGCCGCCATAAAGGTCACGAGCACCACGACCGAATTGATAATCGTAAAGTTAGCCTCGTAGTTCTGCCAATGTTCGGCCGTGCTCGAGATGGTGAGCCAACCGTCGCTCTTAATCTTCTTGCTAAACGCAATCTGGTCAGAAGATGAGCCCTTAAGCAGCACAAAGATGCCGTTAAGGCGTGCACTTCGACCGAACGCGCGCTCATAGGTGCCCTGCGTCATGTAAAGCGTGTTGCCCAGATAGTTAAGCGAAATGTCGCTGACTTTGACCTTGGCGACGTTGAGTGACGAATCCTGGACGTGTGCTGTGTCGCCCGGCTGAATCCCCAGCACCAGTTGCGAGCTCTTGCTCAAGTACACGTCCCCGTCACGCAAGGCGAGCGGTTCTTTGGACTCATCCTCCAGGCGCACGTAGTCACCCAAGTCACCCGTGCGGTCGTCGGGAATCACAATGAGCTGTACAGTCTCGCTCTTACCGCCAAACGTAAAAGTGACGTTGTCGGTCATGATCGGCAGCGTCGAAGTCACGGTCACGTCGGAATCCTTGGCCGCGCTTCGCTCGTCGAGAGCCGCGCACGTCTGCGTAAAGTCATCGGGATTGGCAACCGCCAGCAGGTCGTAGCGCGTGATATGCCCGTACTGTTTGGGCGAAAGCGCCACCGACGTATCGCGGATGCCCATGCCGCAGATCACGAGCGCCGTGCAGCCGGCGATACCGAAGATGGTCATAAAGGCACGCTTTTTGTAGCGGAACAGGTTACGCGCTGCCACCTTGTTCAAAAAGCCCATGCGGTGCCAGATAAAGCCGATACGCTCAAGCAAGATGCGCGAGCCGGCACGCGGCGCCTTGGGGCGCATGAGCGAAGCCGGCGTCTCGGCCATCTCGTGGCGGCAGGCGATAATCGTGGCGCCCACTACGCCCACGGCAAACAGCGCAACCGACACGAGCGACGACACGATGTCGTACGAAAGCAGCATCTGGGGCAGAGAGTACATGTCATCGAACACCGTAAACAGGAACAGCGGCAGCCCCACAAAGCCGATGATGTTGCCGAGCACGCCGCCGATCAGACATGCCCACAGCGCATAGTCCACGTATTTGGACAGGATGCGCTCGCGTGAATAGCCAAGCGCCTTATACAGGCCAATAAGCGTGCGCTCCTCCTCAACCATACGCGTGGCGGTGGTGAGGCTGATGAGCACGGCGACGATAAAGAAGATAAACGGGAACACCGTGGCGATGGCCTCAATTGACGAGCTATCGCTTTCCACGCTCGAGTAGCTTGCGATATTGCCGCGGTCCTGGATGTACCACGTACATTCGCCTAGATCGGAAAGCTCGGCGCGGGCATCGGCGAATTGTTGGTTGGCGGCGGCGCGGCGCTGGTCCAACTCGGCCTGAGCCTGGACGCGCTCCTCGCTGCCCTCGGCCATACGGTCGATGTTGCCCTGTTCAATCCCAAAGAGCATATTCGCCTGGCGTTCGGCCGCATCTAAGCTTGCCGGCGTGTCAACCGTCAACTCCTGAGCACGTGCCTTCTCACGCTCCTCGCGGATCTTCTCGATATTGCCCTTGACCTCGTTGATCTTTGTCGTGTAGGCGTCCGAATAGGAGCTGAGGCTCTTGGCTCCCTCAACAATCACGTGGACGGCGGAGTAGGAGGAAGATGTCGCGGCGTCCTCGTTCACATAGAACTTATAGTCCGCAGCCGAAGCAGCGCGAAAGGCGTTGACTGTCGAGTCGGAGCTCACGTCGGTGGGATCGAGGACCTCGGCCGTAATGGTGTAATCGCCCGCGGCAAACTGGTCCTTGGCACTTTGGTTCGACGAGCTCGCGTCATTGGCGGCAAAACTCACCGTATCGCCGAGCTTTTTGCCCGAAGCCTTCAGGAACTTCGAAGTCACCGCGACCTCATCGGCGCTCTCGGGCAAATCACCGCTCACCAGTACCGGTTGATCGATATTCTCCTTGGAAAGACTTTGCACGACCACGCGCTCGCGTGTTGTGCCCACGGCGGTGTAGGCGGTCTCGGTGTAGATACCCTCGGCCGTCTCGACGCCGTCGACCTCTTGAATAGCCGCAAGATCGTCGCGCGTAAGGCCATAGGTCGACTGCACGTTAATGTCATAGACATTCTGCTGGTCAAAGTAAGCGTCGACCGAATCGCACAGATCCTCACAACCCGCCTTGAGGCCGCACATCACGCTCACGCCGAGCGCGGTGATCACAACGATAGACAAGAAGCGCTTAAGACTGCCACGAATCGTGCGGTAGATGCCACGGCGAAATACCGTCGGCACCATATCGTTTGAGCTTTGAGCGGCGCGGTAGGTCGCGAACTCCCGGTCGCGACCCTCGTGCTCCGTATCGTGGTTTTGGCTGTTTTGGCGGTCCTGGTCCATGGGTGCTACCACTCGATCGTCTCGATAGACACGGGATTTTGCTGGACCGTCTCGCTCTCCACGCGACCGCTCTTAAAGCGGATCAGGCGATCGGCCATGGGCGCGAGCGCGGAGTTGTGGGTGATGATAATGACCGTAATGCCCTGCTTGCGGCAGGTATCCTGCAACAGCTGCAAAATCTGCTTACCGGTTTTGTAGTCGAGTGCGCCCGTTGGCTCGTCGCACAGGAGCAGCTTGGGATTCTTGGCCAGTGCGCGGGCGATGGACACGCGCTGCTGCTCGCCGCCCGAAAGCTGTGCGGGGAAGTTGGCGAGGCGCTCGCCCAGGCCAACCTGACGAAGCGTCTGTTCGGCATCGAGCGAATCGGGGCAGATCTGAGCCGCGAGCTCGACATTTTCGAGCGCCGTCAGGTTGGGGACCAGATTGTAGAACTGGAAGACAAAGCCGACGTCGGCACGGCGGTATTCCACGAGCTGCGCCTCGTTGGCGGAGCTCACGTCGCGCCCGTCCACCGTCACGGTGCCGGAGGTAACCGTATCCATGCCGCCCAGGATGTTGAGCGCCGTGGTCTTGCCGGCACCCGAGGCGCCCAGGATAATGGCGAGCTCACCGCGCTCAACGGTAAAGCTCGCGCCGTCGAGCGCGTGAATGCGGGCATCGCCCTCGCCGTACGCCTTGATGACGTCTTTGAATTCGATATAAGCCATCGATTAATTCCCATCTGGTCGGATAACTCCTTAGTATTACCCATTTCGCACCGACCAAAAAGGGACAGGTTTATTTTGGTAGGTTTTAGAGGCGGACAGTGAAGGTAATCTGACGATCGTGGCCAAATACGGTAGCGGAGCCGCCATGGGCCTCGGCGATGGCTCGCACCACGGATAGGCCCACGCCCGAGCCGCCCGTCTTGGAGCTGCGCGATACGTCTGCACGATAGAAGCGGTCAAACAATCGGTCCAGGTCGCCTTCGGGCAGCTCGTCCACGGCGTTCGATACGACAAGCTCGGCGGCGCCCTTACCCCGACCGCGCGAGGCTGCGCGCAGGCTCAGCTCAATCACGCTGTCCTCGCTTGCGTAGCGCGTGGCGTTGTCCAGCAGCAACTCAACCACCTGCGCTACCGCTGCAGTGTCGGCATGAGCCCGCACGCCGCTCGCAATCGAAGTCGACAGACGCTTGCCGCGCGAAACCGCCACTGATTCAAACGGCGCCGCAGCCTTGTCCACGGACTCCGAAAGATCGATCGATGTCATGGTAAAGCCGGCCGAACCCTCGTCCATACGCGCCAGGAACACCAGACGCTCCGTCAGCGCCGTCAGCCGCGCGACCTGCTCGTGAATGCTCTGCGTCCACTCGCTCTCGCCGCTCTCGATCTCTTGTACCTCATTGGCGGCATCAATTACAGCCAGCGGCGTCTTAATCTCGTGGCTCGCGTCGGTAATGAAGCGCTTCTGCTTGCTATAGCTCTCGACCATCGGCCGAATTACAGCACCCGAGGCCACCGTCACAATCGCCAATACCGCCAGCCAGCCATTGCAGCTGATCGCTACGCTCGCGCTCAAAAACGAATGAAAGCTTGCAAGCTCGCGTGAACAGTCGACGAATACATAGGTTGTCTCGTCGCCCTGAACCGTAACCGTATAGCGGTAGTTACCAGAAAAGCCCGAGGTCAAACCCTTGGAATACAGTCCTGCAGCGATGCGTACGGCATGCTTGGCGCCCACCGCGGCAATGCGGGCGGTATTGACATCGACCACCTGCCCATCGACAAGCGTCACCGTAAAGTAGCGCGTGTCGAAGGGAGACTCCGCCGTCATACCTTCAAAATGCCCCACGCGAACGACCTCTCGGTTACCGGCAGCAACTTTACCGGCACCCATATCCTGGCTGAGATCGTTGGCGGGCTCATCCTCCCCATCAATGCCGCCCTTGCCTGCCACGATGTAGTCCAGGCGCGCATCGACCATTTTACAGACATGCGAATAATTAACGATGTTGATGCCGGCAATGATGAGCGTGAGCACCACGGTCACGGCGCCCATGGCAACGAGGATAAACTTGCGACGCAGGCGGCGGCCCAATGCGTCAACAGCATTTGCCCGCCCTGTGCCGCTCGAGGCAGCACGAAACTGCTCCGCCATGCGCTTACACCACGCGCGTACGCTCACGCCCGCTCGTCTCCCTCAACAACCTCAAGCGAATACCCCTGGTTGCGCGATGCGCGGATGGCCACGTCGGCACCCAGCGCCGTCAGCTTTTTGCGCAGGTACGAGATATAGACCCACACCACGTTGGCACCTTCGGGCGCGTCCTCGCCCCAAACATCGAGCATCAGGCGCTCGGTGGGCATGCGCGTGCCGGCGTTGCGCATAAAGAGTTCCATAAGCTGAAACTCACGATTGGCTAGGTGTTCCTCGCCCAAGGGACCTATAAGCGTGCAAGCCGCCGTGTCGAGGCGGACGTTGCCCACACTGAGCGTCGTGGCGTCAATTGCCGTCGCGGCACGCGTCATGGCACGAATACGAGCGAGCAGTTCCTTGGCGGCGAACGGCTTAGTCAGGTAATCGTTGGCGCCGGCGTCCAGGCCCTCGACCTTATCGGACACCTCGCTTTTGGCCGTAAGCATGATGATGGGCAGGCGTTTGCCGGCCTCACGCGTGTGCTTGAGCACCTCGATACCGTCCATGCCGGGCATCATGATGTCCAGGATTGCGGCGTCATAGTCATTGGCGAGTAGATATTCGAGCGCCGTCAGACCGTCGAGCGCGGTATCGATCTCGTAGTCGCTATGTTGAAGAATCGCGGTAAGGGCACGAGAGAGGCCGGGTTCGTCCTCGGCAAGCATCAACTTCATAGTTGTTCCTTTGGCGCACGGCTATACAGGTTTCGATACTGCCGATAATAGCGCACCGTCAACCGCCTTAGCGCAGCCTTAGCCGCTCAACCTGTACGTTTTCGAATACGCAGGATATGGCTTAGCCAAACTTAAGGCGCAGACACCGAGCGCCTGGACGCATGCTAGCCGCGAAGGGACAGTGACTCGTCCTTTCACGGCATCCTAGTTATGCAAATTGTTCGGGCACTATTCCTCGTACGCGCCCTCAAGCCGAAGCAGCCACTCCTTGCGGTCAAGCCCGCCGGCATACCCGTTAAGCGAACCATCGGCGGCAACCACACGATGGCACGGCACAATAATCGAAATGGGATTGCGCGCGACCGCGGCCCCCACGGCACGGGGAGACGCAACGGGTGCTTCGTTTCCCGGTACACGATGTCGAGCCGTAACACGCTGGGCGATCTCACCATACGTAGCGACCTCGCCACGCGGGATAGAAAGCAGCTCAAACCAAACCTCGCGCTGAAACGCCGTACCAATCATATGCAACGGCGGCGTAAACCGAGGCTCCTGCCCCGCAAAATAAGCATTCAGCCAAGCCCAAGAACGCTCAAGTACCGACGAGGCAGCACCGTTTGTCGGATTCACCGAAGACATGCCGCCAGCACCAGAAACCGCATCGGCGCCTTCAACATGTTCGGGATCTTCTTTGAGAAGCGTGGAGCCAAAGTGCTCCTGCCCCTCAAACCAAAGCCCCGTCAAACCGCGGCCATCAGCGGCAAGCAGGATTTCGCCCAAAGGCGAAGCAAACGTCGTCGTGACCACCAGCGGCTCCTTTCAAAACTCCGCAACATAATACCGCGAATTGTGCAGACAACCCCAATCGACCCCAAAGTCACCTCAGGCAGCAGGCGCGAAGCGCCGCAGCTGCCGGCCGCGCCCCACAGTCCCCAAAGGCGGCAGGCGCAAAGCGCCGAGGCCGCCGCCGGGACCAGGGCCCGCAACGGCCACGTGCCCCCGCATCAGCCCAGCGGCCTCAACCAACAACGGCCCCATCGCAGGCCGCTCGCAGCAGCGTCACCGCAGGCGGGGGCCGGGCTTAGCTTTCAGAACACTCCGCAGACCAGTGTGGCGCCTTGTCCGCGGCTCCGAAGGAGCAGAACAAGGCGCCACACATGGTCGAGGACGTTCTGAAAACTAAGTCCGGCCCCCGCCGGACAGGCCACACTACTCGCAGAGCAGCTTAGCGATCTGGACGGCGTTGGTTGCCGCGCCCTTACGGATTTGGTCGCCACAGCACCAGAAGGTGATGCCGCGCGCAGCCTCGGGGTTCGAGATGTCGCGGCGCACGCGGCCGACCCAAATCAGGTCCTGGTCGGAGGTGTCCATCGGCATGGGGAAGCGGTCGTGTGCATCCTCGGCAGCCATATCGTCAACCAGCTTGACGCCGGGAGCAGCAGCCAGCGCAGCACGGGCCTCTTCCACCGTAATATCGCGCTCAAACTCGAGCGTAATGCTCTCGGAGTGCGAACGCAGCACGGGCACGCGCACGCAGGTGCAGTTCACGCGCAGCTCGGGCAGGTGCATAATCTTGCGGCCCTCGTTCTGCAGCTTCATCTCCTCGGAGGTAAAGCCCTCCTCCTTGACGCCGCCAATCTGCGGAATCAGGTTGCTCGCCAGCTGGGCGGCAAATGCGCGCGGCTCGGGAATCTCCTCGCCACGGCCCAGGGCAGCAAGCTGGGCCTCGAGCTCGGCCATACCGGGCGCGCCAGCGCCCGAAGCTGCCTGATACGTGGACACGATCATACGCTTCACGCCGGCAAGCTGGTGCAGCGGCCAGGTGGGAACCAGACCGATAATGGTCGCGCAGTTGGGGTTGGCGATCAGGCCGTGATGCCACTTGATATCGTCGGCATTGATCTCGGGCACGACCAACGGCACCTCGGGATCCATGCGGAAGGCATGGCTGTTGTCGACTACGACGGCGCCACGCTTGACGGCCTCGGGCAGCAGCTCCTTGGCGATATCGTCGCCGGCAGCGCCGAGCACAATATCACAGCCCTCAAAGGCCTCGGGGCAAGCCTCTTCGATCACAACCTGCTCGCCGCGGAACTCGACGGTCTTGCCCGCGGAGCGTGCACTTGCCAGCAGCTTGAGCTTGCCGACCGGGAACTCCTGCTCGTTGAGGCACTCGAGCATCTGGGTGCCTACAGCTCCCGTCGCGCCCAAAATAGCAACCGTGTACTGTTTCATGCTTCCCCCTTTAAAGGTTGTGGCTTTTGCCCGCACGCCGAGCAGGCCGATTATTGTTGCCAGTGTATACAAGAACGGGGCGGACACGAAACCCGCCCCGTCGAAACGAAACCGAAACGAAACGCCCCGCCGTAGATTTATGAGACATGTCCCAAAAAATCAACGGGATGGCAGCTACTTGTGGAGCGCGACCAGGGCGGGATCGACCGGCGCGGGAGCCTCCAGGTCGGAGACCTTCACAATGCCGTTCTCGTCGGAGAAGGCACGGTAAATGGTCTGAATCGCCAGGTCGAAGTCCTTCTCCTCGACACCGATAATGATATTGATCTCGTCGCAGCTCTGCGAAATCATACGCACGCTCACGCCGGCCTGACCAAGCATGCCAAACAGGTGGCCCGAGATACCTGCACGGCCGCGCAGGTTACGGCCAACGGTAGCGATGAGCGCCAAGCCCTCGACAACCTCGATCTCGAGCGGCTCGACCTCCTGCTGAATGTCGCCCACGAGCGAGTACAGCGAGTCGTGCACATCCTGCTCCTGCACCACGGCGCCAAAGCGGTCGACACCGGTGGGCATGTGCTCGACGGAGACGTCATAGCGTTCGAACACCGAAAGCGCACGGCGCATAAAGCCAACACGGGGCTTGGTGCGGTCGCGGGCGACGTTGATGGCGACAAAGCCGCGCTTGCCGGTCACGCCGGTAATGATGGGCTCCGCCTCGCCCTCATCAGCCGTCTCGCTAATGATGGTGCCGGGGTCCTGCGGCGCATTGGTGTTCTTGATAACCAGCGGAATACCCGCCTCACGCACAGGGAACACGGCCTCCTCGTGCAGGACGCTTGCGCCCATGTACGAAAGCTCGCGCAGCTCCTCGTAGGTAACGCGCGCAATGGGCTGAGCCTCGGGCACAATGCGAGGATCGGCAGAATAGAAGCCCGAGACGTCGGTCCAGTTCTCGTACAGATCGGCGCCCAGGCACTTGGCCAGAATCGAGCCGGAAATATCGCCGCCGCCACGGTCGAGCAGCTTAATCTGGCCCTCACGCGTCGCGCCGTAGAAACCGGGCATAACAAAGCCGCCCTGCTGACCGTACTCCTGCACCAGCTCGGAGGTGCGATTCATGCTGAGCGTACCGTCGTGATGGAACGCCACAACCGTCGCGGCGTCCAGGAACGGTAAGCCCAGGTACTCGGCCATCAGGCGGGCGGTAAAGTACTCGCCACGGCTCACAAGCTCCTCGGTGGAGTAGCCGCCCGAGCGGGCGCGCTCGGCAAAGGCCGCGAACTCCTCACGGATGGGATAGGTGAGCTCCAGCTCGTCAGCGATATCAAAATAGCGCTGGCCAATGTCCTCGAGTAGCTCCTCACACGACACGTGGTACTTAACGTGCGCATTGACCAGATAGAGCAGGTCGGTCACCTTGGTGTCGCCCTTAAAACGGCGACCGCAGGCGGAAACCACCACAAAACGGCGAGCCGGGTCGGCATCGACGATGGCCTTGATCTTCTTGAAGTGTTCGGCGTCGGCGACCGACGAGCCGCCAAACTTGGCAATCTTAATCATGGGCTGGAGGTTACCTTTCTAAAAGCCTCTGCGAACCTATTTTGCGTGCTCTGATACCATGGTTTCACCGATTGGGACCAAGGCATCCGAGGAGCAGTGTTATATGGGAACTTATCATAGTACACGAGGACGCACTTTATCGTGCTCAAGTAAGGTGGCAATCCGCACTGGCATCGCTCCCGACGGGGGTTTGTTTGTCTCGGACGAGCTCGGCACCCAGCAGGTCGATATCAGCTCGCTTGCAGCTAAATCGTACTTTGAAATCGCTCAAGATGTGTTGGGAATGTTACTGAATGATTACACGGCCGAAGAAATTTCGGCGTGTGTCGACGAGGCATACCGCGGCACGTTCGCGAGTGGAGAGGTTACGCCGCTCGTCAAACTCGGCGCTGCGCCGGGCGCCGACGCCCCTCAGACCTATGTGATGGAGCTCTTTGGCGGCCCTACAAGCGCCTTCAAGGACGTCGCCCTGCAGATGCTCCCCCGTCTGATGGCCCGCACTTCCGCCAAGGACGGCGGCACCGAGCGCATCATGATCGTCACCGCCACGTCGGGCGACACGGGCAAGGCTGCGCTCGCCGGTTTTGCCGACGCTCCGGGCACGGGCATCACCGTCTTTTATCCCGAGGGCAAGGTTAGCCGCGTCCAGAACCTGCAGATGTCCACGCAGGAGGGCGACAACGTCGCCGTCTGCGGCATCCGCGGCAACTTTGACGACGCCCAGAGCGCCGTCAAGCGCATCTTTGCCGATAAGGAGCTTGCCGAGCGCCTGGAAGCCGCCGGCACGGTGCTTTCGAGCGCCAACTCTATCAATGTCGGCCGTCTGGTACCGCAGGTCGTCTACTACTTTGCCGCCTATGCGCAGCTGCTGCGCGCCGGCGCTATCGAGGCTGGCGACGCCGTAGAGTTCTGTGTGCCCACCGGCAACTTTGGCGATATCTTGGCCGGCTACTACGCCAAGCGCATGGGTCTACCCGTCGCCAAGCTCATCGTCGCGAGCGACAAGAACAACGTACTTGCCGACTTCCTGACCACCGGCGTCTACGACCGCAACCGTCCGTTCTTCACGACCATCTCGCCGTCGATGGACATCCTCATCAGCTCGAACCTGGAGCGCATGCTGTACTTCCTGTCCGACGGCGACTGCGAGCTCGTTGCCGACCTTATGGAGCAGCTTGCCCAGACCGGCCGCTACGAGGTGCCCGCCGAGCTGCTGGCAAAGATTCAGAGCGTCTTTGGCTGCGGTTGGGCCAGCGAAGACGAAGTCCGCGCTGCCATCAAGAGCTGCTGGGATGCGAACGGCTACGTAATCGACCCGCACACTGCTTGCGGCTATCACGTCTTTGAAAAGGTCGTTCCCGCCGAGGGCGCCAAGGCCCGTGTGCTGCTTTCGACCGCCAGCCCCTACAAGTTCCCGCGCGCCTGCTGCGACGCCCTGGGGCTCGACGTTCCCGAGGACGACTTTGAGGCCATGCACGTGCTCGAGCAGGCAACCAACACGGTCGCCCCGGCACAGCTCGCCGAGCTCGAGTCCAAGCCCGTCCGCTTCGAAGACGTCTGCGACGTCGATGAGATGGCCAGCTACGTAGAGCAGGCTGCAAAAAAGATAGCAACCAACTAAACCCCTTATAAGGCGCCGGCGAAAGCCGGCGCACCTTCTTTTATCAGATACCTACCGGGATGATGACGAACGTGCATAGCGTGCCTGGCTGTTTAGTTCGTCGCGAGTTCCGCACGCAAAGGAAAGCACTTAATGTGCTTTCCGTCTTGCGCAGGACTGCCCGAGCAGCGAACTAAACAGCCAGGCACGCCAGGAGGACTCACATGATCAAGATCACCGTCCCAGCAACAAGCGCCAACTTGGGCATTGGCTACGATACCCTCGGCATGGCCGTCAGCCTCTACTCGCACTTCACCTTCGAGCGCGCCGACAAGCTCACCATCACGGGCTGCCCCGAAGAGTTCCAAAACGAGAACAACCTAGTCTACGTGAGCTTTGTCGATGCTCTGGCCGCCTGGGGCGAGCCGGCCTTCCCCGTCGCTATCGACATTCAGACCGACGTGCCCGTCGCCCGCGGCCTGGGTTCCAGCTCCACCTGTGTCGTCGCCGGCATCATGGCTGCCGCCGCGCTGACAGGCCACACCGTCGACCGCGCCGAGCTCGTCCGCATCGCCACCGAGGTCGAGGGCCATCCCGATAACGTCGCCCCCGCTATCCTGGGCGGCGCCGTCTGCTCCTTTACGCCGACCGACTCGCTGCCCCAGTGCCTGCGCTACGAGGTGAGCGATCGCTTGCGTTTTATTACCGTAATTCCGCCCTACGAGGTGCATACGAGCGAGGCGCGCAAGGTTGTGCCGCAGGAGATTCCACTCTCCACCGCCGTGTGGCAAATGGGCCGCATCGCCGGCATGACGCGCGGCCTGGAGACCGGCGACCTTGACCTGATTGCCGCCGCCAACGACGACCGCATCCAGGAGCCCTATCGCCGCCGCCTCATCCCCGACTACAACGCCGTTCGCGACACCTGCCTTAACGGAGGCGCCAAGACCATCTGGATCAGTGGTTCGGGCTCGACCCTCATGGCCGTGACTGACGACACCATCGTGGCAAAGTTCCTGCAGGTCAAGCTGCGCGAGCAGTTCCCCAAGTGCGACACGCATATCCTCACGTGCGACACGGAAGGCGCTCAAATCGAGTACCTGTAGACATCCTCCTCATATACCTGTCCGGGACGGTCGGGATATTCCCTCAAAATCGTCCTCGCGCATGAAGGCCCCTTGTCCTGCTCCTACGGAGCGACGGACAAGGGGCCTTCGCGCTGCGGAATGATTTTGAGGGAATATCCCGACCGTCCCTGCGCCTACCTTGCTGAGGATGTCTACAGGGACCCACGCTTTGAAGGGGCGCCAGGCTGATAGTTGATTTTTATTGGCAGGGGCTCTTGCTGGTAAGGGGCACTCACTAGAGGCAGGCCTCGGCAATGCGGCGCTTAAGCTCGTCGATGCCGGTGCCGGTCTGGGAGCTCGTGATGATCACATTCTCGGCAGGGACGTTGAGCTGCTTTTTGATGGCTGCTGCCTGGCGGGCCTGCTGGGTGCGACTGAGCTTGTCGGCCTTGGTGAGGCAGACGATAAAGTTGAACTCATTGCCCTGCAGGTAGTCGATCATGTCATGATCGAGCTTGCTGGGATCGTGACGAATGTCCACCAGCGAGACGACCAAGTTAAAGCTGCGCTCGGAGTCGAAAAAGTCGCCGATAAACTCGGCCCAGCGGTCGCGCTCGGCCTTGGAGCGACGGGCGAAACCGTAACCCGGCAGGTCCACGAAATGCACGTCATCGGCCTCAAAGAAGTTGATGTTGCTCGTCTTGCCCGGCGTACTGGAAACCTTGACTAGGTTCTTGCGGCCAAATAGCTTGTTCATAATCGACGACTTGCCCACGTTGGAGCGGCCGACAAAGCTCACCTCGGGGCAGGTGGACTCGGGAATCTGCGAAACCTTGCCATAGCTGGCGACGAACTTGGCAAGCTGGTAGTTAATTGAATCGGCCATGGACACTCCTTGGTCGTAGGTTCTTACAAATAGACGCGCTATTGCGCAGCGGCAATGCGGCGGACGATATCGAGCGTAATGTCACTTGCGACACGCGCGTACTCGAACAGATCGAACTCTCGCTCGCAAATTGCATCGTACGCCTCGTCACAATTATCGCTGATAGCGCGCAACACCAGGCAATCGACACCATTTTTGGTTGCGACATGGGCAATTGCCGCGCCCTCCATGCCGACACAATCGGCATGCGTCGCCTCGATAGCGTCGTTGCGCATGGTGGCGCCCGTCACAAAGCGGTTACCCGTGGCAATCGTGCCGACCAGGAACTGCTTGGTGCCCTCGTTCGAAGCGACTGCATTTTTCGAAGCGTCAACAAACCCACGCTCAGCAAGCACGTCGGCGGCAATATCGACCAGCGCGGGCGTCGAGCCAAACTCCTCGAGCCCCGGTGCGGACTCGGCGATAAGCGCGGTATCGGTATCCAGATAGCGTAGGCGTTTGCCAATGACCACATCGTCGATATGGAGCTTGGGGTTCAAACCGCCCGCAATGCCCGAAAACACAACAGCCTGCGGAGCATACTTGCTAATGAGGTGCTGTGTTGCAGCAGCGGCGTTCACCGTGCCCATGCCCGCCGTTGTGGCGACAACTGTCAGGCCGTCGAGCTCACCGCTCACAACGGTCAAGCCTGCCTCCCGTGCCTCGCAAACGTCGCTCAGCTCTTCCTTAATCTGCATGATCTCTTTTTCGAGCGCACCGATAATCGCGATGGTAGCCATACCATTCCCCAAACCTATACGAAATTCTCAACCAAGGTATGGTACCAGCATTTTGTTTGACCTCGCCAAACGAACACGCTAAGCCAGTGCAGCTCGGATATCATAAAGGGGCAAAAATGGCACGCTAGCCGATGGCGTTTTTGAGTTCGGCGCGGCGCTTTTTCATGCCCGTCATGACGGCATTGCGCAACTCGGGCATGCGCGCGGTATCCATCTGGGGCACGCCCTCGAGCTTATAGGGAATGCCCAGTTGCTCGTACTTGACGACACCCATCGTGTGATACGGCAGCATTTCCAGGCCCACCACGTTGTGCCATGGAGCGATGAGGCGACCGAGCTTCTCGCACTCCTCCACCGTGTCGGTAATGCCCGGCACAACCACGTGGCGGATAACGACCTTGATATTGCGACGTGCAAGCTCATCGCCAAACGCCAGGATGCGTGCGGGATCACAACCGGTCAGCTTTTTATGCTCGACCGGGTCGGCATGCTTAATATCGAGCAGTACCATGTCGGTCTCGTTGAGCACGGCATCGAACTTCTCGGGATGCTGAGGGTCGAAGGCGTAGCCACAGCTATCCAGGCAGGTATGCACACGACCATCGGGGTTGTTGTGCATTGCACGGAACAGGTCGGCCAAAAACTCGGGCTGCAGAAGCGGCTCGCCGCCCGAAACCGTAATTCCGCCGCTGCGATAGAACTCGTGGTTACTCTGGAACTCATCCATGAGGTGCTCGACGGTCACCATCGTGCCGCCGTTGACCGACCAGGTATCGGGATTGTGGCAATACGCGCAGCGCATGGGACAGCCCTGAACAAACACCACAAAGCGGATGCCGGGTCCGTCGACCGTTCCCATCGTCTCGATCGAATGCACGCGGCCAAGGGCAAACGCAGAGTCCTCGGGACGAGCGTCCACACCCTCAAGCGTCATTTCTGCCATTCGCGCTACCTTGCCTCTCCTTGGATGCAACCAATTAAAATGCCAGAGTCATTCTAGCCCATGCGTTTGCGTTTAAACGTCTCGGACTAGAACGGCACGTTTTAATCTATCCCCCATCACCATGGCTGGGGGCTACGTCGAGATGTCAGGCTGAAGAACGCTCGCCTGCGGCCTTTACGCCTTAAGCGTCAGCACCGCACCGAAGGCGGTCGGGCCGCAATGGCTCGAGATGACGCCGCCAACCTGAGTCCAAGTAACGTCCTTAAAGCCCAGGTCGCGCGCATAGACTTCCATGTCGTCGCGCAGCTCCTGGGAAAGGCCCACCGAATACGCCAAGCCAATGTGCGAGTAGTCAATCTCGCCTTTCGCAACCATGTGGTCAATAAAGGCGCGGGCGCATTTGAGCATAGAGCCGCGGAATTTCTTGGTCGCCACGAACTTGCCGCCCGTCACCTCAATGCAGGGCTTAATCTTGAGCAGGTGGGCGCCAAGGAATGCGACGTTGGACAAGCGACCGCCCGCCTTAAGGAAGGCAAGGTCCGTAGGAACAAAGCCCAGCAGTACGCGGTCCATGACGGAGTTCGTAAATGCAAAGATCTCGTCGACGGTGGCATCGGGGTGAGCCTCGATGTATTTGGCGGTCTCGACGACAACGAGCGACTGGCCCACCGAGACAAAGCGCGTGTCCATGGAGAACACGTAGTCGCGCCCCTTAGCTGCAATCTTGGAGGACTGATGTGAGCAGGTCGTGACTTCGGAATACGCGAGATGCAAAATGGTCGCGTCAGGCTGCTCAGCGTGAATGCGGTCGTACACGTGAGCAAAATCCGCAGGCGCGCAGCCGCTGGTCTTGGGCATCACGCCAAACTCATTGCAGCGCGAATAAATCTCGAGCGGATCGATCGAGCCGTCCTCGACGGTCTCGTCACCAATCGTGACATGCATGGGCACGCGCACGATGCCGTAGCGCTCGCAGAGCTCCGGCGTCACATCCGACCCAGACTCGACCACGATTACGTACTTGCCCATTAATATCACGACCCATCTCGACATTGGCTTTTCAATACATGGCACGCACCGCCGCACTGTTGCACAACGGCGTCCAAGCGCCAAAGAGACGCCGCCCCTTGCACACAACAAAGGACAGCGTCTCCCTGGAAAACTCCGTGCTTATCTGAGATTCTACACGGTTTATTAAGGAGTGTTACTTATTCCGCAAACGGTAGCTATACGCGATAAACGGTAGTTGGCCGCGGCAACTGCGACACATTCCGCCCAACAAGTCCAATCGTGCTCCATGCACGGTTAATGAGCGAGGCGGTAGAAATCCATCGACGCCGCACCCTCGGCGTGCAGCGCCATCGCCGGAACCGCCGACGAATAGGTACGGCTCGTAAGTGCCGCCTCACCGCCGTTGGCAAAAATCTCGACCATCGTAGTGTCCGAAAGCACGCGCAGGTCGCGAAGCTCGCCGAGCTCAATCGACCTCTGGTCGCGCCCATAGCCTTCGTCACCCATGTCGAGGGTAAGCATCCCGTCCGCATAGCGCACAAAGACACCCTTGCGAATCTCGAGCTCAACCATCTTGGCGCCCTCACAGGAAACCACGAGATCAAACAGGCGGCCCGGCTCCTCAACGGTTTCACCGCCTGTCGTGCGAACGCAGTCGCCGCGCATCCTCTCAATCTCGTGCGCCGGCTGCTGGCAGAGCTTACCATCGCGCATGCTCAGCTCTCGCGGCACCGTCAACGCGCACTGCCACCCGCGCGCCACCGTCGGGTTTTCCGCCGTCGCATCGGGGCAACCCGACCATCCGATCATCAATCGCCGGCCTGCAGCATCCTCAAAGGACTGCGGAGCATAGAAATCAAAACCGGCATCGACCATCGGGGGCATGCCCTTCCCGACGATTTTAAAGCTCGGCGCCTCCCAATCGGCCTCGATGGGGAACCACACGCACTGATGCGGATTGCGGTAACGCCAACCATCGGCAGGCACACCCTGCGGACAGCAAACGAGAATAAGCTCGCCATCGAGCTCAAACAGATCGGGGCACTCCCACATAAAGCCAAACTTCTCGCCCAACTCAATGCGCGTCGCATAGCTCCAGTCCTCAAGATTGCGCGAGGTATAGACAAGCACGCAGCCACGGTCGTCTTTCGTACGAGCGCCCAGAACCATGTAGTAGATACCGTCGTGTTCAAGGATCTTGGGATCGCGCACGTGCGTACCGATATCGTCGGGGTAATCGACCGGCCCAACAGCTATGCGCTTCTCGCCCAATTCGTCGGGATTCTCGGCAACCATATGAATCTGGTTTTGCTCACGGCCCGTCAACACGTAGTCGTAATCATCACGGTCAAAATGCTTAACGTTGCCGGTATAGAAGTAGTGAATCTTGCCATCACGTACAAAGGCAGAACCAGAATACGCTCCACTCGAATCCAAATCGGAATCGGGGAACAGCACGGGACCGTGATTCTCGTACGTCACAAAATCCTTTGTCGTCAGATGGTTCCAAAGCACTGGACCGCCATGCGCAGCATCGAATGGATCGTATTGGTGATAGATGTGATACGTATCACCGATCTGCACCAAACCGTTGGGGTCGTTGAGCCAGCCAAGCTCAGGCTCCACATGGAACAGGAGCCTATCGGGGTCGGACGCGATGCGACCCGCCGTCTCATCCTGTCCGGCACGCCACTGCTCATAGTCCGCGCGTGTCACCTTATTTTTTTGATTAAACATCGCCGTTGACTTTCTCGTCTATGGGGAAGGACGCTCGACTCACACGAGTCGAACGCCCTTCCCCAAATGGACTTATCCTCAGATTACGCTGAACGGCTCAACTAGAAGCTGACATCAAAGCCAGCACCAGCGCCCTCTTCATCAGTGGTCGGCACGCCCTTTGCCTTGTTGTAGGCAAAGATCAAGACGATCGGCACGATAAAGGCGATGAGATTGCCAGCCACATACCACACGAGCGTCTCGGGCGTGACGATGAGCAGGCCAAGCACGCCGGTCAGACCCTGACCGATGGCGCGCACCTCAAAGAGCTTCACGAAGGCACCGCCGCAGCCTGCACCGATGCAAGCGCAGATGAACGGGATGATCGAGTAGCGCATGTTTGCAGCAAAGATTGCGGGCTCGGAGATACCGACCAGCGTCGGGATAAAGGACGACATGCAGATGTTGCGCTCTTTGGAATGCTTCTTGTGAATGAGGTACATGCCGATGGCGCCGCCGCCCTGGGCGATGATGGAAACCGACCAGATGGCCTGGATGTAGTTGAAGCCAGTCGTGGCGACGAGGTTTGCCTCGATACCCTGGATGAACTGATGCGTACCGGTAACGACGAGCGGCTGCAGGAATGCGGCAAAGACAAAGGCACCGAAGACGCCCATCCTGTTGTACAGGATATCGATTACACCGGCGAGGACGTCGCCGATCAGGTTGCCGAGCGGGCCGAACACGGTGAACAGGGCGACGTTAGCAAGAATCAGGGTAACGGTCGGGACCAAGACGAACGAGACGACCTCGGGGATGTACTTCTGGGCAATCTTTTCGACCTTGGCCATAAACCAGGCAGTCAGGATTGCAGGGAACACGCCGCCCTGGAAAGCAACCATGGGGATGGAGAGCGGACCAAAGTTCCAGTACTCAGCACCCGTCGGATCCATAACGAACGTGTTGCGGTTCATAAGGCTCGGGTGAACCATGACGATACCGACGAGGATGCCCAGAATCGGGTTACCGCCAAAACGCTTCACCGCGCTGTACATAACCAGGACAGGCAGGTAGTCAAACGTGGTGGCGATAATGGCAAAGAAGCTTGCGAGGTTCTTGAGGAACTCGCTGTGGTCGGCAAGGCTGCCCTCCATGCCAAAGAGGCCGTTGGCAACGATCAGCGACTTAAGGCCGATGATGATAGCAGCGCCGACGAAAGCGGGAATGATGGGGATAAAGATATCCGAGAATACCTTGAGGACCGAGAAGAACTTGCCCTTCTTGTCCGCCTCGGCGCCCTTGACCTCGGAAGCGCTGATCTCCTTAACGCCCGTCAGAGCCATAAACTCATCGTAGACCTTGTTGACGGTACCGGTACCGAAGATGATCATGAGCTGGCCGCTGTTGTACAGCACGCCCTTGACGCCATCGATGTTCTCGAGCTCGGCCTTGTTGTACTTGCTCGTATCCTTGAGCACCAGACGCAGACGCGTAACGCAATGCGTGGCGCCCTCGATGTTCTCCAGACCGCCGACGTTATCGACGACTTGCTGAGACACTACTTTGTAGTCCATGTTCCTCTCCATTCCCTTACGAAATCATAAAACGTTTTGATGCCATTACAGAGACGCGATCGTTGCATTTGCGCACTTGAGCGTACCGTCGGTGACCGTCAGTGCCACACCCTGGCCCTGCTTATTGCAGAAGCGCGCGTTAAGCGCAACATCATCGACAAAGATGGTCGCGATATCGTCGTCAACGACCAGGCGCACATGATGAGTGCCCTCGCCCTTAAAGAACAACGGACGCTCGAGGCCCATGTTGTTGACCTGGAACCACGGATACTGGGGGGCCGCCGTAAACTCGAGCTTGCCCTCACGCAGGTTGGCGCGGAACTCATAGGCAAGACCGGACTCGGCGTCCTCGGCAAGCTTCACCGAGAAGCCGGCAGCGTCACCGGCGAGCTCGATGTCGGCATCGAGCATATAGGTGGAACCGGCATCCGCGGCGAGCACCTGCTCGACCTTGCCCGACTCGCAGGAAAGCTCAAAGGCCTCGACTGCCTTAGCCTCGCCAAAGGCGCCAAGCATGCTGTCAGGGAGCTTGGTGCCGAGCGTTCCGTCGGCACGCTGAACGATCTCGAGAGGCATAAAGGTGCCACCCCACAGGTAAGAGCTGGGATCGCCACCCTCGTCACGCGTAGGAACCCAACCAAAGAGAACGCGGCGCTCGCCATCAAATGCGGTACGCGCGGCATAGTACGCGCGGCCATCGAATGAATCGTCAGCAGGAGTGATCCAAGGACCGTTGATGGAGCGAGACATGCGGTAACGGGTCTTGTTGCCATCACTGTACTCGGAGAACACCAGATACCACCAGTCGCCCATCTTAAAGAGATCAGGCATCTCGAACATGGTGTAAAGGCCCGGATTCCACCAGTCGCCCTGGAACTCCCAGGTATCCAGGTCCTTGGAGGTGAACTTGACCAGACGCCCGGTCATCAGACGCTTGTCCTCGCCCACGCGCGTGCCGAGGATGAGCATGTACTCTTCGTTCTCCTCATCCCAAAGCACAAAGGGATCGCGCCAGTTGCGGTCATCGTAACCTTCCTGGGGCGGAAGCAGCGTCTCGGCGATGTTCTTCTCCCACTTGACGGCGTCGTCACTCGTTGCGTGAAGAAGAACCTGCTTCATCAAGCGTGCGCGGACCTTATCGCGATTGCAACCAGTGTAGAGCGCATGGTACTTGTCGCCCACCTTAAACACCGTGCCGGCATAAACATACTGGTCGACTTCCTCGTCGCCGCCACGCTCAAGGCTCTCGCCAAAGTCCTTGTAGTTGACGAAGTCCTTGGTTGTCGCGAGTGCCCAGCCAAACGGCTCTCCGAAAGGTCCGGGGTTTCGCGTGTCACGCTGATGATAGAGATAGAACGTGCCGTCCTCGCCGTACGGCATGATGTCGCCTACCCAAATTCCCTCAGGCTGGTAATACACCTTGTGCATCCGAGACTTCCTTTCTCACGAGATACTAACTCGGTACAACTGCAAGATATGTCAATCGTTTTCATATGTCAAACGTTTTCATACCAATACGTCTTTTCGCAGTTCCAGTCGTCGGCAAACGGTTGACATATGCCGGCGAACGGTCATCAGAGGTGTTTGAGGAATTCTTTTGGCACGGGATGAACTACGCGGTTTTACCCTCAATGAGTTCAACGGGGAGCTTGATATTCGATTCGGGCTTTTCGCCGTTAATAAGAGCAATGATGGATTGCGCCGCGAGCTCTCCGATGCGATCGATATCTTGGCGTACGGTTGTTAAGTCAGGCATAAACGTCATAGTGCGGCGGGCACCATCCGCGCCCACGACCTTAATATCGCCCGGAGCGCTCAAGCCGCGCTGCTTCATCACGTTAAGACAGATAGCCGCCATCGTGTCGTCTCCCGCAAAGATGCCGTCAATATCGGGGTTCTCATCGAGGATCTTCGCAACGACCGCGCTCTTTTCGTCGTCGGGCTTAACGAACTCAACCTCACGGACAAGCGCGGGCAAACCGGCCTGCTCAACAACATCGAGGTAGGCATCGGTACGCTTATTGGCAGGCATGCGCATGCGGCTATTGCTGCGCAGGCACAGGATGCGTGAACATCCGTCATCGATCAGGCGACGCGTGGCAAGTTCGCCGATGCTATAGCTGTCGCTCGCAATCTGAACAGAGGCTTCGCCAAGGTCGCAGTCGATACCAACCAGACTCAAACCCATCTCGGCATACGCCTCGGCACCGATATTAAGCGAGTTGACGATGACGCCATCAACCATATTGCGTCGAAGCATGTCGATATAAGAGCGCTCAAGCTCGGGTCGATTGGCGCTATTGCACAGCAGCATCTTAAAACCGTTTTCGGCCAGGGTATGCTCAATGACTTGAACCACTTGGGCATGAAACGGACTGCTGACATAGGGGACGATCATACCGATAAGATTCAGGCGACCGTTGAGCATGGCACGGGCGATATCGTTGGGCGTATAGTTGATGCGCTTCATCGCGGCATGGACCTTATCGCGGGTCTCTTGGCTAATATAGCCGCGATTATTAAGCACGCGAGATACCGTAGTAGGCGAAACCCCCGCCACCGCCGCAACTTCCTTGATGCCAGGCTTAGCCGTATCCTTAGAACGAGCACTCTCGCGAGCCATAGCACCCTCCCCCATCAACATGTCATACGTTTACATACGAACAAAGCATACCCCAACAAGAGCGGGAAGACGGTAACAGTACAAGTAAGTAAACGACTCATCCAAATAATTAGGAGAGTTCCGCCTAAAGGGTGACTACACAGGACCCCCGCCGGGGCTGTTTGGGCTACCTCTCAAAACATTCCGCACTGATATCTTCTTAATTGAAGACGTCGATGGCGCACCCGTATACCATTGGCGTCGACACCATCAGATGCGGACCGCGCGGTGACCCCACATTCCGCTGGCGCCCACAGGGCTGCCCTCGTTTCCTGACATGTCCCGCGCGGCCCGCGGCGAGCCGAGACCGCCGCATGACCTAATAGGAGCATGGAGCGATACCGCGGACCCGAACAACCGCATTCTATCGCGCCCCGTCAGTGTGCCGTCTGCCCGGTCCAGGCGAGCACGGAAAGAACGGAGCGAGACATG
>DBFOPP010000033.1:0-33512 GCA_048428865.1 Collinsella sp.
ATGCCCTTGTTTTCGTTATTCATCCTTATCACCTTCCGTGTTTGTAAAGCCCATAAACCAACCGATCAAGTCCTGCATGACGGTGGTGTTTAAGCTGTATACGATGTTTTGGCCATGGCGCTCGTCGGTCACCAACCCGGCATTTTTGAGCGTCGCCAAGTGATGGCTTAGCGACGGCTTACTGATATCGAAATGCTCGGCAAGCTCCCCCGCCGTGCAATTGCCCTCGCGCAGCAACTCCAAAATGCGCCGTCGCGTTGGATCGGCAAGCGCCTTAAAACCCTCTCCCGGCATAAGACCTCCTCTCATCATCTCTCATGACGCGCACACTATACTCGATATTTAGATGTTTGTCTAATTGTCTAATCTTACACTCAAAAAAAATAGCCGCCCCCGCGTAATGCGAAGACGGCCACTTCTCACGCTACAAACGTGTTTGGGAGTTGGCCAACCCGCTGCAACGGGTGCCATCTGCTTCATCTTATGCGAATCACTGCCTCATTTCAACAAGCCCCTAAGGCTCAAATGGAATCGCGATAATACCTATAATGACGATAGCTAAAACACGATTCGCTTCCCCATCGGAGGATGTCTATGACCGAAACCGCTGCCGCTCCCGTCGAGACGCGCGATACTAAGCTCGAGATCATTATGGGGCGCGAGGCGCTCGACAAACTCGCCAACTCCACAGTGCTGGTGCTCGGCTGCGGAGGCGTGGGCTCCAACTGCTGCGAGGCACTCGCCCGCGGCGGCATTGGTCATTTTGTAATTCTGGACAAGGACATCATCGCGCCCAGCAATATCAATCGCCAGGCCATCGCCTTTCACAGCACCATCGGCAAGCGCAAGGTGGACGTGATGGAAGCCATGATCCACGACATCAATCCCGCCGCCACCGTTATCAAGCGCACCGAATACCTGCTGAGCGACAACATCGACGAGTTCTTTGCGAGCGTTTTTGAGCAGACGGGCGGCAAGCTCGACTACGTCGTCGACGCCATCGACACCATCTCGGCCAAGCTCACTATTGCCAAATATGCTCAGGACCACGGCATTCGTTTGGTTAGCTCCATGGGCGGGGCCAACAAGCTCCATCCCGAGTGCCTCCGCTTTGCCGACATCTTCGATACCGTGCGCGACCCTATGAGCCGCATTATGCGCAAAGAATGTAAGAAGCGCGGAATCAAGAGCCTGCATGTTCTATTTAGCTGCGAGGAATCGGTTAAGACCCAGCCCCGCGACCCTTCCAACATCCACGAGCGCACCGAGCTCGGAACCGCCAGCTTTATGCCGCCCATCATGGGTCAGATGATTGCCGGCGAGGTTATCCGCCAGATCAGCGGGCGCGGCACCGAACGCGTGCGCGCCGATGGCCAGCGCCTAGACTAGTGGAGCGCGCCGAGATGGGGCCCCAGTTAATTGATGCACACTGCCATCTTGATTTAATGGCTCACCCGGACGCCGTTGCCGATGAGGCGACGGCACTGGGCTTGGGTCTATTTGATTGCGGCGTCGATCCACGCGACTTTTCGGCCGCAAACGAGCGCGCCCGTCGCCAACCAGGCATCATCGCTGGCATTGGGCTTCACCCCTGGTGGCTCGCCGACGGCCGCTGCGGTCCTGCCGAAGTCAATCTGCTTTGCGAAGTTGCTGCCCAAGAGCGCTGCATCGGCGAAGTCGGACTCGACTTTTCCGCGCGCTTTGCTGGAAGTGAGCTGCTACAAATACAGGCACTTAACCGGCTCTGCGATACACTCGTGCAGCATCCTCTTACAGGGCGCGTGATATCAATTCACGCCGTTCGTTCAGCAGGAGCCGTACTGGACGTCCTCGAATCGCATAGACTACTCATCCCAAACCCCGACTCCCCCGCTATCGTCTTCCACTGGTTTAGCGGTACTTCGGACGAGCTCGTCCGCGCGCGAAACGCAGGCTGCTATTTTTCCGTGAACGAGCGTATGCTCGCCACCAAGCGCGGTCGCGAATATGCCCGACAGATTCCACTCGACCGTCTACTGCTCGAGACCGATGCGCCAGCCGAACCAAACACAGAAACAAGCGCGCAGTCGCTCATCAGATCGCTCGCAAGGACCTCGATGCGCATTGCCTCGCTCAAAAACTGTGACGCAAAGCGCATCGAGTCGGCAGTTTTAGCAAATGCGCGCTCTGTTTTTGACCTTCGCTAACCCCTGTGGGCAAAAATGCCAAGGGACATGCGAATCGCACAACGCAGTCCCTATTGGAAGACAGTACAATTCGGCAGCATTACACCAATTCGTGCATGAGATCACGGTTACGTGCATACAATTCGTCAAAGATATGGCGTCGCGACGCATATAACTCGTGGGCAGCCATATCGGGCACGATTGTTTGCGCAACGCCAAGGACTTGGGCGAGCTCATCCCACGATGCATAGGCGCCACCTGCGAGAGCTGCCATGATGGCATCACCGAAGCATGCGCCCACCGTAACCTTGGCAACCGAGACCTCGCGCCCGCATACGTCGGCGATAGCCTGCATCCAAACTGGATTCTTGGTTCCACCTCCGACAAGCATGATGCGCCCAATTGGCAGTCCATGCTCTCGCTCGATAATGTCGACATGGGATGCAACGGTATACGCGACGCCTTCCAAGGCGGCGCGAACCATATGGGCTCGCGTATGCCTTCCGGTCAGGCCAAAGAAGACGCCACGTGCCTCGGGATCGTTGAGCGGAGTACGCTCCCCCGCAAAGTACGGCAGGCACAGGAGCCCATCGGCACCCGGCGCCACATCGGCGGCATCATGCGCCATGACCGAATATGCATCGGGGCCACCGTGGCCCTCGGCCTCCACGGCGTCGCGATACAGCTCTTGGCGCAGCCACGATGTGAGTGCACCCGCCGTATTGGTCCCCGCGCAGATCCCGTAAGTTCCGGGAATGATAAACGTCCCTGGCCACAGGCGGGCATCATCAATCATATGATCAGCTAGGTAGATGAAATACGCCGTGCTCCCCAACTGAACCATCATATCGCCGGGACGGAATACACCCGTCGAAATGGCCTCGGCACCAGAGTCGCCCGTTCCCACTAAGACAGGTGTCCCTGCCGCGAGCCCCGTCGCCTCAGCCGCACGCTGCGTAATCACACCGGCAATATCGGTAGCCGACATTACCTCAGCCATCTGGTCAGGCCGGCAGAAACGAGCACATTCCCGAGCATCAACCTTCCAAGTGTAGCGGTCATATAGGGGAAGAAAATCCTCCGCCAAATAACGGTCCACCGTAAAACGCCCCGTCAACTTCGCGCACAGAAACGATGACGCCGTCAGGAACTTCGCGGCACGTTCGTGTACCTCGGGCATATTCTCCTTAAACCACAAGATCTTGGGAGCAATATCTGACGAACAGGGATCGTGTCCGAAAAGCTCGCGTGCGCGATCTGACCCATATTCGGAAAGAAGCTCGTCAATCTGCGGCTTCGAACGTGCATCGACTCCGTACAAAATCGCGGGCGCCAGCGCGTTGCACTCGGTATCGACCGGCACGCAGTCGCAACCCAATGCGGAAAGGCCGACGCATCCGATCTGCGCCGCGTTAACCCCCGATCGCACCACCAGCTCGCGCGACAAGCGGCAAAAATCGCCCCACCAAACTGCCTCCGCATCATGCTGGTACCATCCATCACGCGGGTTCTCCGTCTCGTGTCCACAAGAGGCCTGGCAAACGATGTTGCATCGATCATCGATTAAAACGCCTTTAGAGGCGCTTGTCCCAATATCAATACCCAGATAGAGCGCCATAGGTGCCTACTCCCCTCGCGCCGCACGAGCGGCAGCCATAAAACGAACTACCCGCTCAACATCAACCGGGGCATCCAGCTTTCCGTCGCGCTTTAAGCACGTGCCGACAAACGCACCATCGTAGTGAGCAAATACGTCAGCCACGGTATTTTCGCGACAACCGGTGCCACATACCACAGGTACTTGGCCAACACGCTCGCGGACCTCATCGGCAAGCTCGCCCGAAGCGCCACGACCGGCAGCCGAACCGCCGATGACCATCGCATCCGGTAGGCAATTAAAGAGAAGTGAATCGGCAATGTCCGCAGTCGTGCGGTCGTTGAGATAAACCTCTCCCTCGCTCGTGATGAAGTGAAAAAGCTTGAGGTCGTCCAGGCGCAGCGCCGCCTTGCGACGCATGGTATGAGCGAAATCTCGGTTAATCAGCCCAAGATCACCGGCCCAGGCACCGCAAAAATTGCAGCGCGTGAACTGCGCATCGACGGCGGCGCACAGCTCGATTGTGGCATCACCATCGTAAATAGCCTCAGCTCCCCAAGGAGTCGACAGATCATGGGATAGAGCCCCGATAACATAGCCCATCGATGCAAGGGTTGAGGGAGAAACGTGCTGCTCATAGGGCATCGAGAGCTCATTGGTAATCAAAATGCCATCGACACCGCCCTGCTGCAACGCCTCGAGATCGCGCTTGGCAGCTTCCACGACCTGTGACACGCTTCCGCCCGGGTAATACAGTGGATCGCCCGGCAGAGGACGCAGGTGCAGCATTCCGATAACCGGCTTTTCGGTCTTGAACATCGAGGTTAGAAACGACATAACGTGCTCCTTCATAGGGTTATTGCAGGGACGTTACTCCCCCAGCACCTCCACGTACACTTTTCGCTTCTGCGGACCGTCAAACTCCGCAAGATAGATGTTCTGGGCACCTCCGCACACGATGTGGCCATCTTGGACGGGAAAGAAGCAGCTGTTTCCACAAATCATGCTCTTGATATGCCCACAGGAGTTGTTGCCGGTAGCTCCATAGCTCGGCAGGAAGTGTGCATGCGCATAGGGGGCATCGAGTGGGGCGATGCGATCAAGCGTCTCCATAAGATCCGTCTCCACGCAGGGCAGCCCCTCGTTTACCACGATTCCACAGGTCGTATGCGACAAAATAATCGCTGCCAAGCCATTGGTCACCGAGCTGCGTTCGATGGCGGCGTGCACGTCCTCGGTAATATCGATGAACTGGTCCGGAGCAGTCGATAGATAGCTCAATGTCTCGAGCGTCACCATGTTTACTCATCCCCTTCAAGAAAACGCAGGGCATTACCCCAGTAGAGCCTTTCTCGCGCATCATCGCGCATGGGCACGGTATCGAGCGCCCGCTTGAGTTTGAATGCACGGAAACGCGGCGTATTGCTGGCGAACATCACTTGGTGCGATAGCGCGCGCTCATACCACAGCGGCCCCATATCAACCGTGAAAAGACGCTGCATCATCTCCTCGGGCGAATCGATGTAAGTGATAGAGGTGTCCGCGTAGCAGTTGGGATACTTGAGCAGCATCGCCACGGTCTCGCGCACCCAGGGCCAGCCAAAGTGGGTCAAACTAAAGCGCACATTTGGATGCGTTGCGATTGTTTGCTCAAATGCAAGCGGGTTACTGCGCGAGAGCTCCGCGCCCGGCTCCCAAGACATACCGGCATGGAAAACCACCGGCTTGTTATAGCGCTCGCACAGCTCGTAAAGCGGCTCGGCCACGGCATCATCGGGGGCAAAACCCTGCTTTGCCGGATGCAGGCAAAGCCCCTTTGCCCCCAACTCGGTAAAGGCGCGCTCCAATTCGTCTGCGGCACCGCTCACCTGCGGATCTACGCTCGCAAATCCCCACAGACGATCGGGGTGCGCGGCAACCAGCATGGCAATCTGGTCATTGGTGCCAAAGTGCCCTCCGCATGCCGTGGTTACATCGAGCGGCATGAGCACGCTCTTCTGCACATCGCAGACGTCCATCTCGACTTGAAGCTCATCCCAATCCATGGGGCCCATATGCCCCATACCATATTCTCGTGACCAAAAACCGAATCCATCAGGCTCATCACCCGGCGTACAGATCTCGCCGTAGAGCATAGGATGGACCAACATGTCGATAACCATTTCATACTCCTTTCCAGGCATTTGACCCTAGTACGGCTCAAACGAGCCAATCACTCGGGACGACAGCTCAGCGCCCGCCTTCATACACGCCGGAATATCAAGGCCATCGATCACGCCCTTGGTAAACCCGGCAATATACGAGTCGCCGGCGCCCACGGTGTTAACGACCTTCTCCGCCGGTACGATCCCGCACTCATAGAAGCGCTCACCGTCATAGGCAATGCTTCCCTTCTCGCCAAGCGTGGCAACCGCAACGCGCGGTCCCAATCCCTGCACGTGGCGTACCCAGTCTCGTAGCTCCGGAGTGTCCTCTTCAAACGACATGAACGCATAGTCTACGTAAGGAAAATGAGCCTCACATGCATATTCGGGATCCTGGCTGAACACCGAGAAGTCCATAACCACCGTCTTGCCCGCATCATGCCATTCGGGCAGGAGGTCCAAACAATTGCCAAACAGGTCGGTATGAATGATGTCATGCTCCAGGATAAACGCCCGGTCGTCTTCATTCGGTCGATATGTCTCCATTACGCCATCGATCGCCTCGAGATGTACGCGATCGACGCCGTCTTTCAATGCCATGAGCATCACCGAGGTGTCGCCATCCTCCACCCGCAGATGTGAGATATCGAGCCCCTCGGCGGCCAGCGCCTCTCTCATCTTGTCTCCGTACTCGTCCTTGCCGACAACCGACACGGCAGATACCGAAACGCCCATTCGTGCAAGATGGATACCCCAGTCAATGCCATTGCCAGTCGGATAGAACACGCCGATGTTTTGATAGACGTCCGCGCAGCAAAAACCAGCCGCACACGCTTTAATACCCATGGTCTTCTCCAATGTTCAAAAGGGGACCCACCACATGGCGAGCCCCCTTTTCGCGTTTCGTTTATTGTTTTGCATCGGCTGTCCAAGACCTCATAGCCAGACCGCCGTACGCTTTCTTAAGCTATTCGACGATTGGCGCCCCGTGGCCCCAAGAACCTTCCATGCCGCACACGGTCGAGGCAAACCCGGCAGCAAAGTCGAGCGCGCGCTCGATGGCCTCGGCGCCATCCTCACCACGCTTGGCGGAATCGAGATAGCACATCAAAAACGAGGTGAGGAACGAGTCGCCCGCCCCCATGGTGTCCTTCATGTCCGTTACCGGTTTAGCCAGCTGGCGGTAATAACGCTCGCCGTCGTAAGCAATGCAGCCCTCGGCGCCCGCCGTAGCCGACACAAAACGCGGACCCAGGCCCTTCACCCATGCCAGACGCTCGCGAATCTCGTCCTCACTCGCAGCATCCGCCGCACTAAAGAAAGCAAAATCGACGTAGGGCGCAATCTGCTCGTAGTACTCGTCGGTGGAGTCGTCCGAAAAGTCAAAAGAGACCGTGACGCCCGCAGCCTTCAGCTTGGGCAGCTCGCGCTCGGTAAAGCAATAGTTGCCCGAATGAACCACATCGAACTGCTTCATGTACGAAAGGTCAAAGCGATCGAGGACATAGCGCGCATCGCCACGGATACCGCCCTCGTTGGAGCCGAGGAAGACACGGTCACCGTCAACGACGGTCACGCGAGCCGCTCCGTTCTCGCCAATCATCTGCTCGCACTTGTCAAGCTCGATACCCTCATCCTCGAGGCTTGCAATGACATGCTCGGCAGCGGCGTCATTGCCAAAAATGCCCATGTATGCGGAGCGTGCGGCACCGCATTTCTTGGCATAAACGGCGAAGTTCACCGCGTTGCCGCCAGGATACATGGTGTGGATATGCTCGTAGCGATCGACGACGTTGTCGCCAAATCCGAGCGCGTTAACGTTAAATGCCATGGCCTTTGTCCCTTCTAGTACTCGACGACGCCCATATAGCGGCGGAAATCGGGATCGTGGTCAAACACCTTGCCGCGTGCGGCACGCAGCTCGCAGTTCATGGCGTAGAACAGCACCGGGTCCAGATAAGCACGGACGCTCGCCGGCACGGCTTCCATACCGTACTCCTTGGCATCGAGCACCATCAGCGTATCGGTATGCGTCTTAAGGAACGCCAGGGCGCGCTCGTCCATAGCACGGCACTCGCTGGAGCCCATCTGCAGGAAGTAAAAAACGCCATCCTGAGTAGCCTCGAAGGGGCCGTGGAAGTACTCGGCAGAGTGGATGTAGCTGCAGTGCTGCCACTGCATCTCCATAAGAGAGCAGATAGCGAAACCGTAGGTCTGGCTAAAGTTGGGACCGCTGCCCAGAATATAGAAGAACTCGTGCTCCTGGCAAAGCTTGGCAAAGCGATCGCCCAGCTCGGCATTTACCTTCTCGCGTGCCGGGGGAAGAATCTTATCCATCTCGGCGATACCGGCATACATATCGGCAAGATCGGCGTAGCCCTCCTGCTGATCGAGCAGCTCTGCCGCAAGCGACAGCGAAATGCCAGCGGGGACCTCGGCCTGCGGCACGCCCTCGCCCCACGGGTAGACCCACGTGGTCCACTTGCCGGAGTCGATCTTGGATCCAGCGTTGTCGGTCTGGGCGATCACCGTAGCGCCGGCGGCAAGGGCAATCTCGCAGCCCTCGACGACCTCCGGGGTGTTGCCACTGTGGCTACAAGCGATGACCAGAGACTTCTCGCCCAGACGACGCGGACGCATAATGTCAAATTCACGCGCGGTATAGATATACGAAGTGAAGGTGGTTGCCTCGCGCTGCAGAAGCTCATGAGCCGGGATCAAATCGATCATGGAGCCACCGCAAGCAATCCAGTAGACGCTGTCGAACTTGCCCTTCTCGGCAATTGCCTCTTTGATCAGATCGTGTGCGTTCATATCCAGTTCCTTTCTTGTTTGGCCCGCAATCAATGACGTTGGTTGCGTGGCCGATGGTTGTTTTAGTCAATCAGATATTTCTCGAATGCGGCCATGTTCTTGGCATCTGCCGCCGCCGGGTCATCGTAGTAACGACCGTCCGTGATTTCCTGGCCCAGCATGCCATCGAAACCATGGGCGTTGAGTGTGGCAACGAAGGCGTCCATATCGTGCTTGCCATCGCCCCACACCAGATGGCCATACGGGTCACCGTCGATAAAGTGCATCTCGTGAATTGCCCCGTCACCAAAGGCGGCAAACCAGTCCTCGAGCGTCTCGCCTGCAACGCCCATCGCGGTTGTATCAACCATGGGCTGTAAGTACGGGCTCGCGACCTCGTCAATCATGCGCTTCGCATCGGAAACCGTCGTCACAAGGTTGCTCTCCTCGGGACGCAGGCTTTCCATCGTAAGCACCAGACCGTGCTCGCCGGCATACTCCGCCAGAATGGACAAGTGCTCGCGGCTGCGCTTCCAGGCTTCCTCGCGGTCCTCGTCCCAGTCGCCCCAGCCCGAGTTGATGGACATACGGTCGCACCCAAGTACCTCGGCAAGTTCAATGCCGTGTTTAAAGTACGCCAGGCTGCGCTGTTCATGCAGCGGCTTGCGTGCGCAGTACTGCCAAGGATAGACAACATTCTCGGGGCACAGAGTACGATACCTAAGCCCACGGTCTGCAGCCTTTTTCGCCAGGACCTCAGCCTCAAAGTAGCCCGTATGGTCGAGCGTCACATGCGGCTCTGCACACCACAGCTCAATGGACTCAAAGCCCAAACGCTGTTGCACATCAAGGAAGTAATCGAGCGACCACATGATGTAGTGGATATTCATGCCCGCAATCTGCTCGCGGCGCAGCGTCGGTTTGGATTCAGGCATCTTATGCCTCCTTATTTCGATCGAACACGATTTGTCCGTCCGACATCGTCATATCAACCGCAAGATCGCGTGCGTCGCGATAATCGAGGTCGAACACATCCCGATCGAGCACGCAGATATCGGCAAGTTTGCCGACCTCGAGCGTACCCAGCTCGTCTTCGCGCATCAGATCGTACGCGCCCCCGGCAGTCCAAGCGCGCAAGAGCTCGACAAGCGTCAGCGTGTTGACCTCATTCACGGGAAGTCCGTCGGCGAAGAATCCGCCGCACGCGCTGTAGATTGACTCGCCCAGGCTCGGAATCAGCAGCGGCAAATCCGTTCCACAGCACACTGTGCATCCGGAATCTTCCATGCCGCGGCGATTCCAGCTGTGCAAAAGTCGCGTCTCGCCAATTTGTCGACGCATCATCGACAGGCAATCCTCGCGCCGGTCCAGCGTCAGAATCTGCGGATAGACCTCGCAAATTCCACCTAACTTGCCAAACTCGACAAGATCGGTCGGGTCAGAGTTCTCGAGATCGGTAATCGCATGGCGGCGAAGCATCCGTCCATGCTCGTCTCGAGGCAGCGAGGCATAGAGTGCCACGGTGCGGCGAACGGCGCCATCGCCCTGGCAATGCAAGGAATATCGGAAGCCGTCAGCATCAATTGCACGCAGCTCGTTCTCAATCAGATCCCACTCTGGCTCCTCGACGACCGTCTTGCCGGCAGCGCCCGCATCGGCCGTGTCCTCATAGGGGTCTATCATCTCGGCAAGCCCCACCCATACGCCGCGATCGGTCATACGGTTGAAGCCAGAAAAACGAACGAACGGTCCCCGGAAGCGCTCTCGCGCCTCGCGGGCATAAGCCAGATTTGCACCGGCACCCACCGGCTGCGACATCATAGAGACGCGAACCGTCAGCTCACCAGATTCCTCACGGCGAGCCATTTCGTCGGCAAAGCCGTAGTAGTCATCAAACGCCATCTCCTTGATGGCGGTAACGCCGCGCTCGTTAAGCATGCTCATGTAGTCCGAATACCCGGCACGCACCTCGGGCAGCGCGAGGAAATCGCTCATCATGCGCCAGATCTTCTCGGCATAGCACGCCTGGGGTGTAAAGCCATATCGCGCACTGGCGGCAGCATTGAGAACGCAGGTCTCCGCGCCCGGCGTAAAGCAGACGACAGGGATATCGCCAAAACACTCGTCAAACACAGCTGCTGTATTTGCGTTCTCGGCATCCGATGCCAACGTTTCGGGTAGGTTGTGGCCAAAAGCCGCCGCGCAATCCGGATGACCTTCTTTCCATGCACGCAAGAGCGACACGGCCTCTTTGGCATCGGCGATGCCGGACAGATCAGACCCCAACGTTCGCAGCGCCCAACCTGTATAGAAGGTATGCACATCGATCAGGCCAGGCATGACAGTGCGGTCGCCCAGGTCAACTACCTCGTCCGCCTGGGTCAAATACGAAGCTACCTCACACTTGGTGCCAACAGCCTCAATTCGATTGCCACGGACCGCTACGAAACCTTCAAACGGCAGGTCCCCCGTACCGGTAAAGACGCTCTTAGACGTCAGGACCGTCAAACGATCAGACATCACAACCACCTACACCGGAAGCATGCCGGAGATTGCCGTTACGATCAGGCCAAAGACGACCATGAAAATGAAGAACTTCCAAATGGTCTTCCACCATTGGCCAAACGAAATCCTAGCCACGGCAAGGCCGGCAACCGTCATGCCCGCCACGGGGCTGATGGTGTTGATGGTCTGGTTGGCAAACTGGAGCGCGGTGACGGCCGCCTCGGGATTGAGGCCCATGAGCTCGGTCAGGGGGCCCATAACGGGCATGGTGAGCGCCGCCAGGCCAGAACTCGAGGGAACCAGCAAAGAGAGCAGGCCAAGGACGATATACATAAACGTGGTGTAGACGGCGGCGGGTGCACCGGCAAGCGCAGTAGCGAGCGCCTGGAGGATGGTGTCGATGATCATGCCGCCCTCGGCGATGACCAGAATACCGCGAGCGATACCGATAACGATGGCAGCGTACGCAAAGTCGGCAAGACCCTTAACGAACTCCTCTGCGATCGTCTGCTGGTCAAGACCGCCCAGGATACCGGCAAGCAAGCCCATGCCAAGGAACACGGCGGAAATCTCATTCATGTACCAGCCCTGGGTAACAAGACCCCAGACGATAATGCCCATACCGCAAGCAAAATCGATAAGCACGAGCTTCTGACGGATAGTGAACTCTTCCTCGATGGAGGCATCGGTCACGGAAAACTCAATACGCTTGAGCTTATCGTCCTCGTACACAATAGACGACTCGGGGTTTTTCTTGACGCGCATGGCGTAGCGCATGGCCCATGCGATACCGACGGCAGTGAAGATGACCCAAGAAACGGCGCGCAGCCACAGTTGCGGATTGCCCTCGATGCCAATGATGCCTTGGGCGATCAAAACATTAAACGGGTCGATGGTCGAAGCACAATATCCCAGGTTAGGACCAAGGAAGCAGATGATGAATGCCGTCATCGAGTCATACCCGATACCCATCATGATGGGAATGAAGATGGCATAGAACGGCAGGGCTTCCTCAGACATGCCAAACGTAGTGCCGCAAATGGACAGCAACGTCATCGTGATGGGAATGATGAGGATGTCCTTGTTCTTGAGCTTTTTAATCACACGGCTCATGCCGGCATTCAAAGCGTTGGTCTTGGTGATGATTGCGAACGATCCGCCAATCAATAAGACGAACGCAACGACGTCGGCAGCCTCTTGGATACCCTTGGTGGGCGCTTGCAGGACCGCGAAGATATCCTGGCCCAGATTGATGGTCTCGCCGGTCTCTGAATCGGTGTAGTTCTTATCGACCTGTTCATAGGTTCCAGCAACGGCGACTTCACGCTCGCCCGCCGCTGTCGAAATCGTCTTGCGCTGATACTGACCAGAGGGAACGATCCAAGTCAGGACCGCAAAGACAACGATCAGCAAGAACATGATCGTATAGACATGCGGTAATTTGAACTTAAAACGTCTGTTTGTCTTCTTCGCCTTCGTATCTGACATAGATACCTCCAAAGAACTCGAGACTGCATCGCATCTCGCTTCAACGTTTGCACAAGGCAAACGTTCTATGACGTCCCATAGATTACCAGCAGCTTTTCTCGTCATCAAGATAATTTCAAACTGATTGCCGCAACGCGGTTGAACGGTTGCGTTTGCGCCGTGAACGGTATGGAAACGCCCGGTGAGATGATCCACCGGGCGCTTCCATTCGCAATGTCCTAGATGTCAAAAACGTAGCGAGAGCCAACGATCCGCTGACGACCGATGATAAACGGCCGCCGTTGCTCATCAAAGAAGAAGGCTTCCATATAAAACAAGGGTTCGCCAACGGGAACCGCCAGCAACCGAGCGACCTCGGGCGAAGCGCACGCGATCTCGAGCGTGCACGGATCGGTAAACGCGGGCGTGCGGCCCGTCTGGTTGCGCACGAACTCAAAAATGGATTGGTTAGATAGAGATGCCGTTGATAGATAGGTGTTGTCCTCGTAAACGTATATGTTGTTCTCAAGCATGACGGGGACGCCATCGGCAGTACGCACACGCTCGACGCAAATCAAGTCAGTTCCAACGGGAACACCAAAGAACTGTGCTTCGGTGGAATCCGCCGGCAGTATCTTTCTCGAAATGACACGCGCCCCCGGTTCCATTCCGTTAACGCGGCATGCGTCCGAAAAACTCTGGACGTCATCCTTCTGGCGAATCTTGCGCTTGAGCTTGGGGGCATTGACAAACGTGCCTTTCCCCTGTCGCTTCGTTAGATAGCCCTGCTGGACGAGCTCCTCAATAGCGCGCCGCACGGTAACGCGGCCAACTTTATAGCTCTCAGCCAATTCGAATTCGTTGGGTATCCGCGCGCCTGCCTTGTAGGCGCCGGAGTTGATTTCGTTTTTAATGATATCGATAACCTGTTGGTACAGCGGTATCGCTGCTTTTCCGTCAGTCGGCCCTTCAGTCGGTGGCATATACCCTCTCCCAGCACAATTAAGTCAAAAGCGGGCTCAAGGGCATTCAACAAGCCCTTGAGCCCGCATTAGCATAAAGTATGCTTGCTGCCGCACCAAAATGTTGGCTATTTACTCATCTGACCCGAAAAACGCGCAACTACCGCGCTCCTAAGAAAGCGTGAGCAGCTCCGGCAGCTGGTCGATAATCTTGTCCGCGGCATCCTGGCTAAAGCCAAAGCGCTCCTCGCGCTTGGCAATGACTGTCAGGCCGGCTCGCTTGCCGGCAGTGATGCCGGGCACCGAATCCTCAACGCAGCAGCAGCGATTCGCGGGCAGCCCCAGCAGATCCAGCGCATGCAGGTAGATGTCGGGCTCGGGCTTGCTCTCCTTAAACTGCTCGCCGCTCACCACATACTCAAAGGCATCCGACAGCCCGCACGCGTTGAGCACTTCCTCGATGCTAACCATGGGCGACGAGCTGGCAAGCGCCACGCGAACGCCACGGCGCGGCAGCTCTCGAATCGTATCCACGGCGCCTGGGTTAATCAAAGCCTGATAGTCGCGCGGACGCTTATGCGCCCACTCGTCCCAACGGGCCAACGCTTCCTCGCCAGTAAAATGCCCCTTACCGGCGCGCTCAAACCAATCGACCAGCATATGCAGGAAGAACTGATGCGAGGTACCGACCTGCCCATTCAACTCCTCTTGAGTCAGGTTAAGCCCAAGCTCCTTGGCAAACGCGGCAGTCTCGCCCAGGTAGTAATACTCGGTATCGACAATGACGCCGTCCATGTCAAAGATAACGGCGTCGAACGGAAATGCGGACACGGCACCCTCCCTAACAAAAGGGCGCCTGTAAGCAGGCGCCCGAACCATGCATTATCGGCGATTCTAGCCCAGCAGCTTATCCAGCGCCACTGCAATACCATCTTCGTTGTTATTGGCGGTCACCATCTGGGCCACAGCCTTAACCTCATCGACGGCGTTGCCCATGGCAACACCGGTGCCGGCCCACTCAATCATGGACTTGTCGTTCTGACCGTCGCCAAACGATACGACCTCACTGGCATCGATGCCGAGCTTGGGCAGGGCACCCTCGAGCGCACGGGCCTTGTCGATACCGGGCGCCGTGTACTCAAAGTACCAGTCGGCCGTAAACATGCCCGAAAGCGTCTGCTTAAAGGGCGCATACATCTCCTCGTGATGCGCTTGCAGATAGGCAGGATCGCCCGCCGTCAGCAGCTTGTCCACAGGATAAGCATCAGCGACCTCGTGCAGGCTCTCGACCTCGCGAATCTTAAGATCGCACGCGTCGCGCTCATACTTGACGATATTCTTCTGCGAGCCATTCGGCAGCGTGATCATGCAATGGTACGAGTCCTCGACGTGCAGATCGCGACCAAGCGAAATCATAGGGATCACGTCAAAATTACGCAGGTGATCAATCAGGCGGTGCAATTCGTCGGCAGGCATAGCCTGATCGAACAGCACCTCGTCGGTCTGAGCGTCGACCACATGCGCGCCGTTAAAGGCAACTAGCAGACCGTCATGGTTTTGAAGATCGAGCTCCTGCGCCAAGGCGTGCAACCCCCATGCGGGACGGCCCGAAGCCAAGATGAGCTTAATGCCCGACTCCTGCGCCGCGAGCAGCTTCTCGCGCGTACGCGTGCTAATCACTTTCTGATCGTTGGTGAGCGTACCGTCGATATCCATTGCGATGGCTTTGATTGCCATATATGCCTCCTTGCATCTTTTTTATCGCGCACTATCTTATCCGAGCCGGGGCACGTTCGCACAGCACGCGTATGACGGTTGCAAAACCACCCCATTTGAAACAAACGCAAAAAAGTACTTGCAAAGACGCGTTCCGACATATAAGTTGATAAAAGACCGCCGTTGCGGTTTTAAGTAGATCGAGCATATTCAGTTTCAGTTTTTAGCGTGTAAGAGAAGGAAGATCGGCAAAGTACAACCCCAAACGCAATGACAACTTAATGAGGTAACTGCCACATGTGAGGCACCCAGGGCATTGCTGTCTCGATTTTGAGCACGATGCCTTCCGCCTTGCATGGGCCGTTCCATCCCGCCCCTGCAGCAACTGCCTCACGGGCTCATTGAAAACCGCATAGCACCCCAACGTCAGCACATCACCCACGGCAAGCACATCACTCACGACAACCAACACGTCAACAAACAGCACGAACATCAACCGATTGGAGAAGCTATGACAAACCACCACGCTGAAGACGGCGATAAGAAAGGCATTTTGGATGCCCGCATTGAGCGAGCATATGCAAACGAATATGACGCCTCCTTTGCCGCCGCGACCATCAAGAACTACGCGTCGCTACCGCTCGCGACGATCTTGGCCGACCACCCTCAACTGCTGAAGCGCTGCACAAAGATCATGGGCGACCCCGACATTCGCAAGCTGACAGACCCCTATGCCCCAAAACGCGACAACGATTCGTACGTTCTTACCGTAGGCTGCCTAGCCCATATGCTTACGGCGCTCGACACGAAACTCAAGCTCGAATGGGAACCCGACGAGCGTCATGAACTCGAAAGCAAGCGGAACACCCTGCGCACCGCACTGTTCCTTCCGTTGGACGGCCTCAAGCGCTGCAACGTCGAGCTCAATACACAGGCGCGACAAAAGCCCGGGACCACGGGGCAGAAAACTCCAAGACCCCATGCGGCCATCGTCGACCGCAACCGATATAACCGCATGACCGCGCACTTTTCTGCCGAGGGAGCAGCCATAAGGACGCTGATCGACCTGCTGTGCCTCCTGAGCATCAACGAGCTATTTGAGGGCTATCTCGCTCTTGTTCCCGCGACGGCACCCAAGTCGGTAGCAAAGATCATCGAGACCTGCAGACGCCAGTTTGAGCGCCATCGCAATGGCAGCGAGATGAACGCCAGCATCGCGCAGTACTACGCGGCTCATTACAAAAATGACGGATGTGCCCCTGTCGAGCATCAGCTGCGGCTCGCCTACACCACGCCCGCCGCAACGCTCCATCGCTTTGGAGCCCTTGGCGCTTGCGAGCCGCACGAACAGGCAGCCTGCCCCACAACCGAGCTCGATCTCAGGCTCGGACGAACCCTGTAGCCCGCCAGCCCCTCCGCGGGCAACAATCCTATTCCACAACACAACCAACAGAAAGGAGTCCTCATGGACACCAATCATTCCCCCATCATCAGCCCCCTCACCATGCGTGAATCCGCCCGAGGTATCACGCTCACCAGCATTTACGATGAGATGCTCGCCCGTCGCGAGCTCTCCGTCATGGGAAACATCGAAACCCCGATGGCCCACGACCTATGCCAGCAGATCCGCCTGCTCGATGCCACCGACCCCAGCCGCCCCATCACCATATTTGTCGCCAGCGCCGGCGGAAGCGTGCGATCGGGTCTTGCGATCTATGACGCCATGCGCCTCGCATCGTGCCCCATCCGCACCGTCTGCCTGGAATTCGCCGCGTCCATGGGCGCCGTGATCTTTATGGGCGGCGACGATCGCCGTATGGCGCCCCATGCAGAGCTCATGATTCACGACCCGCTGATCCCCCAGGGGGCAGGCGGCTCGGCACTTGCGCTGCAGGAAACCAGCCGGCGTCTCATGCAGACCCGCAAGACCCTCACGCAAATCCTCTCGGACCGCAGCGGCCTCACGCCCAAGCGCATCCAGTCCCTCACTGCAAAAGACACCTACCTTTCGGCCGAGCGCGCCGTCGAGCTCGGCTTTGCCCACGAAATCCTCTCGACCACCAAGGAGGTCGCCCATGTCTAACCTCGCCAGCCGCCTCGCCGCATCTGAGTCCGCATCGTCCACCATCCTCGCCAAGGATCGAACGCTTTCCTGCGACAGCCGCCAAACGGGACTCAACAACAACGCACTTGTGATCGGCCCCTCGGGAGCCGGCAAGACCCGAAACGTCCTCAAGCCCAACCTGCTGCAAATGAACGCAAGCTACATCGTGCTCGACACCAAAGGCACGCTCTGTCGCGAAGTGGGACCCGTGCTGGCAGCCCACGGTTACTGCGTGCAATGTCTCAACTTCGCCGACCTCAACACCGTCCCGGCCCTTGCGCCCGACATCGAGCGCTGCGGCTACAACCCCCTGAGGCACATTCGCCGCAAGGCGGACGGCAGGCCCAACCAGCAGGACATCCTCTCGGTGGCAAAGGCCATCTGCCCCATCGAGGACAACAACCAGCCTTTTTGGGATCATGCGGCGGCAAACCTGCTGTCGTGTCTTATCGCCTACGTCACCGAACAGCTGCCCGCCGACGAGCAGACGATCAGCTCGGTCATCAAGTTGATCGAGCACCTGCAGGACGGTGCCACGGGTCGATTGTTTGACGACCTGATCACGACCGACCCCCAAAGCTATGCCCTCTCGCTATGGCGGCGCTACGCCATTACGCAAAATGCCGAGCGCATGCACGCGAGCATCGTCGGCATCCTTGCCGAAAAGGTCATGTGTCTGGGATTCGACGGTGCGGCACAGCTCTATCGTGAGTGCCATCAGGTGGACTTCGCTTCCATGGGACACACCCCCTGCGCCCTGTTTGTAACCGTGAGCGATATTGACCGCAATCTCGATCCGCTGACCGGCCTCTTTATTTCGCAGGCGTTTATGGGCCTCATTCGTGAGGCCGATAGGCAGCCCGACGGCAGCCTGCCCGTGCCCGTGCGCTTTATGCTCGATGACTTCGCGAATCTGCAGATCCCCCAGATCGACAACGTGCTCTCGATTATCCGAAGCCGCAACATCTGGGCAACGCTGCTGCTGCAGTCGACCAACCAGCTCGATGCGCTCTATGGCGAGGCACGCGCACGCTCCATCATGGGCAACTGCGACACGCATCTGGTGCTGGCGTTCCAGGATCCCGAGAGTGCCCGGGTGTTTTCCGACCGCGCCGACGCGCTGCCCAACACGCTCATGGCGACGCCGATTGATCGCTCGTGGCTCTTTGTACGCGGTCGCACTCCCGAACAGGTCGAGCGCTTTAGGCTCGAAGACCATCCGCTCTACGGGGAGCTGCCCGAGGCGCAGCGAGGCCATGCGGAGGCCGAGATCTAGGCGCAGGGTTCTCGCAGCGCGCGGCGCCCCGGCGATGTTCCACAAAGGCCGTGCGCCCCGGGACCACGGCAAAGCAAAGGGGCCCGCATCCGATAGGATACGGGCCCCTGACTATAAGGCGCGATGCGTTAACAGCAGCGACTACTTGCGATGCGCGCGATAGAACTCGATGAGCGCCTGGGTCGAAGCGTCCTGCTCGGCCTTGGCGGCGTCGTCGTGGAAGGCAGGGGTAATCTGCTTGGCAAGCTGCTTGCCCAGCTCGACGCCCCACTGGTCGTAGGAGTCGATGCCCCAGACCGTGCCCTCGACAAATACGATGTGCTCGTACAGGGCGATGAGCTCGCCGAGCGCAAACGGGGTCAGCGTGTCGCCGAAGATCGAGGTCGTCGGACGGTTGCCCTCAAAGCAGCGGGCCGGGACGATCTGCTCGGGCGTACCCTCGGCGCGCACCTCATCGGCCGTCTTACCAAAGGCAAGCGCCTTGGTCTGGGCCAGGAAGTTGCCCAGGAACAGCTCGTGCACGTCCTGACCGCTGTCGGTCGCAGGGTTGGCGGTATTGGCGAAAGCGATAAAGTCGGCCGGGACCACCACGGTGCCCTGGTGCAGCAGCTGGTAGAAGGCGTGCTGACCGTTGGTGCCGGGCTCGCCCCAGAAGATCTCACCGGTATCGGAGGTCACAGCGCTGCCGTCCCAGCGGACATGCTTGCCGTTGGACTCCATGGTGAGCTGCTGCAGGTAGGCCGGGAAACGGTGCAGATACTGGCAGTACGGAAGCACGGCGTGGCTCTTGGAACCGAAGAAGTTGACGTACCAGACGTTGAGCAGGCCCATCAGCGCGACGGCATTGTTCTCGAGCGGCGTGTTGCAGAAGTACTCGTCGATGGCGTGGAAGCCCTCGAGGAACTGCTGGAAGCGCTCGGGACCGAGCACGACGATCAGCGACAGGCCCACGGCAGAGTCGACGGAGTAGCGGCCGCCGACCCAATTCCAGAAACCAAAAGCGTTAGCGGGGTCGATGCCGAAGGCCTCGACCTTCTCGAGTGCGGTGGAAACAGCGACGAAGTGCTTGGCCACGGCCTCGGCGTTCTGCTCATCGGAGCCGTCGATGGCGCCCTGAGCCTTGAGCTGCTCGAGCATCCAGGTCTTGGCCTCGCGAGCGTTAGTGAGGGTCTCGAGCGTGGTGAAAGTCTTGGAGACGATAATCACGAGCGTGGTCTCGGGATCCAGGCCCTTGAGCTTCTCGGCCTGGTCGTTGGGGTCGATGTTGGAGATGTAGCGGCAGTCGATACCGGCGTCGGCGTAGGGACGCAGAGCCTCGTAGGCCATGACCGGGCCCAGATCGGAGCCGCCGATGCCGATGGACACCAGGTGCTCGATCTTCTTGCCGGTAACGCCCTTCCACTCACCGGAGCGCACGCGCTCGGCGAAGGCATACATGCGATCGAGGACCTCGTGCACGTCGGCAACGACGTCCTGGCCGTCGACGATGAGCTGGCCTTTCTCGCTTGCCGGACGGCGCAGCGCGGTGTGCAGGACGGCGCGGTCCTCGGTGGTGTTGATGTGCTCGCCGGAGAACATGGCGTCGCGGCGCTCCTCGAGTTTCACCTCGCGGGCAAGATCGCACAGCAGCTTGACGGTCTCGTCGGTCACCAGGTTCTTGGATAGGTCGAAGTGCAGGTCACCGGCGTCAAAGCTCAGCTTGTTCACGCGCTCGGCATCGGCGGCGAACCAGGCCTTGAGGTCGATACCATCGGCCTCAAGCTTCTCCTGATGAGCCTCGAGTGCCTTCCAAGCGGCAGTCGACGTAGCATCGATAGGTGCGGCAACAGTTGCCATAGAGTCCTCCTCAGCATACGGGCGCACGCCTCCATGCGCCCGGACATTCAGATGCCACTATTCTAGCGCAGGTCAAGACTACAATCAGCGAGCGTTGCCAATCGGCCCCCAAACGGCAACCGATTAAAAAGGGACAGGCTTATTTTTGCAGGTCAAACGCTTTACCAACCAAAAATAACCCGTCCTTTTATGGCAAATATTAGGCCGCGGCGCAGACGCTACCGAGCAACTCACGCAAAGGAGACCCGATGCCCTCCAGCAGTTCGGGCGCGATAATGGCAAAAACGGGAACCTCGCCGGCTCCCGTGACGGCAGGCACCTTGCCCTCCGAGACAATACATCCATAAGGGACAAAACCGTCTTCGCCGGCATCGAGCGCCGCCATGCGACGCGCGAGTTCGCGCGCAAAGCCGGCAGTATCGGCATCGCCGATCGCCAGGACAAAGTCCACGCCTTCGTCGGTCGCCAGGGCCACGGCTTCGTCGATCAGCTCGTCTCCCCCGTCGCCCTCAACCGAGCCGCAGCGAAAAAGCACGCGCTCGAGCAGAGCTCGATCAAGCGAGCTGAGTGCCGCCGAGACGAGCTCATCACGCGTATGTTTGTCACCGCCTAGCACCACCAGCGCCTTGGTGCCGCCGTAGTGAGCGACCAGTCGTCCACACCAGCGAGCCACGTCTCCATCCGCAACAAGGCGTGTCGGCATACCAAACCCATAATTGACCATCGTTTCCACAACCCTTCCGTGCATGTAGGTGGCACCAGTCGCTAGGCTCATGCTACGAAGCGAGGTTTTCCGAGCTGTTTCACACTCTTTAGGGCTGCGTTAAATACCCGATGCAACCGCACGACCATACCTACCAAAACAAACCAGTCCCTTTTTGACAGGTTTTGACGATGTCCGGACGAGCGGGTATTATCGAACAGATATTCGATAAGAACATGTGTTTGATGAAAGGACACGGATGGCGCACGAGCAGCACACCTATATCTGCATCGACCTCAAGACGTTTTATGCCAGTGTCGAGTGCGTCGACCGTGGGCTCGATCCGCTCACCACCAACCTGGTCGTTGCCGACGAATCGCGCGGGCGCACGACCATCTGCCTCGCCATCACACAGGCTATGAAGGACTTAGGGATTCACAACCGCTGCCGCCTATTTGAGATTCCCGATGGCATCGACTACATCACGGCCGTACCGCGCATGCAGCATTACATGGAGGTGTCGGCGAAAATCTACGGTATCTATCTGGAATACGTCAGCCCCCAGGACGTGCACGTCTACTCCATCGATGAGTGCTTTATCGACGTGACGCCCTATCTGGACCTCTATCACACAGATGCGGAAGGGCTCGCCTGCACGCTGCGCGACGAGGTCTTGGCGCGCACCGGCATCACGGCGACGGTCGGCATCGGCCCCAACCTATTCCAGGCCAAGGTGGCGCTCGACGTCACCGCCAAGCACGTACCCAGTCGCATCGGCAAACTCGACGACGAGACCTTTCGCAAGGAGATCTGGCCCCATCGCCCCATCACCGACATCTGGGGCATCGGCCCCGGCGTGGCGGCCCGTCTCGAGAAATACGGCGTCTACGATCTGATGGGCGTCGCGGCACTCGACGAAAACCTGCTTTACGACGAGCTCGGCGTCAACGCCGAATATCTCATCGACCACGCCTTCGGGCGCGAGCCAACGACCATCGCCGATATCCAAGCCTATCGCCCGCAGGCAACCTCAACCACCACAGGACAGGTGCTCTCGAAGGGCTATGCCTACGAGCAAGCCTACACCGTCTTACGCGAGATGGTCGACAACGCCGTGTTGGACTTAGTCGATAAGCACGTGGTCTGTGACAGCATCTCGCTCTTTGTGGGTTATGCGAGCGAACGAGCCGACATACGCCGGCTCGATGCCAGCGGTACAGCGCAATATGTGGACGGATGCGGGTACCTACGCTCGAGCACGTCGAGTATCGAACCCACCGCAACCGCCGGCCCCGAGCTCGCGCCCCGTGCGCCCAAGCCCGTCCAGCGCGATGACGAACGGCGCCGCCTGGTGCGCGAGGCGCAGGCAATCGATGGCATCTTTGTGGGAGAGCACGGCGGCAAACCGCGCGGTGGCTATGCCGCGCTCTTTGCGCACTCCAACGCCTCGCGAAAGCTGCCCGAGCGCACCAATTCGTTTAAGAAGATCATGGGCTATTTCGATGAGCTCTGGGCGCAGACTGTCGATCCCAAACGACCGGTCAAGCGCATCAACCTAGGATTTGGCAACCTCATGCCCGAGGAATTTGCCACTATCGACCTGTTCAGCGATGTTAAGGCCGATGAGCGCGAGCGCGACCTGGCGCGCGCCGTCCTGGCCGTGAAGGGCAAGTACGGCAAGAACGCGCTCGTCAAGGGATTAAGCTTTACCGCCGGCGCCACCGCACACGAACGCAACGCTCAGGTAGGAGGACATCGTGCCTAAGTCCCAACAACAGCCGATGCGGCCGCCGACGCCTTTTGAACGTCTAGCGGACCCCGAGGGAAGACGTCGATCCGCCGGCCCCAAGCTCACCGCCAACGGCGCCGTCCGCGCCGGCCGTGCCGCGCAGTTTATGCCCTTTGCCGCCCTCACGGGATACTACGAGCTCGTGCGCAAACAAGAGATCACTGTTGAGCCCAAATGCGAACTCACGGAAGAAAAAGCCCTCGAGCTTTCGAAAAAGCTCGAGGGCCTCAAACGCGGCGACTTGGTGCGCGTCACCTATTACGATACATACGGCCATCGTAGCCGCACGGGCATTCTCGACGAAGTGTTACCCGCATTCAAGCTGCTCAAACTCAGGGATATCGCCATCAACTTCGACGATATCCAGGACATTGAGCTGCGTGGTCGAGTCTAGCGACGAGAACGCTTGCGCAAGACGAGAGCAATGCCAAGCACTGCGGCAGCTGCAACCAGCAATCCCAAGACCAGCGTGAGGGTCGAGTCACCAGCGTGAGGCAGCGAGCCGTCCTTCGGAGCCTTCTTAGCGGTCGTCGAAACGGTCGTCGTGGTGCTGCTCGACTGGTCATTGCCGCCCGTCTGGCTGCCACCAGGCTGATCGCCGCCACCCGGCTGCGAAGGATTGGTGGGATCCGTCGGATCCGGAGTACCGGGATCAATCGGATTCTCCGAATTCTCCTTGCGCTGGATCCAAACCTGGCAGCCATAGAACGGGTTAGCGGTACCGAGGCACAGACCCTGGTTGGTCACCGCAAAGGTGCGCAGACCATGGTTATACGGATCGTTAAAGCCATTGGTCGTCAGCGTCGTAAAGTTCACGCCGTCCTCGGTCACATACATATCAAAGCCACGCTCGGCATCGCGAAGGTAACACATGCACGTAAGCACGCTCTGCAGCTTCTTGAGATTCTCCTCGCTCAGCAGCTTATCGAGCGCATCCTGAATATCGCACGGCAGCTCGGTGCCATAGGCATCCTCGTACTGCTGCTTCAGGCTCTCATAGCTATCGAGCATGTCCTGATACTGATCGGCAAAGGACTTGAAGTACGCGATCTCGCTATCGATCTTCTGGACATAAGCGGCGTCGTCTTCAACGTCCGCGGACATCGTCGCGGTCTGATCGCAAAGATCGCCCGTGGCATCCTCTAGCGCATCGTTCAGGTCGCCAAAGCCCTTAGCAACCTCGGTCTTCTCGTCATCGACCTCGACGGCCTCAGCCTTCTCGTCATCGACCTCGACGGCCTCGTTTGAACCATCGTCCGCAAGCGTGTTCACGGGAACGATGGGGTCGTCAGGCGATTTCTTGTCGAGCAGGTGATTGAGCAGGTCCCTAAGGCGCTGAACCTGAGAGGCCCACTCCTCGGGCGTCATATCGATAATGTCGCCATTGGAGAACTGGCCGATCGGCTCAAGCAGGCTCGCGGTATCAAAGGTACCGATATACAGCTTGCCGTCGAACTTCTGCATGCGCCAAATGTACTGGTTCTCGTTTCGGCCAAAGCCCGAAGTCAGGCCGGAAATACCGCCATCGGGGAACATGTCGGTGCGATCGCCAACGACGAGCTCCATGTTCTCGTCCTTGTCCATGCGATAGATGTTGACCGACTGCTCAAGATTGGCATTCACAAACGAGCAGTCAACGCCGCCCATGCTGCTCTTGCCGCCCTCTTCGGTGTTTGATTTGTTGAACAGGATGCGCTCGAGAGCAATCTCCTCGTCGTTGTATTCACCGATATAGAGGTAGTCGTTGTAGACGATGAGGTTGGCAGCGCCAGAACGGGTACGGGCAGGATCGATGCCAAAGCAGTACCTTGCACCGTCCGCCTCCTGGTCGCCGACAATCGGAGTCCACGTATAGCTGCCGTCGGCGTTCTTGTCGCCACGGACCATGGCAAACGACTGCATGGAATTATCATCGGGAGCGTTCTCGGGCGTACCGGTGCAGATGGTCGCATAGAGATGGCCATTGTACGAGACCATATCCCAAATGGCACCGCCGTAGATGCTGTCCTGATAGCGAATCGCCGGATAGCCAAACAGCGTGCCCGAGTTGGCAATCTCGGTGAAGCTGTCCTGGCCCTTCGACGGGTCAGACGACGTCAGAATTGTCGACACAAAGTTACCGGCCGCGTCTTTACCCACATTACTGATGACGAGCTGGCCATCATGGACACACATGCCGCGGATACCGGTTGAGATGCCCTGCTTGTAGGCAGCACCGTAATCCTGCATGCTCGAAAGCCCCTGATAGACAACTTTGTACTCATCCGTCTTAGGATCGATCTCATATACAGCAGGCAGGCCGCTTTTGCCGCCATTGGTCCTGACGCTGCCGCAGAAATAGAGCTTGCCCTTATAGCTCACGGCATTGCGGAACAAAGGGGCAACGCCGTTGAGCGATTCAGAGAGCAGCAGCTTGGTCTCACCGGTCTTGGTATTGATCTTGACCAAGATGCCGCCGCTGTCCTTGTCGGCCGTGCCGTCCTCCTTCTGCTGTCCATAGAAGAAGGTGCCGTTAAACATGGCCTCCAGCGTCAGGCGCATGGTCTCGGCATCAAAGGAATCGCCCAGCGTGCCGTTCATGAGCGTAAGCGTGTTGCCCATCGCCGCATAGCAGGTGCCCACATAAAGCCAGTCACCATAGCTCGCAGCCGCCCAAGTGTAGCTCTGGCCTCGATCGCCTTCGTTGTTGGCCGTGTTACCATCGGCGCCCGGAACGGCAACGGCACCGTCACCCTGGTAGTCGACGATGCCATCCGGCTGCGACGTTCCTACCGTAGGATGCGAGAGCTTCTCAAAGGAATACCCATTTCCCGCATTGTAGGTAACGGCACCCGATGCGTCTTCGGCGTGCGCCGGCAGCGGCGATACCAAGATAGCGGCAAGCGCTGCCACCAAGCCAAGTGTTCCCACTCGTCTCATAAGGTTATAGCCTCCCCTGTCCTAAAGCCCAGTTTTAGCATTCTTCATTTCTGTCCACGGTTAATTGCAATCTGGGCACAGCAATAATCAGCGTATAAATATACACCTGTAATTTTTTGGACGGGTTAATAGATGCTCGATTGGTAGCGAATTCCGCGCAAACCGTCACCAAACTCCACTTTTGCCGCACCTAAAGGTTATTTTTGCGCAAATTTTTGGATGCCGATAGTCACAATGGGCAGGAGGCTGGTACCCACCGGAGAGGGCAACGCCTACATTTTCATAACGTAATAGCCCGCACCCCTCACCGCCGTCTCGAGTGTGTCGCGATCAACCGGGCGCTTCGAGCGTACGCGCGCCGTGTGGTCCACATACGTTACCGTTGCCCACACGCCATCAAGCGTATTGAGGGCATTGGTCACATTCCGGGCGCAGCCGTCGCAACTCATGCCACCGATAAGCAACTCATCGCTATAGGGGTAGTGGGACGGATCGGTATCCGTCACAACAACCTTTTTGGCCTTCTTGCCGCTCGCGCCATCGCTGCAACAACTCTTCCCGTGTGTCGAAGCGACAATGCGCCGCAGGCCAAAGAACATGCCAACGACAATCACGGCAAGCACAATGAGATTCGCAGGGTTGAGCAAGTCACTCATGCGTTCCCCTTTCAAGTAGCCCTATCTAGATACCCCCATGGGGTGTCCCCATCTTAACCCAAAAACATGTCCGTTCGGTCAATTAGTTTCCCTGTTTAAACTTTTTAGTTGACCAAGGCTTACTTTCGTGTATAAGTTTTCCTAGGCTAACAGTGAGGACCAGAAGGAGCGCCGTGACTCGAACCATAGACATTCCAACGTTTCAGGCAGCGGTCGTGCGCAACTGCTCCCCCACGCTCGCGAGCATCAAGCCGGCATCGCTCTTTACCTATCCCGGCGTTTACGCCAACCAAAACGGAAAACCCGGCGCCGCCCATATCGAAGGGCGACGCTCTCGCCTGCTCGCCGTCATAGCCCAATGCAACCGCGAGCTCCAGCCGCTCGGGATCCATATGATCGTTTTGGTCTGGCGCCCCTGCGGAGCGCTCATCTATGTGTACCGCCCTGCGGACCTCATGCGATACCTCTCCGACCCCCGCGCCACGACGGCGCTTGCCGCCGAAGGTTACGATGTCCACAACCTGCCCGCATCGCTGGTGCATCTCGCCGCGCGCATCACACTGGCAAGCAGCAATGCCGCAGAAAGCGCCTATGACGGCAGCGTCTGCGCACTCGCGCGAAATAGGCACTGCGATACGGGGTGCATGTGCGAGTTCCCCCACGAAATTGGCTATTTTTTGGGCTATCCCTACGAAGATGTCCATCAGTTTATCGTCCAGCGCGGCGAGAACTACAAGGTCTTTGGGGCCTGGAAGGTCTACGAAAATGTCGAGCAGGCGCTTGCGACGTTTGATGCCTACCGTGCCTGCACCCAATACTTCACCTTTGTCTATCAGCAGGGCTGCAGCCTGGCGCAACTTGCCCAGGCAACCCGATAGAACGTACAAGCCGCGGCCTGCGCCGCACAACCGAAAGGACAAAACATGAGCAAGATCGCTGTCGTCTATTGGAGCGGCACGGGCAATACCGAGGCCATGGCAAACCTCGTCGCCGAAGGCGCCACGTCCGCGGGTGCCGAGACTGAGGTCATCCCCTGCGCCGACTTCTCTGCCGACAGGGCCGCCGACTACGACGCCTTCGCCTTCGGCTGCCCCGCCATGGGCTCCGAGGAACTCGAGTACGATGAGTTCCAGCCGATGTGGGACGAGGTCAAGGAGACTCTCGGCGACAAGAAGGTCGTCCTCTTTGGCTCCTATTCGTGGGCCGAGGGCGAATGGATGGACAACTGGAAGGCGGACGCCGACGAGGCGGGTGTTAACGTCGTCGATTCCGTCATCTGCTACGACGCCCCCGATGATGAGGGCGAAGCGGCCTGCAAGGCCCTGGGAGCGGAGCTGACCTAACGAAGCCGTCAGAAAGCCGCAAGGCAACTGACAGCCGAGTACCGCATAGCAACAGTCACTCATGCCCAAACAAAAACGGGGGCCGGATACTATCCGGTCCCCGTTTGTTATATCGACAACCTCGATGCGCCGCTACGAGATATTGCCCAAGAACGCCTTGGTGCGCTCGCTCTTGGGGTGGTCGAAGACCTCGCTCGGCGTACCCTCTTCCACAATGACGCCACCGTCCATAAAGACGACGCGGTCGGCGACGTCGCGGGCGAAGCCCATCTCGTGCGTCACCACAATCATGGTCATGCCGTCACGTGCCAGGTCGCGCATGACACCCAGAACGTCGCGGACAAGCTCGGGATCGAGCGCCGACGTGGCCTCATCAAAGAGCATCACGTGCGGGTTCATCGACAGGGCACGGGCGATCGCCACGCGCTGCTGCTGACCGCCCGACAGCTGGCTCGGCATAAAGTCGATACGCTCGGCAAGGCCGACCTTGGTCAGCTCCTCGACGGCGATCTTCTCGGCCTCTTCCTTGCTGCGCTTGAGCACCTTTTGCTGCGCAAGCATGACGTTCTTTTTGACCGACAGGTGCGGGAACAGGTTGAACTGCTGAAACACCATGCCCAAGTGCGTACGCACCTTATTGAGGTCAACGCCCTTGGCGCACACATCCACGCCCTCGACGACAATCGAACCACTCGTGGGATGCTCTAGACGATTGATGCAGCGAAGCATCGTCGACTTGCCCGAACCCGAAGGGCCCAGAACGACAACGACCTCGCCCTTGTGCACATCAAGGTCGATATCGCGCAGGACCACGTTATCGCCAAAGGCCTTCTGGAGGTTCTTGATGCTGACGACGACCTCGTTCGAGTTATTGATTTCGCTCATAATAGAACCTCCTTACAGACCGGCGATGTGATCGGCGGGCGTCGCGACGACCTGTCCGGCGCTCTTGGTGGGACGCTTCTTTTTGGTTTCGGCCGTACCCAGCAGCCTCGCCTCAAGACCGCTCACCAAGCGCGCAAGCGGCAGGGTGATGACCAGGTAGAACAGGGCGGCAACCACATACGGCGTGATGGAGCCCGTCGTGGCCACGATGGTGCGGGCGTTCATGACGATCTCGACCACGCCCACGGCCGCGAGCAGCGACGTATCCTTGTAAAGCAGGATGAACTCACTGGTCAGCGTGGGCAGGACATTGCGGAACGTCTGCGGAATCATAACGTAGAGCAGTGTCTGGAAGGCATTCATGCCCAGCGAGCGAGCAGCCTCGTTCTGGCCCTTGGGGATCGACTGAATACCGGCACGGAAAATCTCGCACAGGTACGCAGACGAGTTCATGGCCATGACGATAACGCCCAGCACATAGTCGTCAACCTTGACGCCGGCCAGCGGCAGGCCAAAGAACGCGATGTAGATCTGCAGGAACGCCGGCGTACCGCGGATGATATTCACATAGATGCCGGCAAGACAACGAAGGATACGCGACTTGGAAATGCGCATGAGCGACAGCGCAAAGCCAAAGGGAATGGCCAACGGAAATGCCACGAGCACGATCGAGAGCGACATAAGGAAGCCCTTAAAGACGATCGGCAGGCTTTGGACCAAAATGACCGGGTTTAAGAACAGGCGCAGGAACATATTGGAGTTCCAGGCCTCGACCCACGGCTGCTCCTTAAGATCGGCCAGGAAGTTATCGAATGCCGTCACACCCTTGATCTCGACGGAAGGAATCTTGGAAATCTTCTTGGTCGAACCGTCGGCGAGCGTATAGGTGCCGCTAAAGGCCTCTTCGCCGCCCTCGACGGGAAACGTCACGCCGTAAACCTCGACACGGAAATAGCCGCCGGCAGGCGCCGTCTCGCCAAAGTCGATCTTGAGCGTCTGGCCGTCAGCCTTGCACGTGGGCTTCATGGGCGTACGATCCATGAGGTCCTCGCCCGAGAGCATCGTCAATCGCGTGTCATCGGTACCAAACGTCGTGCCGTCGACAAACGTCAGCGAAAGACCGCTCAGCTCCTCGTCGGCATCGGCCTGGACCTCCCAGGTAATGCGCGTCTCGGTGCCGCCGACCACAGCGCTGCCCGAACCGGTGTTGGGTCGGGCGGTAATCTTTGCGGTCTCAAGCGCCTGGGCAGTCGTGGGCGCATATGCCCCCACGCACGCCAGCGCGAGCGCCACGGCCATGACGCAGACTAGCTTTTGGAGCAAGGGGGGCAGTGGGAAACGCTGCTCCGCAGCCCCTTTGTTCAGTCGAGACAAGGTGGCTCCTATCGTAGAAGTTGCCGGCAAAACGAGACGGAAATGCTCTCCGTCAAGAGAAGCGCAAAGGCCCTCTCCGCCAAAACGGAAAGGGCCCGCGCGCAATCAAGTAGCTATTTTACTTGATGTTGTACTTAGCCATGAGGGCGTCGACGGTACCGTCGTCGGTCAGGTCCTTGATGGCCTGGTTGATATCGTCCTTGAGCTTGGTGTTGCCCTGGTTGACGGCGATGGCGTACTCCTCGCCGGTGCTGATCTGCTTAATGGTCTGGCAGGTGTTGAACTGCTCGGCAGTCAGCTGGCTGGCAACGGAGCGGTTGGTGACTACGGCGTCGCCCTTATCGGACTGCAGGGCGCTGAAGCACTCGGTAGCGTCCTTGTAGGGGACGATCTTGGCCTTAGGAAAGTTCTCCTGGGCAAAGGACTCGGCGGTCGAGCCAGACTGGACGATGATGGTAGCGTCGGCGTTGTTGAGCTTCTCGCTGTAGTTGTCGGCCGTGATGTCGGTGTTATCGACCTTGGTCACGATAGCCTGATCGTCCATGTAGTAGGAATCGGAGAAAGTGACTTCCTTCTCACGCTCGGGCGTGTCGGTGATAGCCGCGATGGAAACGTCATACTTGGCGCCCGAAGCGACGCCCGGAACCAGCGTGTCAAAGTCATTGTTGACGTACTCGACATCCAGGCCCAGCTTGTCGCCGATAGCCTTGATGAGCTCAAGGTCAAAGCCCTGATAATCGCCGTTGTCATCCTTGTACTCAAACGGAGCGTACTCGGCAGAGGTGCCGACGGTCAGCGTACCGTCCTTGACGAGCGCGTACTCCTTGGAGCCGTCGACCTTCTCGACCTTAGCGTCGTCAGAGCTGCTGGAACCGGCATCAGAACCAGAGGTGGCGTTGGACGAGCCGCAGCCCGTCAGTGCGAGGGCGAGCGCCATGGCGCCCGTGGCGGCAAATGCGCCAAGCTTCTTGAACTTCATAATCAGTCTCCTTCCAATGACCCCGTTTGATTCAGAGGTCTGCAAAAACTGATGGCTATTATGCACCCGCTTGGGAGAATCTGCAATTAGAAAACTGATTGAAACAAACCCATAACGTGAATGGAACACTCCACTTTGTAACAGTCATTACTGCTGTAACGACCTTAACAGTTTGATTTCAGCCGCATAACCTGCAAGTTCGTTCGGTGTCTCCAAAATGAATGGCAATGCGCGCAAGCGACTATTCGATACAATATTCTGCATAACCTGCATACCGCCGCCAAACTCTTCACTACCCAGATAACCCTTACCGATGCATTCGTGACGATCTTTATGGGCGCCGCAAGGGTTCTTCGAATCGTTGATGTGTACGGCATGCAAGCGGTCGATACCCACCACGCGGTCGAACTCGTCGAGCACACCGTCAAGATCGTGGACGATGTCATAGCCGGCGTCATTCACATGGCAGGTGTCCAGGCAAACGCCCAGCTTGGACGACAGCCCGGGACGCTTGTCGGCAACACCCTCAATGATGCGCGCCAGTTCCTCAAAGCTGCGGCCCACCTCGGTACCCTTTCCCGCCATAGTCTCGAGCAGCACCGTCGTCTGCTGCCCCTCAAACATTACCTGACACAAGGTGTCGACGATCATCTGAATGCCAGCATCAGTCCCCTGCCCCACATGCGCGCCGGGGTGGAAGTTGTAGTAGTTGCCGGGCAGTGCTTCCAGACGCTGCAAGTCCTCGGCCATTGCCTCGAAGGCAAACTCGCGCGCCCGCTCTTTGGCCGAGCAGGGGTTATAGGTATACGGGGCATGCGCCACGAGTGGGCCAAAATCATTTTGCGCCATAAGGTCACGCAGGGCCGCCACATCATCCATGTCAAGGTCTTTCGCCTTGCCGCCGCGCGGGTTGCGCGTAAAGAATGCAAAGGTATTGGCGCCAATGGATAGCGCCGTCTCCCCCATCGCCCGATAGCCCTTCGTCGTCGAAAGATGACACCCAATCGTCAGCATCTCCAGCTCCCCCTCATCAGTTGCGGTGAAATAGTTCCTGTTTGGCCCCTATTCTGCCGCAAACAGGAACTATTCCACCGCAACTTATAAAAGGGGCATCAGAGATGCAGGCCACCAAGCACTATGGCTACGGGCGCCAGTGTCATAATCCCCTACGCGTCAGCGCCAAGTCCTAGAGGGCTAGTCGGATTGCATCGATAATGCGCGCGCAGCGCTGTGTGGCGGCAAGGGGCATGACGGGGCTCTCGAGTTTCCCCGCCCGGATGAGCTGGGTCGCATGCTGGATTTCGCCGTAGAAATCATCGACCTCAAACGGGGCATTTATTTCGAGCATTCGTCCGTCGGAGTACTTCACATGGGCGAGCTCGGGGCGATGGAGGCGCTCGATTTCCAACGAGCCCCGCTCGCAGGCAATCGTCAAGCGGCTTTCATATGCTGCTTTGCCGTCGCACACCATATGAATGGGTATGCCACCGACGCTCATATGGATCTCATCGGCCCAATCCACGCGGCCGCCCGATACGTCACGCCAGCGAACTTCACGAGATGAAACATCGCACGCACCCGCAAGCAGATCATCAAACCATCCGACCGCATAGCAGCCCATGTCATATAGACAGCCGCCCTGCAACGGATCGAGCAGATACCTCGAAGGGGACTCACCATAATCGAGTTTTTGCACGCTTTCAATCGAAACGATACGGCCGAGCTCGCCCGACGCAAGCAAGCCCTTCACGCGAGTACGCATCGGACAAAACCGATTTTTCATCGCCTCCATAAACAGTACGCCGCGCTCGCGAGAGGTGGAGGCAATCGAGAGAGCCTCTTCTTCATTCAAAACGGCCGGCTTTTCGCACAGCACGGCCTTTCCGGCGCGCAGCGCGCGACAGGCCCAACGCGTATGCATGCCATGCGGAAGAGCCAAGTAGATTGCGTCGACATCGGGGTCGGCAATCAGCGCATCGTAAGCCGCATCGCCGCTATCGTCAGCCGTGGCATAACTGTGCGCGGTATCAATCGAAAACGCCCTGCAAAACTCCTCAACATGCGAAGGAGTGCGACCGGCGGCAGCCACAAGCCGTGCCCCGTCCACCTCCTTGAGCGACGCTGCAAATCGATGCGAAATGTTCCCAGCGCCCAAAACGCCCCAACGAACCTCACGCGAATCATTACGTAAACCTCGGTCACCCACGATAGTCTCCCATTAGTTGCGGCGAAATAGTTCCTGCTGTTGCCCTATTCTGCCGTAAACAGGAACTATTCCATCACAAGATATAAAAGGATC
>DBFOPP010000034.1:0-31442 GCA_048428865.1 Collinsella sp.
CTGCTCTACAGTCCTGCGCAAGACGGAAAGCACATTAAGTGCTTTCCTTTGCGTGCGGAACTCGCGACAAACTTAACCGCCCCGCCCGGCAGGCGAGCTGCGGGAACATGCTTCCGTCCAAGAAATATCGTGCGAAAGTAATTCTGGCTGAATTATTGTTCGCGTGGGTGATTCAGTCGATGAGGGCTATTTATGCCCTGTTAAGGACTAAGGAGTGTCCCGGGGTGCCGGCAGGAAAGGAACGTCCCTAGGTGCCGGGTGGCATGAAAAAAGGCGAGGACCCGTAGGGAGTCCTCGCCTTTTTTACAGGGGGCGATGTTATTCGCGTACTGTGGAATTAGACCAGGCGGGCGTTGATCGTCTTGGCGATCTCGGCGGCGTCGGTGGAACCCTTGACGGTGCCACGGAAGTCCTCGTCCATGAGCGCCTCGGCGACCTTGGACAGGATCTTGAGGTGCGTGGTGCCAGCCTGAGCGCCCGGGATGAGCAGGGCAATGGCAACGTTGACGGGAGCGCCGTCCATGGTGTCCCAACCGGTCACGCCAGAGTCGTCCTTGACGACGATGACAGCGGCCTCGGTGATGGCGTCGGACTTGGCATGCGGAATGGCGAAGCCCTCCATCATGCCCGTGGTGCCCTCGGACTCGCGGGCCAGGAAGGCGTTCATCACGGCGTCGGCATCGCCAGCGATACCGGCCTTGACGGCCTGGTTGGAGACAAAGCTCAGGGCCTCGTCACGAGAAGCGAAGTCCTCGGCGATAAAGACGTTCTCGACCTTCACGAAGTCGGAATCCTCGGCCTTGGGGGCCTCGACGGCAGCGGCCTTGGGAGCCTCGACCGGCTTGGCTGCAGGAGCGGGCTTCTGGTTCTTCTCGAAGTCGTACTTCTTGAAGGCCACGAACAGAATGCCACCGACCACAGCGCCGATGAGAATCGCGAGGACCCACAGCGGACCGTTCTCGACAACGGGCAGGACCAGGAAGCCACCGTGGGGTGCCGGATCGTGAACGTTGAACATAATGGTCAGAATCGAAGCGATGGAGGAACCGAGCATCATGATGGGCATGACGGGCCAGATGTTCTTGGTCATGAACGGAATGGCGCCCTCGGTGATGTGGGTGCAACCAAGGATGAGGTTGACGACACCGGCATCGTGATCCTCCTGGCTGAAGTACTTCTTGCCGACAACGACGGCGAAGGTGGTGATCAGCGGCGGAACGATGCAAGCGGCGGAGACGGCAGCCATGAAGTTGGTGCCGAAGTTGTAGGTGTCGGTGCCGACACCGGCGGCCAGGGCCTCGGTGAGCATAGCGGTACCGGTGACGTAAGCAGCCTTGTTGACCGGGCCGCCCATGTCAAAGGCGCACATGCAGCCGATGGCAAGACCCAGGACAACGGCGCCAGAGGCGGACAGGCCCTTGAGGAAGTCCATCATGGCGGTGTTGATGGCAGCCATGGGGCCGGAGATGCCGAGCATGACCAGACCGACGATGGCGGTCGAGAACAGCGGGTACAGGAAGATAGCTTTGAGGCCGTCCAGGTTCTTGGGCAGACCGGCAAAGACCTTCTCGAGCAGCAGGATGACATAGCCAGCAACGAAGCCGCCGACGATGCCGCCCAGGAAGCCAAAGCCCACACCTGCGCCACCGGCGTCGATCATGCCGGTATCGGCGTTAACGGGCAGACCCTGGATGGCGATCATACCGGCGACGAAACCGGGAACGAGCGCCGGGCGCTTGCCGATGGACTCGGCGATGTAGGCGGAAAGCACCGGAACCATGAGGTTCATGGCGATGCCGCCGATGATCTTGAGCATAGCGGCAAAGGTGTTGTAGTCGGAAGCCGTCGAATCGAAGGACGTGATGCCCCACAGGAACGAGACGGCGGTCAGAACACCACCGGCGACGACGAAGACCAGCATGTGGCTGACGCCATTCATGAGGTGCTTGTAGATGACGTGGCCGATGGACTCCTTCTCCTCGACCTCGTCCTCGACATCGGCAGCAGCCGCAACCGAGTCGTCGCCCTTGGCGGCGAGCGCGCGGTCGATCAGCTTACCGGCAGCCTCGACAGACAGGGCCTTGGAAACACCAACGGAAACCATGGGCTTACCGGCGAAACGCTCAGCCTGGACATCCTTATCGGCTGCGACGACGACGGCCTTGGCACCGGCGATCTCGCTCTTGGTGAGCTCGTTCTCGACACCGACCTGGCCATGAGTCTCGACCTTAATGGTCAGACCTCGCTCGGCAGCTGCCTTCTCCAGCGCCTCCTTCGCCATGAAGGTGTGCGCAATGCCGGTCGGGCAACCGGTCGCGGCGATGATGTCAAACTTAGCCATGTGTCCCTCCTTTTTAAGTTTTGCGCCCGCAGGCGCTCCCCTACACGCGCTTCCATGCGCGTTTTTCCACACTTGAAAGATACCAACCTACCGTCCGCGTGAGAAGAGACAAGGCGCAATTCTCCGGTGAAAAGTTCTTTCATAACCGTAAACGGTAAGTGAAAGTTTACCATCAACACTTGAAACGGCAAGGTGTATCTTGTAATTGAAAATGCCCGTATACTATGGCATGAAAAACGAGTCCGATTTTCATGCCAACCAGGAGCCATCCATGACCGATAGCAGCAAGAGCGCGCTCTCCCTTATTAGCACGCACAAAGGGTACAGCGATTCCGAGCAGCGCATTGTCGACTATATATTGGAGCACCAGTCCGAGGCGCCGCGCCTGACGGCCGCCCAGCTCTCGCGCGCCGCTGCCACGTCCGAGGCGACGGTTTCGCGCTTTTGCCGCAAGCTGGGCTTTGGCAGCTTCCGCAGCTTTCAGTTTTCGTTGGCGCGCGACTTGGAGAGTCAGCGCAACGAGGGCCTGACCGACGAGGTCTCGCTCGACAACATGGAGCAGAGCCTTAAAAATATCCTCGCCGCCAAGGTGAGTGAGCTTAATGCGACCATCGACGGCATTGATCACGACACGTTGGCCGCAGTTGTGCACGCGCTTAAGAATGCCGGCGTTATTGAGTTCGCCGCCGTGGGCAATACGAACGCGGTCGCGCTCGATGCGACATTTAAGTTTTCACAGCTGGGCCTGCGCTGCATGGCGAGCACCATCAGCGAGACATCAATCGGCTTTGCGCTCACGTTGCGCCCCGGCGACGTTATCGTGCTGATCTCGAACTCTGGCAAGTCGCGCCGACTGAATCGCATGGCAAAAGCGGCTCGCGACTGCGGCGCCACTGTAGTCGTCATCAGCAGCGACAGCAAGTCTCCACTTGCGCGCCTAGCCGACTACACCTTTAATACCGTCAATCACGAGGCACTGCTGACAACGGGCGACTTCGCATTCTCCAAGATGAGCGCCACGATGATCATAGAGGTCATCTACAACTTCCTGCTGCCCGAAATCGAGGACGCCCGAGAGCACATCAGCTACTATGAGGAGCTCATCCAACCGGATAAGGTCGTGGAGTAGACATTTTAGGGAGCCAACAAACGCCGCTCGGCACGAAACCAGCCCATCTACTACGTTTTATCCGTATGGCCCAACCGCATACCAAAAATAGAGAAAACCGCAGGCATTCTACCTGCGGTTTTCTTTTTGCAATTCTTGGCATGGTTGCCGATAGCCTATTAAACGTAGTAGATGGGCCGGTTTCGTGGCGGCAGGGTCGGACATGCATGTGGCGGCTCGGTCTAAGCACGCGCTTCTTCCAGCATCTGCCTGGCGTGCGCTAGGCTTGCCTCCGATTGATCGCCGCTCAGCATACGGGCGATCTCGGCAGTACGGGCATCGCCGGTCACCTCGTCCAGGTGCGTTTGGGGAACGTCGCCGGGCTCTTTACTGACCACATAATGTTTGTCGGCCATGACCGCGACTTGCGCCAGGTGGGTTACGACAAGCACCTGATGCGTAGCGGCGAGATCTGCCAGTACGCTCGCAAGGGCACGCGCAGTAGAGCCGCCGACACCGGCATCGACCTCATCGAACACCAGCGTATCCACGCCATCCGCATTGCCGAGGACAACCTTGCTCGCCAGCATAACGCGGCTCAGCTCGCCGCCCGACGCAATGCGGCGCAGGGGGCGCGGCGTCAATCCGGCACCGCTGCGATACAAAAGCTCATAGCTTGAAGGCCCCGCCGGTGTCCACTCGGCACGCGGAAGATCGCGCGACTCCCAGACCAGCTCAGCGCCGCCCATTTCCAGGCGCGCCATCTGACGACCCACCTCGTGACAAAAACGCGGGGCAGCCGTATTGCGTGCGCGCTTAAGCGCCTTGGCAGCGGCAAACAGTTCGCGCTCCGCCGCGCCAAGCGCTTCGCGCGCCTTCTTAATCTGTTCATCACCATCGTCTACCAGCGACAAGAGCTCTTGTGAGCGGTCGCGCATGGCAAAGACATCGTCCATGGTGGGACCCCACTGACGCAGCAGGCCCTTGAGATCGGAATAGCGCTCGCGCATACGAGCCAGCTCGCGCGGATCGAAGGCGACCCCATCGCGATAGGCGCGCAGCTCGTTGGCGCAATCCTCAAGCGAGATGCAGGCATCCGAAAGTGCGTCGGCGATGTCACCGAGCTTGCGGTCAACGGTCGCCATGCGTGAAAGCTCGGCCACGGCGCCATTCACGGCATCGAGCGCTCCCCCTTCGGCAGCAAGCGATGCATGGGCCTCGTTGGCCGTCGCCACCAAGACCTCGGCATGCTCCGAGCGCGGCAGCAGCTCCTCGAGTTCCTCGTACTCGGCTGGCTTGGGGTCGACCTCGGCGATACGCTCAAGGGCAAAACGCGCTTCCTCGACGCGACTCCCCTGCGCACGCGAGGCTTCCTCCACACGGCGAAGCTCCTTGGCGGCGGCACGCGAAGCCTTAAAGCAGGTGCGATACTTCTCGAGTGCCTCAAGCGCCGCGCGTCCAGCCCAAGCATCGACCATGGCAACATGGTGCGCCGGGTCGAGCAGGCGCTGATGTTCATGCTGGCCGCATAGATCCATCATCACGCCAACGCGCTCCGAAAGCTCACGCACGCTGGCGATGCGGCCGTCAATTTTTACGCGGCTGCGGCCCTCGGCAGAAAGGCTGCGCTGTACGGTAAAACCCTCCGTGTCGTGCGGGCCGTCAAACAGGCGCGCCTCGACGCTGGCAAGCGCCTCGCCCTCGCGAACCGTCGACGAATCCGCGCGCTCGCCCAAAATGAGCTTGAGCGCCGAGAGCAGCGCGGTCTTGCCAGCACCGGTCTCGCCGGTCAGGACGGTCAAGCCGGTACTCGGAACCAACGTCGCCTCGCGAATGAGCGCGATGTTGGAAACCTGCAGTTCATCGATCATGGCGCACTCCATAGAACACGCGGCTCACCGAGTTATAGAAGCTCTCGGGGCCGTAATCCAGCAGCAGCACATCGCCGGGACCGCGACGAACAGCCACGCTCTCGACCGTGCCATCGCAGGTAATAAACTGTCCGTCGATAGCGATGGCAGGCACGCTCGGGCGATCATCGGACATAAAGATTTCGACGACATCGCTCGGCGAGGTCAAGAAGGCGCGAGCCTGAATGGTATGCGGCGCGATCGGCACGCAAACCATGCCCGTGTAATCAGGGCTGACGATAGGGCCACCGGCGCTCAACGCATAGCCGGTGGAGCCGGTCGCCGTCGACACGACGACACCGTCACCGCGCAGGCGATCGATATGATGGCCGGACACCGTGATGTCAAACTCGACCATATCGGACAGGGGCCCGCGCGTAAGCGCCATGTCGTTGAGGGCGAACGAACGCACGACATCCTTCGTGCCGTCATCGCGCACCGAGACGATATCCGCGGCGATGGTGGCGCGGCGGCTCACGTGGAGCTCACCGGACAGGGCATCGCTCACAACCTGCAAAATATCGCGTTCCTCGGGACTGGCCGCCGTCAAAAAGCCCAGGTGACCATAGGAAAGCCCCAAAATGGGAATCTCACGGTAATTGAGGATACGGGCGGCGCGCAGCAGTGTGCCGTCGCCGCCGAGCGTGATGACCAAGTCGGCATCGTCAACATCGGGCGTGCTCTGAATTTTCGAGCGCTGGTCGGCAGCCCATGCAACCTCGTAGCCCTGGCGCGTCAGCCAGAGCTCGAGCATCAGGCCGCTCTCGACCGCCTCTTGCTTGTAGTAATTGGGAACCAGAAAGACCTTCATAGCGTTGCCGCTTTCTCGCTCAAAGCCGATACCTGGGATTGCAGCTCATCTTCGGCGCGCTCGCCAGGGGCAAACCTCGTGCCGTACAGGAAAAACTCAACGTTGCCCTTGGCGCCATGGATGGGCGACACGCACACGTCGACCGGGAACAGGCCCTTAGCGGCAAAGAGTTCAATCGCCGCCACGAGCGTATCGCGGCGGACGGCGGGGTCGGTCACGATGCCGCCGTCGCCCACCAGCGCAGCCGGCGCCTCAAACTGCGGCTTTACGAGCGTGCAAAACGAACCCGAAGGCTTCAGACACGCCAGCACGGCGTCGATGATATTCGCGATACTCGTAAACGACACATCGCACACGGCCAGGTCGATAGCGCCGCCGTAGCCGAGCTCGGGCAGCTGCGTCACGTTGGTGCGTTCATGGAGCGTCACGCGATCATCCTGACGAAGCGACCAGTCGAACTGGGCACGGCCCACGTCGACCGAGACAACGGTCGCAGCGCCGCGCTTGAGCAGGCAATCAGTAAAGCCGCCCGTGGAGCAGCCCACATCGAGGCAAGCAAGATCCGTCGGATCGATTCCAAACGCATCGAGCGCGCCCTCGAGCTTAAGCCCACCGCGCCCAACATACGGAATGCGACCCTTCACATGCAGCGGCAGGCCCGGGGCAACCTTAAGCCCCGGCGAGGTCAAGCGCTCGCCACCGCTCGAGACCAAGCCGGCCATAAGAGTGCGAAGGGCATCCGCGCGATCGGCGCAGATGCCCTGTGAAATCAGTTCGTCATCAAGACGCACGCGTTTCATGAATGCCATCAACCATTCGTATCCGGGGATGCAGTCTGTCTATCTTGGGACTCGTTTGCCGCATCCTCATCGAATTCCTGCTCGAGCTTGTCGGCCTCACGCGGCGTCAGCTCAAACTTGTCGACCATATCGACCGCACGAGAACCCAGCTCAATCGCCTCGTCAAACAAATCGAGCGAACGCTCCAAGGACGTATCCTTGGAGCGAACGGTGGCGATAATCTGGTCCAGGCGATCCGAGATCTCATCGAAGTTGCGGACGGAACCCTCTGGCATGGCTACTCCTCGACGGAGTCGGCCTCGACGGCCTCAGCAGCGTCCGCATCCTCGGCAAGTACACCGGCGGCAGCCTGAGCGGCAGCGACCTTGGCGGCTGCCTCGGCAGCCTGTGCCTCCTCGCGAGCGCGATCCTCGGCCAGCAGCTCTTGGTACAGGTCCTCGCCCGGCAGTTCCTCACTGCGAGCGATCTTGCCCAGCACTCCGTTGACAAACGATGCGGACTGGTCGGTACCATAAGCCTTAGCAATCTCGACCGCCTCGTTGATGACGATGGCGTCCGAGACCTCCTCGTCGGTGAGGAAGCGCATCTCGTAGACGGCGATACGCAGCAGGTTGCGGTCGGCGCCGGGCATGCGCATAAGATCCCAGTTCTTGGCGACGGCGCGCAGAGCACAGTCGATGCGATCGATATGCTCGTAGGCACCGCGGCAAAGCTCCAGCGCATAGGGGTCGAGGGGACCCTTCGAGATCAGGAAATCGCCCTCGAGGACGCGCTCGAGCGGGCTGTCCGTGGCCTCGGCCTGGAACAGCAGCTGCAGCGCCTGACTGCGGGCAAGCGTGCGCCCGCGATAAACCTTAAGGCTCAAAGGTTACTCCTTGGGGAAAACGAGGCCGTCAATGCAAACGTCAACGCGCTCGACCTCGACGCCCACCTGAGCGTCGATGGCGGCGACCACGGCGGCGCGAACGGCCTCGGCGAGTTTCTTGAACGGATAGCCAAAGAACACCACGACGCGCACGGTGAGTGCGAGCTTGTCGCCGACGACCTCGGCCTCGACCGCCGGCTCGGAAGCCGGGGCCTTGGACGTGAGCATCATGGAGACAAGGTTGGTGGCAAGGTCCTTGACGCCAACGGAGGCGATGCCCTCGACATCCGACACGGCGCGCGAGACGATGGCGGTCAGAACATCGGGCGAAATGCCGATGCCGTCAATCTTGATTTCCTGGGGCATGAGTCCTCCTAGAAGAGTTGGTTGCTAGACGCGGGAGACGAACTTGCCGTCGCGGGTGTCAACCTTGATGACCTCGCCCTCGTTGAGGTACATGGGGACCTGGATGACAGCGCCGGTGTCGATCGTGGCCGGCTTGGTGGAACCCTGGACGGTGTCGCCCTTAAAGCCCGGGTCGGTCTGGACGATGGTGGTCTCGATGAACATCGGCGGGGTCACGCCCATGAGCTCATCGTCGGCGAAGAGCAGCTGGCAGATGTCGTTCTCGCGCAGCCACTTAGAGTTCTCGCCCACCATGTCCTCGGGAACGGGAACCTGCTCATAGGTCTCATTGTCCATGAAGATGTAGTCGGCGCCATCGTTGTAGAGGTACTGGAACTCACGGGTGGTGAGCATGACGCTCTCGAACTTGGTGCCGGCGTTGCAGGTGTTCTCGACGACGCGGCCGCTCTTGATGTCGCGGGTCTTGTAGCGCACGAACGCGCCGCCCTTGCCCGGCTTGACATGCTGGAACTCGACGATGGTGTAGACCTTGTCCTTAATGCGGAGACCGAGGCCGTTCTTGAAGTCGGCGGTAGAAATGGTAGGCATAGCGACCTTTCTTGTTATGGGCAGAACGCACAAGCGTCCAAATTACATACGACCGAAATTATACACTTGCAGACGGCGCCTGCAGCGAGCGCATAAAAAGAGAACGCGGGGCGCCCGAATCATTTCGAACGCCCCGCCCCAAACTATCTACGAAGTAGACTAGCAATCGATGACGTGGAGGTCATGCGGCGTCTTGGTGAAGGGCTCGTAGCCGTTCTCGGTGACCACGCCGTAGTCCTCCAGGCGCACGCCGCCCACACCGGGCAGGTACACGCCGGGCTCCATGGTGACAACCGAGCCGACCTCGATGATGTTCTTGCTGCGGTTGAAGTTGGGCAGCTCGTGGATGTCGATGCCAACGCCGTGACCCAGACCATGGTTGTAGTAATCGCCATAGCCGGCATCGCCGATGATCTTCTTGGAAAGCTTGAAAATGTCGTTGCCCTCGACGCCCGGATGGATGGCGGCGACACACTCCTCGTGGGTGCGGCGCACGAGCGCGTACAAGTCGAGCTGCTCCTGGGTAGGCTCGCCCATCACGACGGTGCGCGTCATGTCGGAACGATAGTCGCAGTAGCCCGCGCCGTAATCCATAAGGACGAAGTCACCCTTCTCGATCACGCGGTCGCTCGGCACGGCGTGCGGGTTGGCGGTGTTGGGACCGCTCGCCACGATGGAGCCGAAGGCCAGGCTGTCGGCTCCGTTGGCGAACATATAGTTCTCGAGCTCGTTGCGAACCTGCTTCTCGGTCATGCCGGGCTTAATAAAGCCGAGCATATGCTGGAAGGCGGCGTCGGTGATCGACTGCGCATGGCGCATGAGCTCGATCTCCTCGGCGTCCTTGATGGCGCGCATCTTGCGAATGTCGTCATGCATCAGCGGCAGCATGCAGGCGACGGAACGGTCCTCCAGACCACGCTGAATACCCTGGTAGAAGTTGATCTGCATGTCGTCCTCGACAGCGCAGACGCGGCACTTGTTGGCCGCGATATTGCCGGCGACCCAACCGGGGATGGTGCCCTCGTCCATGTCGTAGACCCAGGGGCTGCCGGCGGGCGTGTTCTCCTCAAAGCTGTTGAGGTAGCGCGAGTCGGTATGGAACAGGCACTGGTCAGCCGTAATAAACGCCGCGTGCGGGAACTCGAAGGTGTAGTCGAAGACGCCCTTGACGCCCGTGAGCCAACGAAGGTTGGCCTCGTCGCGCACCACGATGGCATCGTAGCCGCGCTCAGCCATCAGGGTACGGACACGCTCGATACGACCGGCAGGACCGGCAGCAAACTCAGACATGCAGATTCCTTTCTTGTTGTCTCAAAAAGTGCGGGACGGGTCTCAACCGAACGACGGAATCGCATGCGATCCGCAACCGATTGAAAACCCGCCCCTCAACATGATACGAAAGACGATAGATGTCAATAAAACTTAGAGAAGATCTTTGCGAGAAGCCAAGTAGGCGTGAGCATGGCGCTCAAGAACCTCGTCCTCAACGCTCGTAAGACGAATGGCGCCGAGTGCCGCGGGCAGCGGCAACATACTGCGGTTCGAGCGGACAAACTGCTGCCTGCGGAACTCCTCGATATATGCGGCAGGCTCCAGATCAAAGGCAAGCTCCTCGATACCAAAGTCCTCCAGGCAGTCATCGACCTCAAAGACGTAATCGATATCGAAGTCGCAGGCATCATGTGCTAGGCGCGCCTCAAAGCGCATGCCCTCGGACAACAGCTGGTAGGCAGGGACCTGCGAAGCGGTATCGCCCAAGCAGGCGCGCAGGGTACGCTCCCCCGTCTTGCCAAAATCGAGCGCATGGCGGGCGCTCGGGTTCGTGGCCATCAGTACGTCCTTGCGGGCAGTCTGAGACCACTGAATGGCATTGACAAGCGCGACCTCCTCGCCCGCGAGAATCTCGGGGACGGTCTCAGTAAACTGATTCCAGCGGGACTTGCTGCTCGAAAGCATGGTGCCAACAAGTACCGCATAGCCGAGCTTGAGGTCCTCGGGGTCCGCCTCGCGAACAAGGTCGAGGTCACACACGACCAAGCCCGGCTCGGGACGGAACGCGATAGCGGGAAGCGCATTCGCAGACGAGGCGACGAGCGGCTTCATGGTCGTCGCGACCGTGAGCATGGCGTCGAACGTCGTCGGCAGCAAGGCACACTCGGTGCGACCGCACCACTGATTGGCACACCAGCAAACGACCGAGCAGGTTGCGGCATCGCCAACGGCAACAACGAGATCGTCGCAGGTAATGCCATTAGCCGACAGGGCGCCAAAGACGGTATCGGCATCGGCCAGCGTAGCACCGGCAGGCGAAACCTCAAGCGAAAGCTGCGACACGGCAAAACCAGCGTCGACCAGCGCACGCTCGACGACCTCACCAAAGCGCTCGGAGGTGGCGTCGTTCCAAACCACCATCGCGCGCTTAGGCTTGCCCACAGCCGAGGCAAACATGCGCGACAGTTCCTCAAACGCGCCAAGACCGACGCGAACATCGACACTACGGTTTTGGAAATTGATGAGTTGACGGCGAATCATAGCAATCCACGCTCCAAAAGCATCTCGGCACAAAGGTAGGAAACGTCCTCGAAGGACTTGTTGCGAATATCAAGGGTAATATCGGCGGCCTGGCGATACAGCGGACGGCGATGCTCAAACAGGCGCGCAGCATGCTCGGGCGAGCGGAAATCGGGCCGGGTATCGGAGCGGCGAATCTGACGCAACGAGTCCTCAAAGTCGCCTTCGAGGTACACGCAGGTACCCATCTCGTGCATCAGCTCAATGTTCACCGGCGTCTCGACGATGCCACCCCCGCACGATACCAGCAGGCTGCGCTCGCTCTGAAGCGAACGAAGTGCCGAGGTCTCGAGCTCGCGAAAACGATCCTCGCCCTCGGTCTTAAATATCTCGGTCACCGACTTGCCGCATCGACGCACAACCAAACGATCGGTATCGATGAATCGACGCTTGAACATAGTGCCCACGTTGCGCGCAAGCGTCGACTTGCCCGCGCCCAAAAAGCCGATAAAGAAGATATGGTCGCAGCCGTGTTTGATGTGCTGAGACATGGCGAAACCTATTCCTCGCAGGGAAGGTCGCGCAGGGCCCGGCGCTCAAAGATACGGAAGATCTGCGTGTACCACAGGTCCTGGGTTGCCTGCGGCTTGACCAGAATAGTGTCAACGCCGGCAAAGTTTCCGCTCCACACGTCCGTGTACAGTTGATCGCCGACCAGCACGGCCTCGTCAGCCGTGGCGCCCAGACGCTTAAGACCCGCTTTGAGGGCAAAGGGCGCCGGCTTCATGGCATGGCTGATGGCCTCGAGCCCCAGCTCGCGCGCCGACGCCATAACCTGGTCGCGATGCCAGTTGTTGGACACCATGCACAGCTTAAAGCCCTTAGCATGGGCGGCCTCGAGCCAGGCGGAGACCGCAGCGGGTACCTGCTCGGTATCACGTGGCACCAGGGTGTTGTCGCGGTCGAGCAGAATGGCGCGCTTGCCGTCGGCCCAGAGGGTATCGAGGTCGATGCGATCGACCGAGGCAACATATCGTTTGGGGCTAAAAATCCTCATGATCAATTCCAAGACTGTTGATGCTCTTCGTAGGTCTTCGAGAAATACTCTTCGTCCTGCGTAATGTAGAAATACAGGTCGTCGGAGTCGGTCGGCTCAAGGGTGGCCTTGAGCGCCTCGAGCGACGGAGAGCAAATGGGCGTGGGCGGGAGGCCCTCGTGCTTATAGGTGTTATAGGGGCTATCACTCTGCAGGTCGTCGGCGGTAACCTCGCCACCGGTGACGTACATCATGGTCGCGTCGCTGTTGAGGTAGCGCAGGCCATCGAGCTTGCCCGCCAGACGGTTGTAGAAGACCGAGGCCACATGCGCGCGCTGGTCGGCGTTGAGGCCCTCGCGCTCGACGATCGAGGCAAGGTTAACGATGTCGTAATCGGACATCTCCACGCCATAGCGCTCCTTGATCTTGGCCTCGCAGCTGGCAAAGTCAAGCGACTTATACTCGGCGTTGAACTGGTCAAGCATGGCGCGAATCGCATCATCGGCGCTTGGGTCCTTACCCAGCGAATAGGTCTTGGGGAACAGGAAGCCCTCGAGCGAATCGTTCGCGGCGTCTTTAAGGAAAGCGTAATCATTCACATAATTGCTCGCCTTGGCCTGGTTAAGGAAGTCCTCCTTAGAAATGCTGTCGTATGCCTTGGCCACGCGGTCAGCGACCTGGTCAACCGTCAGACCCTCAGGGATAGTCAGCGCATCGGAGCCCGCATTGGGGCCTTCCATGAGCTGCTGAACGACCTTGGTCGCGTCCATGAGCGTGGTGAACGAGTAGGTGCCAGGCTTAAGCGACATGTCGGCGTTGAGCTTTTTGACCGCCGCGTAATAATCCTTGGGATCATCGACGATATGGTTCTCAGAGAGAATCGAAGCGATGCTGTCACCCGAGGCACCATCGGGAATCGTGATAGTAACCTGCTGGCCTGCAACGACTTTTGCATCCTCACCCGCAAAGAAGCCCTTGACGGCCGGCACAACAAAGAAAACGATCGCGACAAGCGCAAGCACGGCGACGACGCCACCGATAATCATAGGCACCGGGGAGCTTTTCTTTTGGGTACCACGGCGGGCGTGCGTGTTATAGCTCGAGCGCGTGGCCGGAGCAACGCCGTGCGAGCCATGAGCATGATGTGCGTGGGAGCGTGATTGCGGGGCCTGCCCCTGCGTGCGCTGGGCAGGAGCCTGTTGCTTAAAACGAGCGCCGCCAGCGGGCTGCGCGGGACGAGCGGCGGGCTGTTGAGCAGCACGCTGAGTAGGCTGAACCGAACGCTGCGTCGGCTGCGCGGGGCGCTGACCAGGCTGAGCAGGGCGCGGCGCGGGCTGACCCTGACGACTCTGCTGGCGCGGATCGGAAGCGCTAGGCATGCTGAACCTCCTCGTTTTTACGATCGAGCCATGTCTGCAAGAACAGGCTGGCGGCGATCATGTCAATCTTGCCCCTCATCTGCTTTTCGTTGAGCCCCTGCTCCCGCAGGATTCGCTTGGCCTCCTGCGAGGACAGACGCTCGTCCTCAAACTCCAGCGGAAGTTCGAGCTCGTCGGCAATCTTTTGGGCCACGGCGGCGACGCGCTCGGCCTGGGGGCCGGGCTCACCGGCCATGGTCAAGGGACGTCCGCTTACCAGGATATCGGGCTCATAGTCCTCAACCAGGTAGCGAAACGTCTTTGCCATGCCAGTGACCTCGGCAGCAGGAAGCACCTTGACAGGCATCGCCATCTTGCCATCACGGCTCGAGACGGCAATGCCAATCCTGGTCTCCCCTATGTCCAGCGCGAGCGCGACCACAGCGACAACCTAGGTTCTTAGGCGCCGAGCGCGGTCTTGGCGGCCGCGAGGGCATCGGCGATACCGGCGGCGTTCTTGCCACCGGCCTGGGCCATGTTGGGACGACCGCCACCGCGACCATCGACCAGGCCCGCGATCTGCTTGATCACGTTGCCGGCGTGGAAACCGGCCTTCACGGCGTCATCGGAGCCGGCGGCGAGCAGAGCCGGGGTGCCCTTCTCGGTCACGCTGGCAACAACGCAGGCGACGGGGCCGGCGACCTTCTGGTGCACGGTATCCCAAACGTTGCGCAGGTCGGCAGCCTCGAGACCCTGAAGCTCAGCGACAACGAGCTTGTAGCCATTCAGCTCGACAGCGCCGTCGATGGCGCTGGAAATCGCATCGGAGGAGCCACCGGTGAGAGCCTTCTTGAGCTTGCTGGAAGTCTCGCGCAGCTCGGCCTGCAGGTTCTCCACGCGGGCGGGAACCTCGTCGACGCGGCACTTGAGCGCAGCGGCGGCGGCGTCAACGAGCGCCAGGCGGTCGGCCATGTAGTCGAGAGCGCCCTTGGAGGTCACAGCCTCGATGCGGCGGACATTCGAGCCCGTGGAGGACTCGGAAATGATCTTGAACAGGCCAATCTCGGCGGTATTGGCGGCATGGGTGCCACCGCAGAGCTCGCGGGAGAACGGCTGGTCCTCGGCGCCCACGGAGACGACGCGGACGACATCGCCGTACTTCTCGCCAAACAGTGCGACAGCGCCGGCGGCCTTGGCCTCGTCGATGCCCATGACGCGGGTCACGACCGGCTTGGAAGCGAAGATCTGCTGGTTGACCAGGTCCTCGACAGCCTTGAGCTGGTCGGAGGACAGAGCCTCGAAGTGCGTGAAGTCAAAGCGCAGGTGCTCGGGCGTCACCAGCGAGCCGGCCTGGGAGACATGCTCGCCCAGGACCTGTTTAAGGGCAGCGTCGAGCAGGTGCGTGGTGGTGTGGTTGCGGCGCAGGAAGCCACGGCGCTCGGCGTCGAGCGCGGCGGTCACGGTTGCACCGACGGTCAGCGTGCCCTCGGCAACGTGCGCGACGTGGGCATACAGGCCGTTGTGGTTCTTGGTATCGGAAACGGTCAGCGCAACGCCCTCGGCGGAAAGCTCACCGGCGTCGCCCTGCTGGCCGCCCATCTCGGCATAGAACGGGGTGCGGTCGAGCACGACCTCAACGTCCTCGCCGGCGGCAGCGGACTCGACGGACTCGCCGTTGCGAACGATGGCGACAACCTTGGCGCCCTCGATGACGTCGTTGTCATAGCCGTCGAACTCGGTCGCGGCAACCTTGTCGGAAAGCTCGACCCACACGTCGTTGAAGCTACCCCAGGCGTCGCCTTTGGCGTTGGCGCGGGCGCGGGCCTTCTGGTCCTCCATACAGGCGGTGAAGCCGTCCATGTCGACGGTGTGGCCAGCAGCGCCGGCGATCTCGACGGTCAGGTCGATGGGGAAACCAAAGGTGTCGTGCAGCTTAAAGGCAACGTCGCCCGGAAGGACGGCGCCGTCGGCGAGCGCGGCCAGGGCCTCGTCTAAGTAAACGCGGCCGTTGTCGAGCGTCGTGGAGAAACGCTCCTCCTCGGAGGCGACGATGCCCTTGACGAGCGCGACGTTCTTGAGCAGCTCGGGATAGGCCTCGCCCATCTGAGCGTTGACCTCGTCGATGAACTTGGTCAGGAAGGCGCCCTCGATGCCCAGCAGGCGACCGTGGAACACGGCACGGCGGAGCAGGCGGCGAAGGACGTACTCACGGCCCTCGTTACCGGGCAGGATGCCGTCCGAGATCATAAAGTCAACGGCACGGGAGTGGTCGGCGATGATGCGCAGGGAGCGGCTGGCGCCGGAGTAATCGTCGGCGTCATAGGTCTTGCCGCTGATCTCCTCACCGAGCTTGATGAGGTGCTGCATCAGATCGCCGTCGTAGTTGGCGGTCTTGTGCTGCATGATAGCGGCCATGCGCTCCAGACCCATGCCCGTATCGAGGTTGCGGTGCGGCAGCTCCGGCATGGAGCCGTCCTCCTGGCGGTCGTACTGGGTAAACACGAGGTTCCAGAACTCAAGGAAGCGGTCGCAGTCGCAACCGGGCTTGCAGTCGGGGCTGCCGCAACCGACCTCCTCGCCCATGTCAAAGTAGATCTCGGAGCACGGACCGCAGGGGCCGGTGGGGCCAGCGGCCCAGAAGTTGTCGTCCTCGCCCAGACGCGAGATATGATCCTCGGCAACGCCCAGGGAGCGCCACACGTCGTGGGTCTCGTCGTCCTCGGTAAAGACGGTGAAGTACAGGCGGTCGAGCGGCAGCTTGAACTCCTTGGTGATGAGCTCAAAGGCCCAAGCGCAGGCCTGCTGCTTGGAGACGCCGCCAAAGGAGAAGTCGCCGAGCATCTCAAAGAAGGACAGGTGACGGCCGTCCTCGCCGATGCAGTCGATGTCGTTGGTGCGGACGCACTTCTGGCAGGAGATCGCGCCGATCTCCTTCATGGTCTTCTTGCCCTGGTAGTACTCCTTAAACTGGTTCATGCCGGCGTTGGCAAGCAGCAGCGAAGGATCGTCGGGGACGAGGGACGAAGAAGGATAGAGCTTAAGACCGCGCTCCTCAAAGAAGTTGAGGAACTTGGAGCGAATCTCGGCCGTAGTCATTGACGGGTAGTCAGCACTCATAGAGGGAATCTCCTCGGTTTCACATCGAAACAGTTCAAACGTAACGATATTACCATCCCACCGCGCCTGTGCAAAAAAGAGGGCCGCCAAACAGCGACCCTCCAGCGAAAGTGCATGTAATTTAGGACTAAGCAATCCTTTGAAAAAAATGGGTTTGGTAAAATGCTATATAAGAACCATCCGGAAGGAGCGATCGATGAAAAGCAAACGATTTGTCCTGAATGCACTTCTGGTAGTGGCACTTTTAGCGCTCTTGGCCTTCTCCCAATGGTACGCAAACCAACCAGCATTTGGCTACGTACTGTATGCAGTGACGTCCGGCGACAACGCTTATTGCACTCTACGCGCAATTGACGTTCTCTATTTCTATGTAGCCGGCCCCTTATCAATCGCTTTGCTCGTGTTTCTTGTCTTTTACAACATCAAGAAACGCTAACGGGACCTATTTGGAATCCGAATCGTCCATGGAGCCGTCGATGCCGGTTTTGGTGTCGTCGTCCGTATTGGAATCGTCATCCTTGGCGAAGGGGTTCTTGAAAAAGCCCCTCGCGTCGGGCTGAAGACCCGACAGCTTAATCCAGGGATTATCGAGTTCTGGTTTGGGCATAGCCTTAGCCTCCGGCGCGGTCTCGTTGCCGATGAGCTCGGACTCATAGATGAACGTATCGTCTCCAAGCGCGTCATAGGCGGCGACCGGGTTGCCCTCGGCATCGCGATACGGCGTTCCCTTAAACACGGCGCCGTCGTATGCCACGAGCTGGCGGCCGGTCTCGTTCTCAAAGTAGTAGACGAAAATGCCCTTGAGGGCCGCGCACAACGGGATGGCGATGACCATGCCGATGGGGCCCATGAGTGCCGAACCAATAACGAGGGCCGTCAGACTCATGATGGGATGCACCTGGACCGAGCTCTGCATGACCTTAGGCGAAATGACGTTGTCGGTGACATTTTGTGCCACCATAGTCACGATCAAGGTCCACAACGCCAGCATAGGGCTGAACATAAAGCCGAGCACCGTGGCAATCGCAGCACTCACCCAGGGACCGACAACCGGGACCAAATGCATAATGCCGGTGAAGATGGCCATGAGTGCTGCGTATGGATGGCCAATGAGCGTAAAGCCGATAAAGGCAAGGATGCCACCGCAGATGGACGTCACGACCATGCCACGCATATAGCCGCCGACCGAGCGCGAAAGAATCGCGACCATAAAGCGGTACGAGGTCTCCTTTTCCTGACCGATGATTGTGCAGACCTCGTGGTGCATGCGGGGATAATCGCAGGCAAGCCAGTAAGCAAGCACCAAGCCCAGGAAGATAACAAACAGCTGCGAGGCCGTATTGGTAATGAGCGGGAATACACCGCGGCCAAGCTCGGCGGCAATCTGTGAGACATACTTGGACGCCACCGTGACGAGCGAAGAAAGGTTATCGTCCAGATACTCCTTGAGCGGCGTGTTATTGAGCGTCTTGGCATGCGAGATCATCTCGTTGAGGTCGCCACCAGCAACACGAAGCTGCTCGGGCAGGCGGCTCAGGACTTCCATGATCTGACCAAAGAGAATCGGCGACAAGATGCAAACGACGCCGACGAGCACGGCAACGACCACAATAAGCGCAACAAGCGAACCGATGCCGCGATTCACGCCATGGTGCTCAAGCCAATTGGTGATCGGCGACATCACAAAAGCGATGATGGAACCGACTGCCAAAAACTCGATAACCGGCGCCAGGATGCCCATAAGGTTAAAGATGACGGCGGCGATGACAATGCAGCCGACGACGCCCCAAATGCGCAACGTCAGAATACGGGTATCGCGCAGCGTTCGGTCGGTTTGTTGGGGGTGCTCATTCATGAACGAACCATCACTCCGTCGGGGTCGATCTTGTCCTGAATCTTCTTAAGGGTACGACGCAGCAGACGCGAGACCTGTACCTGCGAGATGCCCAGCTTCTTGGCAATCTCGATCTGGGTCATGCCCTTCACAAAGCGCAGCTCGATTACCTCGCGCTCGCGCGGCGAGAAATCGCGGATGGCTTCCTCGATTACCAGGCGATCATCGGTAAAGTCGAGCTCGTTGTCGTCGTCGGCGTAGCGATCGAGAATCGAAGGCGCATCGTCGGAGTCGGACGCGCCGGGAGCCTCGATAGGCACCGAGGTATAGGCCGAGGACGATTCCATGGCTTCGAGCACCTCGTCGACGGTCACGCCCAGGTAATCGGCGATTTCCTCAACCTTGGGCGAACGCTGAAGCTCGTTAGTGAGCTTGTCGGTAGCCTGATTGACCTTGGCAGAGAGCTCCTGTAAGCGACGGGGCACGCGCACACTCCAGCCTTTGTCGCGGAAGTGACGCTTAATCTCACCCAGAATGGTAGGTGTGGCAAACGTCGTGAATTCGAGTCCGCGCTCGGGGTCAAAACGGTCGATAGCCTTGAGCAAGCCCAGATAGCCGACCTGCAAAAGGTCATCGAGCGGCTCGCCGCGGTTCTTAAATTTGTTGGCAAGAAACCTTACCAGGTTCATATGGGACATGACGAGCTGCTCGCGGGCATCCGGATCACCGGTCTCCTTATAACGGCGAAACAGCTCGCGAGTTTTCTCCTTGTCCCAAGCGGTCTTGCCGCTTCGGGAACGTTCGGTCATATTAGATATCCGCCTTGAGGTCGAGGGAAAGCGTTAGGGGCGCCGCAGTCTTTTCGTAGGAATCGCACACGCTCGCCAAAATGAGCTCGGCATATACGGCAGCCTGGTCATCCTCATCGACAGTCGCCTGATCGCCAAAGGTAAAGGTCATGCCCACATGCGATTCGTCGACATCGAATTTAATCGAGATATCGTCGGAATCAACGGCCGTGCAGCCAAAGATGAAGGCTTCCTCGGCAGCCATACGGATGTCCTCGATTCGATCGACGGACATAGAGCACAGGGCGCCAACGTTGGCGGCCGTCATGCGCACCAAGCGCGCGAGACGCGGATCACCGGCAACGCTCAGCGTAATGGGGCAGGTTGCTTCGCTACTCATCGCAGGACTCCTCGGAGGTCTCGGCGGGCGTATAGGTGTAATACTGAGCTGGCTTGGCTGCGGGCTTCTGAGCCGCATCCGCACCATCGGCGGCCTCGTCCTCAGCCCCATCAATCAGAACACGCTCGGTAGGCTGCTCGGCCTCGGCGGCGGCAGCGGCGAGCTTGCGATCGGCGTCGGCTGCAGGAGCCTTCACCTTATTGAAAAGCTTCTGCACGGCGCCGGCGGCAGAGTCGGTCACACTCGATACGGCATTGCTGGCCTCGGCCACACTGCCCGTAACCTCGGAGATGTCGCGAACCACGGCTTCGACCTCTACGAGATTGGAAGTAAGGGCGTCGACAGCGGTCTTGCTCGATTTGAGGAGTGGCTCAACCTGGGCAAGTGCCGGCGTAAGCTCGTCAACGGCGCCATCGAGCTTTGCCACCACGGGCTGAGCCTCGGCGATGGTGTTGTTGAGGTCGCTGACTGTCTTGTCGAGCGAATCAACGACGGTGCGGGTCTTGCGCAGCGTGAGCGCGAGTTCGATAACAGCCCACACGCCGACAACGGCAAGCAACAGCAGGGCGATTTGAATGGGACTCATACAAGCCTCCCGAAGGAATCGAAATACAGACGCTCTTCATGGTACCCCAAAGAAGGGGAAAGATACCCAAAGGGAATGTGCGAGGCGCCAATGACCTACTTGGGAGCATTGCCGCTACGGTCGCGTTCGCTTTGTTCTACGCGCCACTCTTCCCAACCGCGGCCGGCAGGCTGCCAAAACGCACCGCGCTCCAGTCCCTCGGGCAAATAGCGCTGATCGACCCAGCCTTCGGGATAATCATGCGGATACTTATACACACCGTATTCGTCGCTGCCCGGGCGATGACGGTCGCGCAAATAACTCGGCACCTCGCGCAGCCCACTTGAATGGATATCGGCCAGCGCCGCATCGATTGAAGCCTCGCACGCGTTAGATTTAGGCGCCAGGCAAACATAGAGCGCAGCCTGAGCTAGGTTAATGCGGCATTCAGGGTAGCCAATGACCTCGGCAGACTTAAACGCGGCATGTGCCACCAAAAGCGCCTGCGGATCGGCGTTGCCGACGTCCTCGGAAGCGTGGATCATAATGCGGCGAGCAATAAACTTGGGATCCTCTCCTGCATCGATCATGCGCGCGAGCCAATAAATGGTGGCATCGGGGTCGCTTCCGCGCATAGACTTGATGAACGCACTGATAATGTCGTAGTGCATGTCACCGTTTTTGTCGTACGAAAAGCCACGACGCGGGTTGGCAATCTTCACGTCATCCACGGTGATGGGATAGCGCTCCCCCGCCGCCGGCGCTGGCGTTCCCTCGGTATCGGGACGCGTTACGGCAATCTCGCTTGCAAGCTCGAGCGTCGTGAGCGCCGAGCGAGCATCACCCGCGGCCAGCGTGCAGATGGTCTTAACCGTATCCTCATCGGCCGAGAACTTGCCGCTCAGACCCTGCGGTGCCTCGAGTGCACGCTCAATCAGCGTGGCGATATCCTCGTCCTTCAGGTGCTCAAGCTCTACCACGCGACCGCGCGAGAGCAACGCCGAGTTGACCTCGAAGTACGGATTCTCCGTCGTGGCGCCAATCATAATGACGGTACGGTTTTCAACCGCATGCAAAAGCGCATCCTGCTGCGACTTCGAAAAACGGTGAATCTCGTCGATGAACAAGATGGTACGGCGGTCATACGTATTCAGGCGCGTCTTTGCCTCGTCAATCACGCGACGCAAGTCCTTCACGGTGCCCGTCACGGCGCTGACCTCGACAAACTCGCTCTTGGTATGGTTAGCGATAATGTGGGCCAGTGTCGTCTTGCCCGTGCCGGCCGGCCCATACAGAATCACGCTCGATAGCACATCATGCTCGATTGCCGCACGCAGCCACGAACCCTTGCCCACGGCCTTTTGCTGACCCACGTACTCGTCGAGCGAATTGGGGCGCATGCGAACCGCAAGCGGCGCATTTTTAAAGGAACGCTCGCGCGTCGAGGCAGAAAAAAGGTCGTCCATAGCCATCCCGTGCATCAATCAAAAACGTTTTTCACTAATAAGTATACCGAATATATACGAACTACCGTTCGTTAATATAGGTACGGTGCGGAAACTCCAGACCAGGGAACAACTTGCTCGTGAGCTCGCAGAAATAGCCGTCCGTCATGCTCGCGATGTAATCCACCACCGCTTGATCCTTGTCATCCTGCCAGGCATAGGCGCGATCGTAGTAGGAAAGCTGCTGCTCAATGCGAGAAATATGATGCTTAAAGATGTACGAGGACTCGTCACCTTCGTTTATATCCTGCAGGCAACGGTCGTAGAGCTTTTCGAACGCCTCGCGCAGCTCCGCTTCGGAGTCGCCTTCGATGCCGCCCTTGCTATAGATCTTTACGTAGTTCTCGCGCTTGGCTCGGCGGATTTCCTCAAACAGCTCCTCACTCATCTCGATGCGCGGCTTGCCATAGCTGTGCTCAACGATATCGATGGAGGCATGCGTAAGGATCCAGCTGTTGTATGCCCCACCCAGGCCATCGTCAAACGCGTCGGGCGCCAGCAGGCCCGCCGCAATGGCGTCTTGGCGATCGCGCCCAACGTAGGCAAGGATATCCGAGATGCGGACCACGCAGCCTTCGAGCGTCATGGGACGCAGGTGCTCAATTGCGCTATAGCCCTTGGCAATGCAGCCCTCAACCGTCTGATCGAACTGGTCAAAGGAACCCATGTCCGAGAGCTCAAACACGCGTTGCTCGTACTCGCCGTTGTGGCACAAGACGCCGTCGAGCGTCTGGAGCGACACGTTGCGGCCATACAGGGCGTCGAGCACGCGGACCGACTGCACGTTATGGAAAAAGAAGCGGCCGGTACGCTCGTGGTAAATATCGTTGAGAAAGCGCTCACCGGCATGGCCAAAGGGTGTGTGTCCCAAGTCGTGACCGAGGCCAATCGCTTCGATCAGATCGCAGTTAAGCCCCAAGGCGCGACCGATATCGCGCGCGATGCGCGAGACAAGCTGCACGTGCAAACCGCGGCGAGACAGGTCGTCGTTACTACGGAAGCTAAAGACCTGCGTTTTGCCTGCATAGCGGGTGTATGCGGGCAGATGCAGAATCTTTTCGGTATCGCGCATAAAGGCCGGACGCATAAGCGTGCCTTTGTCGGCAGCGCGATCAATACGACGAATGACCTGATCGTCGTTGCAACGATACGGGTTGACGGTACCCGAGTCGCGGTCAGCGGCAATGCGCTCGACCAGCTCGGGCGACAACGCCGAGGGAATACGGTCCATGCGCGCCTTAATGACGGCCGTTTCTTGATTAGTTGCCATGGCATGCTCCTTAAAAAGGATGCGCAATCAGTTACAATGTGCAGCCCACGACCTCGATTATGGCAAATATCGGCACCAAAAATGGCAGCAATGGCAGGGAGCGCGATTTTGTGAAGAGGCAGGAGAGGGCCAGGGCCAGGAGCGCGACGGCAAATGCCACGATGCCGCCCAGAGGGTCGAGCGTGCAAAGCGCGAAGAGCGCCTTGACGTCCCCCATGCCAATGCCGGGGGCTTGACGGAGGTGCCGCCAGAGCGACTCAGTGAGCACAAGGGCAAGGTAGACGATGACCGCAAGACCGGCGTGGTCAAGCGCCGTATTAACACCTTTGTCGAGCCAGACGCCTGCTAACGCCGCCACCGCACAGACGCCGGCAAGCTCATTGGGAAACCGCCGCTCACGAGCATCAACCACCGCACCGGCAAAGATGCAAATCCAAAATGGGATGTAGGACATTGTGCACCTCCTTGGGCAGCTGCTCAAACGCAAAAACCACCACAAAGGTGCCTGTCCCCTTTGCGGTGGTTTTGGCGGTGATTATTTGGCGCCTTGCATGACCTCGTCGAGGGTAACGTTGACGGCATGCTGCGTCGGGACCCAGTCGACCTTTAGGAACAGAGCGGCCACCGTGATGGGGATATAGCTGAACATAAAGATCGGGAAGGTAAACAGGTTGGTCACCAAACGCCACTTTTGCGCGCAATGAATGTGCTTGTACTCGAAGATGGTCGTGAGTAGCGCCAGGATAAAGAAGGTCTGGTACATCATCACGAAGGTCATAATGAGCGAGGCGGCGCAAGCCTGCATCTCGACCTCGGTGGCCAAGAAGCCGTGCGAAAGCCCGCCCACGATGAGGAAGGTCGCGTTGGCGAGCATGGAGATCAGGGACAGCAGCATACCCGGAGCGATGGTCATAAACATGTCATAAGCGGCAAAGCGATGATAGCGGAAGGTCGACTTGACCAAGTGCTTACCATAAGTAAAGAACACCTGGTAGAAACCCTTGGTCCAGCGCATGCGCTGCTTCCAGGACGCCTTAAACGTCACGGGCTGCTCGTCAAAGAACTCCGCCGGCGCATAACCGATGCGGATGCCGTGAATGGCGCAGAACGTGGTGAACTGGATGTCCTCGGTCAGCGTATGAAACTGCCAACCGTGCATGCCCTCGATAACGCTGGCGGAGATGAGGTAGCCCGAACCCGAGACAGCGCAGGACGTCTTGCAGATATTACGCGCGTTGTTGAGGAAGCGGGCCTCACGCAGATACCAGGTGGCGTTGGCTGACGAAATCCACGAGCTGCCAAAGTTCTTGGAGTTACGATAGCTCGTGACCACATGGAAGCCCTGGTCAAAGGCATCATTCATCTTGGAGACGTAATCGCGGGAGATAACGTTGTCGGCATCGAAGATAAAGTAGCCCTCAAACGTATCGGGATACTCGTTGAGAATGCGATCGAAACCATAGTCCATGACCCAGCTCTTGCCCTTGCGGGCCAGGTCATTGCGCTCGTAAACAATGGCACCGGCCTCGCGCGCGAGCTGCGCGGTATTGTCGGTGCAAGCGTCGGCAACGACAAAGACCTCAATGAGCTCGGACGGATAGTCCTGATCCTTGATGGAGCGAACGAGGTTGGCGATCACGGCCTCCTCGTTATGCGCCGCAATAAAGAAGGCATAGCGGTGGAGTTTTTTGGCCTTGGGAGGCGCGACCTCGCCACGAAGAGCGCCGATGACAAAGAAGACCACCTGGTACAGAAAGCAGACCGTGAGCAGCGTGACGACAATCTGGTTGAAGATCACGATGGGCGTGTTGGTTTGTAAAAAGGCGAGCATGCAGGCTCCCAGGAACGCGTTACGTAAACAATCGTATATCTTACCGCAGGCTTACCGAGTTCAAGAAACCACCTAATACCGGCTAGGCTTCGAGCAGGCCAAGCTGCGGGACGATGTCGTCGCCGGCGGCGGTGCGACCAAGCGAGCGCGGGGCCAGGTCGTCAAGAACCGCAGCGAGATCCCACGGCAGCTCGTCGCGGCATTCGATGCGCTCGCCCGTCACGGGATGGTCGAATGCGACGCGCCAGGAATGAAGGAATTGCCTGGTCAGACCCTGATCGGCGCGTGCATCGCACTTGCCGTAGAGTGGATCGCCCACGCAGGCGTGGTTGATATGACGCATGTGTACGCGAATCTGATGCGTACGGCCCGTAAACAGGTGGCACTCGACGAGCGTATAGCCGTCGTCAAATCGCGTGGAATCAAAGCGCTCGAGGACCTTAAAGGTCGTAATGGCCTGGCGCGCGAAAGGATCGTCCGAAACCGCCATCTTGACACGGTCGCGCGTCGATCGGGCAATGCCGGTGTTGATGGTGCCCTCGTCCATGGCGATGTGCCCGTGAACAAGTGTGATATAGCGACGGTCGAGCGTACGCGTGCGGATGAGATTTTGGAGCGCGCGCTGGGTGTCGTCGTCCTTTGCCGCAAGCATGAGACCCGAGGTATCGCGATCCAGGCGATGCACAATACCGGGGCGGTCCTCGCCCTGCACGGTGCCCAGATGATCGATACCGCAGTGATAAACCAGGGCATTCGCGAGCGTACCGCTCTCATGGCCATGCGCAGGATGGCACACCAGGCCGCGCTGCTTGGAGAGCACGATAAGGTAGTCGTCCTCATAGCGGATATCGAGGGGAATGGCCTCGGGAATCACGTCGGTCGGGTCGTGCGGCTCGGGGAGGTCGACCGAAATACGGTCGCCGGCTCGCACGGCGTACTTTTTGGACAGGCAGGTCTCACCATTGACACATACGGCACCGCCCTCAATCAGATGCGCGCAGGCAGAGCGCGTAGGACAGCCGTCATTGGCTCCCAGATAGGCGTCAAGACGCTGACCAGCGGCATCGTCGGCAACAAGGATATGAATGTCGGCCATTAGCGCTCGTTCCTTTCGCGAATCTTGCGGGCACGCTCCCCACGTTGTTTAGCCTTGCGCTTGGCGCGGGCCTCGTCACGAGCGTTAAGCTCGGCGGTCGCATCGACCTCACGGGCCGCAGGACTCAAGAACATGTAGCCGAAGAGGGCGAGCGCGACGCCCAAGGTAATGCCGATATCGGCCACATTGAAGACGGGAAAGTCGATGAAGGTGGTGGCAATAAAATCGGTCACGAAGCCAAAGGCCAAACGATCGATAGCGTTGCCGATAGCACCGCCCGCAACCATCGCCATGCCCACAACCTCAAGATGGGCGAGCTGGGGTGCACGAACGAGGTACACGGCAATAGCGATAATGACCGCCAACGCCAGCACGGCAAACGCGATGCCATGCCCCTCACCCATACTAAAGGCAGCGCCGATATTGCGGACAAACATAAAGTCGATGAAACCGGGGATAACAGTCACATGCAGAGCATCGCCCACGGCACGAACCGCAAGCTTGGTCAGCTGGTCGACAAGCAGCACAACGAGCGCTACCCCACCAGCAACACCCAACCGCCAACGCAAAGGCGGCGTCATATCCCCAGCACGACCCAAATCAATCCCCTACCCTCAGATAATCAAATTCCGTTTACGCAATAATCCATCTTATATTGCCATAAGCAGAACGCACGACATATCCACCAACGCAAGCGAAATAACCAGCTAAAAACGAAAGCGGCATTCCGAAAAACAGAATGCCGCTTGGACGTGACAAAAGTTGACGTTGGGGACGTTCTTGTTTGACAGTCGTTTAAGAACGTCCCCAACGGCTAGTTCAGCGCCTCCGCGCAGCGCTTGCAGATATGCGCATGGCCGTTGTACTCGCCGACGGTGGTGCGGTAGTTCCAGCAACGGTCGCAGCACTCGCCCTCGGCAGCCTCGATGGCAACGGAGAGCTCCTCGCCCTGGGTCAGCTCAACATCGGAGACGATGTAGAACTCGGCCAGGTCGACGGCCTTGTCGCCGGTCAGCAGCGCATACATCTCGGCGGGAACGACCGCCTTGACGCGGACCTGCTGGCTCTTAGTGAAGGTGCCGGCGGAGCGGGCATCCTCAAGGGCCTTGGTCACAGCGCTACGGAGCTCGAGCGAAGCCTCGAGCACGCCCTCGAACTCATTGGCCTCGTCGACCGTGATGGGCGACTTGTACCAATCGAGCAGCGCGGCGTACTTCTGGTGATCGACGCAGCCGGCGGGCGCATAGCCCATAGCCTCATCGACCGTGTAGGTCAGGATCGGCTGCAGGTCGCGCATGAGCATCGAGAAGAGCTCGGCCAGCACGGTCTGGGCGCTGCGGCGCTCGAGCGAGCCGGGCTTGTCGCAGTACAGACGGTCCTTCAGGGCGTCGAGGTACACGTTGGAGAGCTCGGTAACCACGAAGTCGTAAAGCGCACGGTAGGCGCGTGGGAACTCGTAGCTGGCGTAGGCATCGTCGACCTCGGCCTGAACCTGGGTCAGACGGGCAACCATGAGCTTGTCGAGCGGCAGCAGGTCGGCAAAGGCGACGCCGTCGGTCTCAGGCTCAAACTGACCCTCGAGCTCGGAGAGCAGGAAGCGCAGCGTGTTGCGGAAACGACGGTAGGCATCGGACGTACGAGCAAGGATCTCATGGTCGATGGACACGTCGGAGCTGGTATCAACGGACGCAACCCACAGACGGATGATGTCGGCGCCCATCTCGTCGCAGACCTTGTTGGGGTCGATGACGTTGCCGAGCGACTTGGACATCTTACGGCCCTGGCCATCAAGCGTGAAGCCCTGCGAGACGACCGCCTTGTACGGAGCGTGGCCGTTGGCACCCACCGAGGTGAGCAGCGAGCTCTGGAACCAACCGCGGTGCTGGTCGGAGCCCTCGAGGTACACATCCGCCGGGTACTCAAGCTCGGGACGGTACTCGCAGACGGCCTTCCAAGACACGCCGGAGTCCCACCACACGTCGAGGATGTCCTTATCGGCCTTGAGGTGATGGCCGCCGCACTTGGGGCAGACACAGGCCTCGCCCAGGTAGCTCTCGGGAGCGTCGGTGAACCAAGCGTCGGAGCCCTTCTCGTGGAAGAGCTTGATGACGGCGTCTAGCGTGGCGTCGTTCATGACCTTCTCGCCGCAGTCGGCGCAGGTGTAGCTGGGGATGGGCACGCCCCAGTTGCGCTGACGGCTGATGCACCAGTCGGGACGCTGCTCGACCATGGCGCCGATGCGGTTGGCCGCGTGGGCCGGATACCACTTGACGTTCTCGCGGACCTCTTTGCCAGCCTGCTCGCGCAAACCGGTCTTGTCCATCGAGACAAACCACTGGTCGGTGGCACGGAAGAGCACCGGGTGCTTGCAGCGCCAGCAGTGCGGATAGCTGTGCGTGATCTTCTTCTCGAGAACCAGGGTGCCGCGCTCGCGCAGGAACTCGATGATATGCGGGTTGGCCTCATCGGTATCCATACCGCTGAAGGGGCCACCGGTGCCAAACTCCTCGCCGGTGTAGAACTTGCCGTCGTCATCGACCGGCATGCAGATGTCGGTGATGCCTTCCTTGAGGCAGGCGAAGTAGTCGTCGACGCCGTGGCCGGGCGAGTTGTGGACGATACCGGTACCGTCATCGACACCGACGTAGTCGGCCAGCAGCGCCACGCCCTCAACACCGTCAAAGATCGGCTGCTTGTAGTGGATGTGGTGGAACGTCTCGGCGGGAACCACATAGGGCTCGCCGTCGACCATGACCGGGGTGTACTCCCAGCCAAACTCCTCGCAGCACTTGGGAGCCAGGTCCTCGAGCATGACCTCGGCACGGCCATCGTGCTCAACGGCGACATAGGCGGCGCCGGGCTTGAGGGAAACGGCCTGGTCGGAGGGGATAGTCCACGGCGTAGTCGTCCAGATGATAAAGTCGACCGGGCCGTCGAAGTTCTCGAGGCCGGCGGGCTTGGAGGTCATCTCAAAGCGCACGAAGATGGAGGGGCTCGTCTCGTCGGAGTACTCGATCTCGGCCTCGGCCAGCGCGGTGTGGCAGTGCTTGCACCAGTGAACCGGCTTGTGGCCGCGATAGATCATGCCCTTATCGAACATGGCCTTGAAGACCTCGATGTCGGCGGCATCATGCTGGTGATAGAGCGTCAGATAGGGGTTGTCCCAGTCGCCGAGCACGCCCAGACGACGGAAACCAGCCTTCTGAAGCTCGATGTTCTCGACAGCGAACTCATTGCAGAGCTCGCGAATCTTGGCCGTGGGGGTCTGGTTGAACTTCTCGGTGCCGAGCTTCTCTTCGACCTTGTGCTCGATCGGCTGGCCGTGGCAGTCCCAACCGGGGACATAGGGAACTTCATAGCCCTGCATCATCCAGTAGCGGTTGATCATGTCCTTGGAGATCTTGTTCATGGCGTGGCCGATATGGATCGGGCCGTTGGCGTACGGAGGACCGTCGTGCAGCACGAACTTCTTGTGACCCTCGTTCTTCTTCAGAACCTGCTCGTAGACCTTGTTGTCCTGCCAGTCCTTGAGTCGCTTGGGCTCGGACTTGGAAAGACCGGCACGCATGGGAAAACCGGTCTTGGGCAGATTCATCGTCTGCTTGTACTCGTTTGCCACGGTACCCCTTTCATGTCATGGGCGCACACGCCCGTTGGGCACCAAAAAAAGCGCCCGTCCCTACAAGCTGGGACGAAGCGCCACAAAACGAGCTGTACGCCCGCAAAAGCTCTTCGTTTAACCACCCAGCTTAGATGCCCTCGCCCGCGTATTCGCGCGCTCGCATCCGTTACTCGGCTGGCCTGTATCGACGACCACCTCGGCGATATCTACTAAGACGTGCCTGCGCGGCACGTCCGTTGGGACCGCAGCTCCGGGGTGATATTCATCGGTCGCATGCACGGGTTCTCAGCGCTCCCCGCTCTCTGTGGCATGCGGACGGCCGACTACTCGTCCCCATCAACGCTTATGCGGAGTATGCTAGCACGTTCCGCGCCGGCGAAAAACCCTCAACACTGGTTTTATACGTTCGAAATTTCTCGCTATTACAGCCCTTCTCTAGGAGCAAAATACCTGAAAGCACTTTATCGAACGAAAGAAGGTTGCTATGCGCACGATTGGAATGAGCGACTACACCGTTGGCGAGGATTGCTTTACCGAGCTGCCCGCCGCACTGGCGGAGTACGGCGCAAAGAAGGTCGCCATCATTGGCGGCAAGCGAGCCCTGGCTGCAGCGCTGCCAGGCATCGAGGCGGCGCTTGAAGGTACCGATGTCGAAATTCTAGAGACGCGCGTCTATGGCACCAACAGTACGCGTGCCAATATCGCCAAGGTCGTGAACTCCCCTGCCTGCCAGGAGGCTGATGTTCTTATCGCCTGCGGCGGCGGCAAGGCGCTCGACACCGTCAAGACGGCGGCCATCGAGCTCAAGAAGATCGTCTTCACTGTCCCGACGATCTGTTCCAACTGCTCCGCCGCGACCGCCATTGCCGTCGTGTACAACGACGACGGCTCGCTCGAGGGCTATTCGTACCCCAACCGACCGGCGCACATCTTCATCAACCCCAAGATCATCGCCGAGGCTCCGGCGGAGTACTTCTGGGCCGGCGTGGGTGATGCCCTGTCCAAGCAGCCCGAGGTCGAGTACGCAACGAGCGCCGGTAATTTGGAGCACACCGCCGGTCTTGGCCTGGCGCTTGCCCACACCTGCTCCGAGCCGCTGTTTACCTATGGCGTCCAGGGTCTTGAGGACGTGCGCCAGGACCTGTCGAGCGAGGCCGTCAAGCAAATCGCACTCGATATCGTGGTCAATACGGGCTATGTCTCGAACCTGACGAACCAGAACGATTACTACTACAACTCGAGCGTGGCGCACGCATTCTACAACGCCACATGCAGCATTCCGCGCGAGGGCACCTACCTGCACGGCGAGGTCGTGAGCCTCGGCGTGCTCGTGCTGTTTGCCTATACGGGCGATACTGAGAACCTGAAGCGCTACGCCGCCTTTAACAAGCAAATGGGCCTGCCTGTGACGCTGGAGCAGGTCGGGCTTTCCGAGGCCGACATCCCGGCCCTGTGCGAGTACGCGCACGCCACCAACGAGTGGAAGCAGGGAAACCCCGAGCCCTTCACCGACGAAAAGTTCGCCGCCGCTATCAAGGCCGCCAACGCCTACGGCCACACCCTCCTCGCCTAACCGACCAAAACCACCACAAAGGGGACAGTGAACTGCGCCCCGAAACTTGGACTGAATAAATAGCGACTACGCCGCAAGGGCCTGGTTCCGGAACTCCTCCGGCGTCAGGCCCTTCAATCTTACCTGCCTGCGCCGCGTGTTCCAATG
>DBFOPP010000035.1:0-92537 GCA_048428865.1 Collinsella sp.
CTACAGTCCTGCTCACGACGGAGGCCACATTAAGTGGCCTCCTGTTCGTGCGGAACTCGCGATAAACTTCATCAGTGCCCGCCCCACGGGAAACCTGCCAAAAAGAGACAGGTTTATTTTGGTCGGTTTTATCTGGGAAGATGCTGCTGCGGCTATCTACAGATCTGAAATCTGACTACTGAATAGACTGTCTAACTAAATAGCGAGCGGCACTAACCAGCCCTTTTGCTTGCGCCCGGGAGGGGCGCATATGAAGTTTATCGCGAGTTCCGCACGCAAAGGAAAGCACTTAATGTGCTTTCCGTCTTGCGCAGGACTGTAGAGCAGGAAACTTCATATGCGGCCCTCCCGGGCGCAAGCAAAAGGGCGACCCCTGTCCGGAGTCGCCCTTGTTGAGCTGCTTATGTTTAGCTGTTACTCGGCGTCGTGGTGACGGCGGGGCTTGCGGCCTCCGTTGTCGCCGGGACGGCGCGGACGGTCGCTGCGCTCAGAGCGCTCGCGACGCGGACGCTCACGGCGCTGGAAGTGCTCGCCGTCGCCCTCGGAGGCACCCTCGGCACGAGCCGGGGCCTCGGGCTTGTCAAGACGATCGAGCGAGATCTTGCCGCGATCGTCGACCTCGATGACGACGACCTTGACCTCGTCGCCCACGTTGAGGACGTCCTCGACCTTCTCCACGCGGCCCTTGGCGACGCGGGAGATGTGCAGCAGGCCGTCCTTACCGGGCAGCAGGTTGACGAAGGCGCCGAAGGGCTGGATGGAGACCACGCGACCGGTGTACTCCTCGCCCGGCTCGGGAACCTTGATGATGAGCTTGATACGCTCGACGGCCTGGTCGACGGACTCGCCGGTGCCGCCGACAAAGACGGTGCCGTCCTCCTGGATGTCGACCGAGGCGCCGGTCTCGTCCTGGATACCGCGGATGACCTTACCGCCGGAACCGATGACGTCGCGGATCTTGTCGGTCGGAACCTGGATGGAGACGATGCGCGGGGCGGTGCTGCGCGTGGTGTGGCGCGGCTCGGGGATCACATCGAGCATCTTCTGCAGGATGAAGGCGCGACCCTCCTTGGCCTGCTGCAGGGCGCGGGCCAGGATGTCGAAGGTGAGGCCGGTAGCCTTGTTGTCCATCTGCAGGGCGGTGATGCCCTCGGTGGTGCCGGTGACCTTAAAGTCCATGTCGCCAAGGAAGTCCTCGAGACCCTGGATGTCGGACAGGACCACGGTCTTGCCCTCCTCCTGGATCAGGCCCATGGCGATACCGGAGACCGGGCGCTTAATGGGCACGCCGCCGTCCATAAGGGCGAGCGTGGAGCCGCAGGTCGAAGCCATCGAAGAGGAGCCGTTGGACTCCATGACCTCGGAGACGACGCGGATGGCGTAGGGGAACTCGTTCTCGTCGGGAAGCACCGGAAGCAGAGCGCGCTCTGCCAGGTTACCGTGACCGATCTCGCGGCGCTTGGGGCTGCCCATGCGGCCGGTCTCGCCGGTGCAGAACGGCGGGAAGTTGTAGTGGTGCATGTAGCGTTTGCCCTCGATGGGCTCGATGGTATCCAGACGCTGGCCCTCGTTGAGCATGCCGAGCGAAAGAACCGAGAGCACCTGGGTCTGGCCGCGCTGGAACAGGCCGGAGCCGTGAACGAGCGGCAGGTAGTTGTCCTTCACCATGATGGGACGGATCTCATCGGCGGCACGACCGTCGACGCGCTCACCGGTCTCGACGACCATGGTGCGCATGGCCTTCTTCTCGAGCTTCTTGAGCGCCACGGGGATCTCGCGCTCCCAAGCGGCCTGCTCCTCCTCGGTGAACTCGGCACGGATGGACTCCTTCAGAGCCTCGACCTTGCCGATACGGGAGAGCTTGTCGGCGTCACGAAGGGCGGCTGCCATCTCGTCGTAGTGGGCGAAGATGCGCTCCTGGACCTCCTCGACGGGCTGGTCGAGCGGGTACTCCTTCTTGACGATGGGGCCGTTAACCTGCTCCCACTCGGCGACGAACTCGTCCTGAGCCTGGCAGAAAGCGGCAAGGGCCTCCTGGCCAAACTTCATGGCGGCGAGCATGTCGTCCTCGGAGATCTCCTCGGCGCCGGCCTCGACCATCGAGATGAAGTCGGCAGAGCCGCCCAGCTCCAGGTCCAGATCGGAGTTCTCGCGCTCCTCGTAGGTGGGGTTGACGATAAACTCGCCGGTCTCCACGTTGCGGCCGATGCGCACGCAGGCAAGCGGGCCCTCGAAGGGCACGCCGCCGAGCGTCATGGCCAGGGAAGCACCCATGACGTTGATGACGTCGAAGGGATTGACCTGGTCGGCGACAAGCGAGGTAGCGACGATGTGCACCTCGTTGCGGAAGCCGTCCGGGAAGCTCGGGCGAATCGGACGGTCGATCATGCGCGCGGTGAGCGTGGCCTTCTCGCTGGGACGGCCCTCACGCTTGAGGTAGCCACCCGGGATGCGGCCGGCGGCGTACATCTTCTCGTTGAAGTCGACGGTCAGCGGGAAGAAGTCGTAGTTCTTACGCTCCTTGGAGACGACCACGGTGTCGAGCATCGTGGTGTCACCCTGCTTGACCAGGCAGGCGCCGGTGGCCTGCTTGGCAAGCTCGCCCGACTCAAAGGTGTAGGTCTTGCCGTACAGCTCAAAGGTCTTGGATACGAGTGTCATTGTTCTCCTTTACCCCGCAGACCCCTTGCCTGCGGGCTTCTCATGTGACGCGGGCCCCCTGCCCCCGCCACGCTTCAGAGCGTGATTGTTCGCGCCCTTACACAAAAAGAGCGCCCCGCTGCGCAGGACGCTCTTAGCATGTACAAATCCTACTGGATGTTGTCGCGGATGCCCAGAGCCTTGATGAGCTCACGGTACTCGACGATGTCGTTCTTCTTGATGTAGGAGAGAAGACGACGACGACGGCCGACGAGCATGAGCAGGCCACGACGGGTGTGGAAGTCCTTCTGGTGGGACTTCATGTGCTCGGTCAGCTCCTTGATGCGCTCGGACAGGATGGCGACCTGAACCTTGGGGTTGCCGGTGTCGACCGGAGTGTTACCGAACTGGGCAGTCAGCTCAGCCTTGCGCTCTTTGGAAACAGTCATTGTTTCACCTTTCGTTTTGCGTCGCTATCGGGCGACTCGATTCGCCTCGGACTGGGAAGCCGCCGGTGGAGCGAGCAACCAAGGTCGAGGTACCAACAGGCCGATATGTTACCACAAGCAGCCCGCGCCTGCGCATCATCACCGACCCAACATGAATTCCATCGCACGGAGGCGCTGATCGGTGTGCGTCGCAGCCCAAACATGCGAAAGCCCAAGCAAGAATGCCGCCGTATGCGGGTCGATTCGCTCGGCCATAAGCGCATCGAAGGTCATGGATATGAGGGCGCGCAGCCATGCGACCTCGCCGGTCGACACGAGCTCGGCACCCGGAACGCTCGACGCGCACGATCCGCACATGAGCCCGCCCGCCTGTGGTGAAAAATACGACAGCATGGGGTCTCCGCACAGCACGCAGGCCGAAAAATCTGGTCGATAGCCAACGTGCGACAGCAGCTTAAAGACATATGCCGCCACAAGTAGGTCCATATGTGCCGTGTCAAGCCCGCTGCCCACCAGGGCAAGCGCTCGCTGCGTTATGGCAAAGGTAAACAGGTCCTCGGCGTCCTCGAACGAGCACACGCGCGCGACCTCGGCGATCGCGCTTGCGGCGCAGGTCGTCTCGTAATCGGGCGCAGCGCCGAGCGGCGCCTCCATAAGCTCGGCCTGAGAAACCACGTCGAGTGACCGTCCATGTGCGAGCAGCATATCGACCGTACAGAACAGCTCGCAGCGCGCAGCCAGGCGTCCGCCGGGTTTGCGGGCGCCCTTTGCCACTGCACGAACCTGCCGTCCCCGCTCGTCAAGCATCGTCAAGATCAGGTCGGTCTCTTTAAGCTTCGTCTTGTCGAGGACGAGCACCTTGGTGCGATATGTCCGGGAGCCTGCCATGCGCGCCGCGCGTCCTTAGTCCTCGGCGTTGTAGCCAAAGCGGCGAATCTGGGCCTCGTCGTCACGCCAGCCGGCCTTGACCTTCACGTCCAGCTCCAAAAAGACCTGCGTGCCAAAGATGCGCTCAAGATCGCGACGGGCGTCGATACCGATATGCTTGATCATCTCGCCGCCCTTACCGATGATGATGCCCTTTTGGCCCTCGCGCTCGACGTAAATGGTGGCGTGCACGCGCAGCACCTTCTTGGTCTGCTCGAGCGCATCGCAGATCACGCCAACGGAGTGCGGAATCTCATCACGGGTGCGGCGCAAGACCTTCTCGCGCACAAACTCGGCAACGAGCGTCTCATCGGAAGCGTCGGTACCCATGTCCTCGGGGAACCAACGCGGACCCTCAGGCAAAAAGTGCGCAACGGTCTCTATAAAGGCATCGACGTTGAAGTTCTTAACCGACGACGTCACAATCTCGTCGTCATATTCCATGAGTTCGTGGGCTGCCTTAAGCTGCTCCATGACCTGTGCGGGGTCGGCCTCATCGGCCTTGGTGAGCACCAGGACCTTCTTGGAACGAGCGTTCTTGACGCGCTCGGCAACCCAGGCGTCTCCCCTGCCGATCGGTTTGGTGGCATCAATCAAAAACGCGACAACATCAACATCGTTCAGCTCGAACAACGCGCTCTTGTTGAGCTCGGATCCCAAGCCGTCCTTGGGCTTATGAATACCGGGGGTATCGACAAAGACCAGCTGGTAGCCGGGGCGGTTGACGACGGCGCGCATGCGGCGGCGGGTCGTCTGGGCCACCGGCGAGGTGATGGCGACCTTTTTGCCATAGCAGGCATTAAGCAGCGTAGACTTGCCAGCGTTGGGACGACCGACCAGAGCCACAAAGCCGCTGCGGAAACCGGGCTCAACGTCACCAAAGCCCGCGAGGTTGTCGTCCTCGTCGCACAGGGCGTCGAGTTCCTCGTCGCTCATACCCTCAAACGGGTCGAACTCCTCGACATCCTCGAGCTCCTCGGTATCCACCGCGTCCAGGGACTCGTCGTCCAAAATCTCATCGGTAGGCTGCATAGTGTCGGACATGAAAATCCCTTTCTAGATAAAGCCGAGCGCGTGGGCAAATACCAGCAAGCCCACAATCGCGGCGGTGATGGAAAGAACGTATACGGAGGCGGCGGCGATATCCTTCGCGCGCTTTGCCAGCGGATGGAGCTCCTGGGTCGCCAGATCGACAATCGCCTCCATGGCGGTGTTGCATAGCTCGCCGTGAATCACCAGGCCACAACAGATGATAATCGTGGCCCACTCGGCAATGTCGAGCCCCACGATGCAGCCGGCAATGACGGTGCACACGCCCGCAACGAGCATGACCTTAATATTGCGCTCGGTCTTGACGGCGGTGACGAAGCCCTCCATGGCGTAGGAGAACGACTTTAAGAAGGACGGATGGTCCTTGTTCGATCCGGGAATCATAGACGGCTCCTAGTCGTGGGCGTGGTTGGTGATGGGGCCGACGTGGACCAGCTTGGGGTCCTCGCCGCGCTCGAGCGCCAGATCGCGCAGGATGGCGTCCTCGCGGGCCTCCATGACCTCGGCCTCGTCGTCCTCGATATGGTCATACCCCAGCAGGTGCAGCATGCCGTGTACGAGCATCAGACGACACTCGTCAGCGGGGCTATTGCCAAAACCGGGGGCCTGACGGGCAATAACCTGCGGGGCCAAGATGATATCGCCGAGCTCGAGCGTCTCGTCGGCGGGAATATCCTCGTCAAAGGCCGAGTCGCATTCAAACGAGAGCACATCGGTGGTGCGGTCGATACCGCGCCACTCGTGGTTGAGCTCGTGCATCTCGTCCTCGTCGACATACGAAAGGGAAATCTCGACTTCACGCTCAACGCCCTCGGCGGCAAGCACAACCTCGCAGATGTGCTCCACCTCCTGCGCGTCGAGCAGCGTATCGAGCTCGGCATCGTTGCTGATCAATACACTCAACGGGACTCCTTTCGGTCACGTACGCGCTTCTCGCGCACATCATCATAAGTATCGTATGCCTCGACGATACGTCCCACCAAGGCATGGCGCACCACGTCGGCACGCTCGAGGTGAGAAAATGCGACATCGTCGACACGGCCCAAAATCTTCTCGACATCCGCCAAGCCACCACGACGGCCCACCAGGTCACGCTGGCTCAGGTCGCCGGTAATCACAAACTTGGAGTTAAAGCCCAGGCGCGTCAGAAACATCTTCATCTGCTCGGGCGTGGTATTTTGGGCCTCGTCGAGCACCACGAAGGCGTCGCTCAGCGTGCGGCCGCGCATGTAGGCAAGCGGGGCGATCTCGATCACGCCGCGCTCCATGAGCTCATCGGTGCGCTCGCGATCCATCATGCAAAATAGGGCGTCGTAGAGCGGGCGCATGTACGGATCGATCTTTTCCTCGAGGGTGCCGGGCAAAAAGCCCAGGTTCTCCCCCGCCTCGACAACCGGACGCGTCAAGATCAGACGGCCCACCTCGTGACGCTTGAGTGCGGCAACAGCGAGCGCCATGGCCAGATAGGTCTTACCGGTACCGGCAGGACCCAAGCCAAACGTGATGGTATTTGAGCGGATGGCATCCACATAGCGCTTTTGACCGAGCGTCTTGGGGCGAATGACGCGACCGCGATACGAAAGCAGCACGTCATCGCGAAGCGACGTAGCCTCGTGCTCACCGTCGCGCAAGACGGCCAGGCAGCGAGAGACATCGTCGGCAGACAGCGTGCGCCCGGCGGCCGCCTCGCGAAAAGCATGTTCGAAAAAACGCGCCACGAGTTCGACCTCATCCGGGTCACCGCTCACGGCGATGCTATCGCCACGGGCGACCACATGGGCGCGAACCAAGCTCTCGAGCGCACGAAGGACGCCGTCGCCGGCGCCCAAAACGCACGAGGGATCAATTCCCTCGGGAACGGTAAGTCTAATCTTCGAGGCTTCCATGAACCTCCCTGCGCGCATGGACCAAGCCGGAATCATCGACTCCGATGATAGCAACATCGAGCAGGCACGGGGCTGTAAGTCCACAGGTATCGTCAAGACGGGCATGATGGAACGAACCGAGCGTCAGGTTGTCGCCGTACTCGAGGACGGCACGCTCGACGGTGCCCACGCGACGACGAGCGTCGGCAATGGCGAGTTCCTGCGCCGCGGCTCGCATACGACGGCTGCGCTCGGCCATAACCTCGGGCGGCACCTGGTCGGGCATATCGGCAGCAAGGGTACCGGGACGCTTGCTATAGCGGAACACGTGCATACGCGAGAAACCCACACGACGGCACAGCGCCAGCGACTCCTCGAACTCCTCGTCCGTCTCACCAGGAAAACCGACGATGACATCGCACGAAAGAGACGCCTGGGGCAAGTTGGCGCGAATCATACGCACCGTGTCCTCAAAGGTCTCGGCGCTATAGGGACGGCCCATGCGATGCAGAGTCGCTGTGCAGCCGGACTGCACGGGCAGGTGCAAAAACGGGGCGATACGCTGCGGATAGCGCGCCATAACCTTAAGCAGGCGCTCAGAGATATCCATGGGCTCGACCGAGGAAATGCGCACATGCGGAATAGACGTGCGCTCCATGATGGCCTCGAGCAGCTCATCGATTTCGACATGCTCGTCGGTCGCGCTCTTGCCATCGTAGGCACCCAGGTTCACACCGGTCAGCACCACCTCGGGCACGCCGGCCTCCTGGGCCTCGCGAACTTGCTCGAGCACGGACTCGACGGGCACGGAGCGCTCGGGGCCGCGTGCCTTCCACACAATGCAATAGGTGCAGCGATGGTTGCAGCCGTCCTGAATCTTCACGCCCAGGCGAGAGCGACCGAGCGCATCGACCACCTCGCCATCGCTGCAGGCGGGAACGCTATCGGACTCAACACCCAGCACCTCGCAGACACGTTCGGCGACATCGATCTTGGACGGCTCGGCGATCACGCGATCCGAAAGCTCCAGCAGCTCCTCGGGATGTAAATTGACCACGCAACCGGTCACGAGCACATAGGGCTCGTTAGGATGGGCCAGCGCATGACGGACGGCCTTACGGGTCTTGGCCTCGGCCTCGCCCGTAACGGCACAGGTGTTAATGACGATCAGATCGGCATCCTGGGGATCCACAATAGCAAAGCCCAGGCGCATAAGATCGGCAGTGATACGGTCAGACTCAACCCGGTTGACACGGCAGCCGAGGTTGACGACGGAAATATGGGGTGCGAGCACGCGGGCTCCTTAATCGAGGATATCGTCGAGGGCACTCTTGATACGGTCGGTCACCGACTTCTTACCGGAAGCGACGTCATCGCCCATCTCATCGGCAAAAGCACGGAGCAGCTCGCGCTGCTTATTGGAAAGATTGGTGGGAACGACCACGCGCAGTTGCACGATCAGGCGGCCACGCGAACCGCCACCGCCAATGCGCGGCATGCCGTAATTATTGACGCTCACGGTGTCGCCGTACTGGGCGCCGGCGGGAACCGTCACCTTAACGACCTCGTCGGGCATAATGCCCTCGACCTCGATCTCGCAGCCGAGCGCAGCCTGCGCAATCGAGATATCGCTCACCAGGTACAGGTCGTCCCCGTTGCGCTTAAAGCGCTCATGGTCGGCAACGCGCACGTTGACAATCAGGTCGCCCGAAGGCTCGCCGCGAAGGCCGGCCTCGCCAAAGCCGCTCACACGCAGCTGGCGACCGGTCGAAACGCCGGCAGGAATATCGATGTCGATCTTTTCATGCGAAGGCGTGCGGCCCTGACCGTCGCAGGTCTCGCAGGGATGGTCGATGACCGTGCCCTCGCCATGGCAGTCGGGGCAAGGCGAAGAGGACTGAACCTGGCCCAAAAAAGAGCGCTGGACCGTGGTGACATAGCCCGTGCCGTGGCAGCGGCTGCACTGTTTTTCGGTCGCACCGTCAGCCTTGCCCGTACCGTTGCAATCCTCGCAGGGAGCAAGGCGGTCATAGCTGATCGTCTTTTTGCAGCCGAGCGCCGCCTCCTCGAGCGTCACCGAAAGCGAGATGGCCATGTCACGTCCGCGACGACGCTCACGACGGCTGCGGGCGCCACCGCCGGCACCGCCGCCAAAGAACGACGAGAACAAGTCGTCCATGCCCATGCCACCAAAGATATCGTTGATATCGACGTAGCCGGAGCCACCGGGGCCGTCGGCAGTGCCGTAACGGTCGTAGTTAGCACGCTTCTGCTCATCGGAAAGAACGGAATATGCCTCGTTGAGCTCTTTGAACTTAGCCTCGGCCTCGGGGTCGTCCGAAACGTCCGGGTGTACGGTACGGGCCTTCTTTAGAAACGCGCGCTTAATCGTCCGCGCGTCGGCATCCTTGTCGACGCCAAGCACCTCGTAGTAATCCCTATTTTCCGACACGACCGAATCCTTCCGACTTTCATTATTGTCACAGTGCGTCCTATACCCAAGCTGGGCCGGCCGCAAACAGAGGGTTTGATGTTATTGCATTGCGTAGGGCGAAAGCATGGCACGTTGCGAGCAGCTCGCAAACCAAACCGACACGAGCGCAAACATAAATCCGTTGGCAAAACCGTTGGCAAACTGCATCGCGCCGCGCTTCCACCACAGCAGGCTGCGGTGCAGCACGCCGTCCGAGAGCACCATGAACAGGCCCATGGCAAACGGAATAAAGCACATCACGGCAAAGGCCGAGAACACGGCCGAGATGGCCGATAGCACCAAAAACGGCGCCACGATGCCCATCAGGTAAAAACCGGTACGGGCCTTGCCTTCCAGGCGCTCGGCCTCAACATGGGCCCGACCGACCAGATCACCGCCAGAGGCGCCGTTGGTGCCGGCGTGACCCATGCCGCCAATACGGACCTCGTCGCCATCGTGCGTGCCGGCGGGAAACTCAATCGTCTGCTCGGAGGTCACACGGGTTCGCCCGCTGCCGCCGCAATCGGGACAGGGGTCGGCGACGACCTTACCGGAGCCACCGCACTCAGGGCAGACAGACTGGAACGTGCCGGCACCAAACAGAAAGGACAGGTCGACATCGATGTGGCCGCGACCGCCGCAGCTCGGACAGGTATGTGCATGCTCGGACGAAACAGAGCCCGAACCGCCGCAGTGACCACAGGTATCGAAGCGCGTATAGCGGACGGTCTTGCGGGCACCGCCCTTGGCCTCCTTGGCGTCGAGCTTAATATCGACGACCACGTTGGCGCCGTTCTCGGGATTATAGGCAGCCTGCCCGCGACGCGGCTGACCCCAGGCGCCACCAAAGGGAAAGCCGCCCTCAAAGGGATTGCCGTAGCCCGCGCTGCCGGCGTAACCGCCGCCATAGGGCGAAGCCGTGGGAGCGCCGGCAAAGGGATTGCCCGAGCGCATGGCGTCGTAGCGCGCACGCTTCTGCTCGTCCGAAAGCACAGCATAGGCCTCGGAAACCTCTTTGAACTTTTCCTCGGCATCCGGTTCTTTGTTGACGTCCGGATGGAGCTTGCGGGCCTTTTGCTGGAAGGCTTTCTGTATATCACGCGAGGTGGCGTCCTTGGAGACACCCAAAATCTCGTAGTAATCTTTTTCGTTCATCGTCGCCATGCGCGGCAACCTCCTGCTCACAGCAGCGTATATATTGCGGTAATTCTACCCGAGCGGCCTAGGCTAGACCCCAAAACAGCTCGAACAGCACATTTCCATCGAGCCAGCCCAAGTGAGTGGGCGCTAAACGAGCACGGACGCGACCTGCGATAACGTCTTTCGAGGTGACGCGCCCCGCATGTCCTTCAATATGATCGGGCACCCAGGTGGCAAGGCCCAACTCGACCGCACGGTCGCAGGCCGCCGCCAACTCATCTGCAGCGATCACGCTTGCCGAGCGAACCAACAGATCGGGCCCAATGCCACGCGTCATGCGACAGGCAAGCATCAAATCCTCGGCCGCCGCCTCGCGCTGCGACAGATACTCGGCATCAAACGTCGTCGCGGCATCGTCGCGTTGCACCAAGCGCACGCGATACGCATCGCCGCGAGCAAGCACGTCGGGAAACAGCCCGGCCAAGCGATCGAAATCCTCGGCGTCGAGCATACCGGCGGCAGAGCGGCCCAAACCCAGATAGCCCTGTCCGGTCCAATAGGCAATGTTGTGGGCGCACTCATGGCCGTCGAGCGCGTAGCTCGCCACCTCATACGGGTGATAGCCGGCGGCACCCAGGAGCTCGCGTGCCACGTCCATGCATGCGGCCTGAAAATCCTCATCAGGCTCGAGCGTCTCGTCACGGCACGCCATGCGATAAAGGGGCGTCCCCTCCTCGAGCGTGAGCGGGTAGACCGACACATGATGCGGAGCCGCCGCCAGCACGCCATCGAGCGTACGCTTCCAACTCGCTGCGGTCTGCCCGGGAAGTCCGCACATAAGGTCGCACGACACGTCGAGCCCAGCGTTCTTGACCGTCGCGATGGCGGAGAGCGACCGATCGGCATCGTGAATGCGGCCGATGGCGGTAAGTTCGGCGTTATCGAGCGTTTGCACGCCCAGAGAAACGCGTGTGACACCAACCTTGGCAAGCGCAGCGGCAAGCTCGGCGGTCAGCGATTCGGGATTGGCCTCGCAGGTAAACTCAACGGGGGCGCACCACGCACGAATACGCCGCGCCAGCTCCACCAGGCGCTCCCCCGCCAGCGACGGCGTACCGCCGCCAACATAGACGGTGCGAATCTGGTCGAGGGCCCCAGCCTTGCCAAAAGCATCGAGGCGCGCGTACAACTGCTCAAAATAGGAATCGAGCGCGGCATCCAAATCACACGAAGCAAAGCTGCGCGAGTCGAAGTCGCAGTAGCGGCACTTTTGGGCACAGAACGGCACGTGCACGTACAGCGCGGTAACGGCCACCCTTAAGCCTCCAGCGGATGAGGGGGCACCGATTCGCCGGCGGCAAGGGCAGCCTCGCAGGCCACCACATCATGCTCGATCTCATCGACCAGCGCCATAAACTCCTCATACGTGGAGCAGCGCACCACATGGGCACGCCAAGCGGCGGCATGGGGCATGCCTTTTAAGTACCAGCTTGCGTACGTGCGGGCACGCGACATGAGCGGCAGGAGCTCATGCGTCAGCGTTAGGTGCTCACGCAGGGCGTCCAGGCGCTCGCGTGAGGAGCGAGACGGCACCGGCGTAGCGTCGAGTGCAAGGGCGCGAGCATCGCCGAACACCCAGGGGTTGCCATAGATACCGCGCGCGATAAACACCGCGCTGGCACCCGAGCTGCGCAGATGCTCCGCGGCATCCTCGGCGCAGAACACATCGCCCGAACCGATCACGGGAATCTCGACGGCATCTGCGACCTCATCGACGACCGACCAATCCGCCTGGCCAGTGTAGAGCTGCGTAGCGCAACGACCATGCACGGCGACTGCGGCAGCCCCTGCACCCTCAAGCATCTGGGCAAATGTCGCGGCATTGCGGTCCTCGGCATAAAAGCCTTTGCGAATCTTGACGGTCACGGGCACGTGCGCCGCGCCCACCGTGGCCTCGACGATCTTCTCCGCAAGGTCGGGCGTGCGCATGAGCGCCGAGCCCTCGCCCTTGGTAACGACCTTGCGGGCGGGGCATGCCATATTGATATCGATGAGCGACAGGCGATCGCCAACGCGCTCCTCGACGGCGGCGACGGCGCTCGCAAACTGATCAGACTTGGAGCCGAAGAGCTGCACGCAAATCTGCTGCTCTTCGTCAGCCGGTAGCACCAGGCGCCAGGTCTTGTTGCTGGCATAGGCAAGGCCCGCCACGCTCACCATCTCGCTGTAGGCAAGGTTGGCACCGCGGCGGCGGCACATGATGCGGTAGGCTGGGTCGGTCACGCCCGCCATGGGAGCCATAAGGAACGGCTGCTCGACATAGGCGCCCAGCAGCCGCTTGCTGTATTCAGAAAGCGCCATGGATCTACTCGTCCACCTTGAGGATCGCCATAAAGGCCTCCTGCGGGACCTCTACCGAGCCGATGGCCTTCATGCGCTTCTTGCCCTCTTTCTGCTTCTCGAGCAGTTTGCGCTTACGAGAAATATCGCCGCCGTAGCACTTGGCAAGCACGTCCTTGCGGCGCGCCTTGACGGTGGAGCGGGCAATGATCTTATTGCCGATAGCACCCTGGATGGGCACCTCGAACAGCTGACGCGGGATGATCTCCTTAAGTTTGTCGCACAGACCACGGGCCAGGCCATAGGCCTTGTCCTTGTGGACGATAAACGACAGCGCGTCCACCTCGTCGCCCGAAAGCAAAATATCGAGCTTAACGAGCTCGGAGGGACGGTACTCGTTGAACTCGTAGTCCAGCGAGGCGTAACCCTTGGTGCGGCTCTTGAGCTGGTCAAAGAAGTCCAAGATGAGTTCGGCGAGCGGCATATCGAAGCGCATCTCGACCGATTTGCTCGTCAGATGGATCATGTCGGTTGTAATGCCACGGTGCTCGATAGCGAGCTGCATGACGGCACCCGTATACTCGGGCGGGCAGATGATCTTAGCCTTGAGGTAGGGTTCCTCGATACGCTCGACGCGCGTGGCCTCGGGAAGATCCTGCGGGCTACGGACATCGATCATTTCGCCGTCGGTCTTGTAGACGTGATAATCCACCGAAGGGCTCGTAGCAATGAGGTCAAGGTTGAACTCGCGCTCCAGGCGTTCCTTGACAACTTCCATGTGCAGCAGGCCCAGGAAGCCCACGCGGAAGCCAAAGCCGAGCGCCACCGAAGTCTCGGGCTCCCACACCAACGACGGGTCGTTGACGTGCAGCTTATCGAGTGCGTCACGCAGGTTCTCGTAGTCCTTATTATCGATCGGGAACAGGCCCGTATAGACCATGGGCTTGGCCTCGCGGTAGCCGGGAAGCGGCTCGGGGCAGGGATTCGACGCCCACGTGAGGGTATCGCCCACACGAACGGCCTCGGGGTCTTTCAGGCCCGTGACCACGTAGCCGACCTCGCCGACCGTCAGCGCGTCAACCGGGGTCTCGGCAGGACGCTTGACACCCACGCCGTCGACCAAAAAATCGCCCTCTGCCTGCATCATGCGCAGGGTATCGCCCTTTTTGATGGAACCATCAAAGACGCGCACCGTGGCCACCACGCCGCGATACTCGTCAAAGTACGAATCCAGAATGAGCGCTTTGAGCGGAGCATTTGCATCGCCCTTAGGCGGAGAGATCAAAAAGACAATGGACTCCAGCAGATCGTGGATGCCCTCGCCGGTCTTGCCCGAGACACACACGGCATCATCGGCAGGAATCGCCAGGTCGTCCTCGATCTCGGTCTTGACCTCGTCGGGGTGCGCCGACGGCAGGTCGATCTTGTTGATGGCGGGTACGATATCCAGGTTGGCGTTCATGGCGAGCGTCGCGTTGGAGACGGTCTGCGCCTCGACGCCCTGCGTGGCGTCGACAACGAGCACCGCGCCCTCACAGGCTGCCAGCGAGCGCGAGACCTCGTAGGTAAAGTCCACGTGGCCCGGCGTATCGATCAGATTAAACTGATACGTCTCGCCATCGTCGGCGTCATAGGACACGCGAACGGCATTGGACTTGATCGTAATGCCGCGCTCGCGCTCGATATCCATGGTGTCGAGCAGCTGCGACTCCATGTCGCGCTCGTCGACGGTATGGGTGAGCTCGAGAATGCGGTCACTGATCGTGGACTTGCCATGGTCGATGTGCGCAACAATCGAGAAGTTGCGGATGTGGGAAATGTCAATTGAAGTATTCATGCGGACTATCTTACCCGAGCGGTACAAAAAATGGAGCCTGTTCCATAAAACAGGCTCCATTTATGCGCGTAATCTGTGTGGTGTGAAATTTACAACTTAGGCGTTGATGCTGTTCACGAGCTTGGCAAGACCGGACTTGCGGTTGGAAGCCTGGTTCTTGTGGATAACATGCTTGGCGGCAGCCATGTCGAGACGCTTGGTGACGGTCTTGAGGGCAGCCTGGGCCTTCTCGGCGTCGCCCTCGGCGACGGCGGACTGGACGTGCTTGGTCAGCGTCTTGAGCTCGGACTTGACAGCCTTGTTACGCATGCGAGCTGCCTCATTGGTGCGGATACGCTTCTTCTGAGACTTGATGTTTGCCACTTCTGGAGTTCCTTTCGAGTTCCTTGCAAAAAATGTATGACACCTCTGAGACACGGTGAGGTCATGCAAGCGCCTACTATAGCACGCTCCCACTCAAAGGGATAGAACGAATTTGTCAAATAGGCAGGTATCATCACGATTTTCTCAAGATGTTCGTAATCCAGAGCAAAAGCGCGGTCTCAGAATCGGCCGAACCCTTGAGCGCGAGCTCCACATCAACGGCACCCTCGAGCGCTGCGACGAGCTCTGCCATCGAAAAGCGACGTGCCCAGGTCAGGTGATTCTTGACCTGCCAGGACTGAAGCTTGAGCGTTGCGGCCAGCTCACGACCCTGTCCGCGCGCATCGAGCGCCTTGGCGACGATAAGCTCGCGGATGCGGCCGCACAGCAACGTGTAAGTCCACACGTAGCTCTTGGCGGGCAGCAGATTGAAGAGCTCGAGCGAGCGTCGCATGTCACGGGCCGAGACCGCATTGAGAAAGTCCCAGGGTTGAACCTCGGCAGTGCGCACAATCCAGCGCTCAACGTCGGCAAGCTCAATCTGGGGCGCCTCGACCATCTGGGCAAGCTTAGCCAAGTCGTTATCGAGCATGCGAGTGTTTTCACCCGAACGCGAGACGAGCTCCTCGGCGGCCGCCGTCGAGATCGACTTGCCGTGCTGCGTCGCCATCTGCTGCACGCGGCGCGGTAGCTCCCAGCGCTTGGTGCCGGAGCAATCGATCACGGCCTTCTTGTCGATCTTGGCGATCGCTTTATACAGGCGCGTGTTCTTGGCAAGCGAGTCGGCGATGATGAGGCAAACCGTCGTGGGGCTGGGACTCGCCAGATAGTCGACAAGCGGCTCGGAGATCGCTTTGGCGAGTTTTGAGCAGCCGTCAAGGATTACCAGGCGAAACTCACTGCCCATCGGAAAGGTGTTGAGCGATCCGATAATCGACTCGATATCGGGGTCTTTGGTCATATCGCGCTCGTCGAGGTTGAACTCGACCATGCCCGTCTTTTCCAGACGCGCCTTCATACGTGAGACAGCATGGTCGCGTTTGACTCCGTCGGTACCGACGATCAGATATGCCGGCAACAGACTGGTTTCGGACATCGCGCTCCCCTCCCGCAGACCTTCGTATTCGTTCCGTGCCATTCTAGCCCAGGGGCCCACCACACGCCAACGACGTCCTCACGGTCGCTGGCATCGCATCGCAAAGCCATTCGCAGTCGGCATGACGGTAATGTCGCCGTGTTCGATAGTGCACGCGAACACGCCGCCCGCATCCTTAACGGCATCGATGCAGGCATCGGACGGATGGCCGTATCGATTCCCCTCGCCCGCGCTCGCGAGGGAAAGCTCGGGCTTCAAGACGTCCAGCAACTCACCATCGACTGAAACCTTGGAGCCGTGATGCCCAAGTTTAAGGACATCGATATCCCCCACCTCCTGCACGAATTCCCGTTCTTGGTCGAGCTCGGCATCACCGGTGAGGAGCATACGCAGGCCCTTGCCTTCCTGAACATAAGAGAGCAGCAGGGCAAGCGAGTCCTCATTTCCCTCGCCATCCACGGACTCGAATGGCCACATCACGCGGGCGCAAAATAAGCCGATGTCGACCGTATCCCCACGGCGCACCTGCCGATACTCCACGCCAGGTCGGTTCAATACCTCGACAGGAGCATCCTCCAGCGCATCCGCCGCCACGGCAATCGTTCCGACCGAAAACTGTTCGAGCACGGCAGGCAGACCACCCCAGTGGTCCTCATCCCAATGCGTCACAAAGACGGCATCGATATGGTGCACGTTATTGCGAACCAACGCCGCCACCACGCGCTCGTCGAGCCCGCAGTCGACGAGCGCCACTGCGCCGCCCTGGCGAATAAGAATCGCATCGGCCTGGCCCACATCGAGCACCGTCACCGAAGGCGGAGCGAATCGATCCCAGTAGACGTACGGAATCGCAGCCAAGAGCACCAGGCATGCAAGCCCCACCGCCATAGGACGTGCACGGGGACGCGGCCACCAGACAAGCAGAACCGCCAGCAAACACGGCACTAGGTAAATCCACATGCTATCGGGCGGCACGCTCACGGATGCACCCGGCACGGCGGCAAACAGCTGCTCAAAGAACAGCGCGCAACGGGCGGCAATCATGGGCACAACGAGCGCCCAAGTCCGCAACGGCGCCACGAGCGAAAAGGGAACCAGCACGATGGACACAGCAAGCAGTACGCTCACCACCGGACCGATGACCGCATTTGCCAACGGAGCAATGAGCGAGAACGTACCGAATGCAGGAATGGTAATGGGAAGTGTCGCCAGTTGCGAGCACAGCGTGACGGAAAGCATGCTGGCAACGCCCGATGACACACCCAGCTCACCCAAAGCGAAGGTCGCATAGGGGCAAAAGCACAGAATGGCTAAGACGCTGGCACATGAAAGCTGAAAGCCCATCTCAAACAGCACCGTCGGTCGCAGTAGCACAAAGATGGACATGGTTACGAAGAGTGCCGATGCGCCGTGCCGGCGACGCCCCACGCCGTTTACAACAAGCGTAGCGAACACCATGCAGCACGCGCGCACGGCCGAGGGAGACGCGCCCGTAAAGGCAGCGTAGCCCACAAGCGTTATCGCCAATATCGCCCGCTGAAGACCACGTGAGCACCGAGTCTTTTGCAATACACCCTCGATTACAAACCCCACGATAGCCAAATGGCTGCCCGAGACGGCGATAAGATGCGCCGTTCCCGTTACCGAAAACCAGTCGCCCGCCGGCTGGGCGCGTAGCTCCGCCGAACGACCACAGACGACACCGGCTATGAGCGCACGCGCCGGGTCGGTCGCAGGCGCGATGGACGCAAGCAGCCCATTTCGCAGCCGAAGCAGCGGCCCCGGAGAACCCTCATCGATCGACGCGATCCGAACGGCTTTTACCTTGCGTACCTCGCCTCGGAGCGCGCGCGATCGTCCAAACGCATCGTTCTCAAAACGTGAAACGCGACCGATAACACGCACGTGCGCCCCGACCTTGAGCTCGCGGTCACACGATAGGCGAACCGCTGCCAAGTTCTTACCGTCCGCGCGTGCCTCGCAGGTATAGGAATACACGTCGTCGTTTATGGATGGATCACCCTGCACGACAAACTCGAGGCTGCTTGCCGCTCGACCGTCGAGCGCCTTCGAGGCGCCTAGCGTGCCCACAGCCCACCACGCCGAGACGACCGCTCCCGCCACGAGACCGACGGACGCGGCATACAGCCACCGCTTCCAAGGGGCAAGCCGCGCACAAGATTGAGCCAGCACAACGAAGACCGCCGCCGCAACGGGAATGGCCCATAGCGGCCCGACCGCCGGCACCCGCTCCCTCAGCAGCGCATCAGCGGCCACGTTAAGCACCAAAGCGCAGCTCACGCACATGCCGGCACACAGGGCCATCGTCCACGGCATCAAGGGCCGCGGAGGCATCACATGCTCGCGCTCTGTCGCACTCATACGCAGATGCAATCTTTGATTTTGGCAAGCTTCTTCTCGCCGATTCCCGACACACGCATCAGATCGTCAACCGAGGCAAAAGCACCGTTCTTTGTACGCTCATCGATAATCGACTGTGCCATGGAGGGACCGATGCCCGAGAGCGTCTGCAGCTCTGCCGCGCTTGCCGTATTGATGTTGACTAGGCCCGTTGCGCCACTCACGCCCAATGATGCGGAAGCCCCACCATCAACACCGGCTTCCGCAATAGACGCCTGCTGCTCCCCTACCGTTGGAACGTGGATTTTTTGTCCATCAGTGACCTTAGATGCCCGATTGAGCCCCGTAACGTCTGCCTCGGGCGCCAGCCCGCCGGCGGCATCAATCGCCTGAGCCACCCGCGCGCCGTCCTTGAGGCGATATACACCGGGCGACACAACGGCGCCATCGACATCGACATAGACCTCTGCCGCGGCAGAAGCCTTAGTCGAAGAACCTTCGGATGTCTTTCCGCTCGAGGCATCACCGGATCCCGGCTCCATCAACGAGCCCGTACCGTCAGTGCGCTCAAACGACACACCGCCGGCACCGCCGCCAAGGTTCGCCATCGCCAAGCCGCTCGCCATCGCAATGACGACCAGTATCGCCATCACCACTGCCTTATGACCGAGCAGCTTGTCCGCCAAGCGGTCCATCCGTTTGACCCGTTCGTGTTGTTCGCGCTGCGCCATAGCAAAACCTCCCAACACCATCGTGTCAGGAAAGGAGCCCTGCAACAGCCACGCTCCAAAACCGGTTTTAGCGGTCAAACCAAAAACCGACCAAAACCTTGCACAAATCTGTCCATTTATTCAGGCACACGTCAGCAAATGAACACTTAGCCGCAAAATGCCCAGATAGCAAAAGACCGACGATGCAGGCGCATCGTCGGTCTATGCACAACATTACTCGTGATCTTGGTAAATCTCACGCGGAGCAAGCTCCGAATGTTTGCGTTTTAAGGTTTTAGGGGCCTTATACGTGTTGCTCTCGAAGTCGATGTACTCGGTCTGCTTGAGCAGGCGCTCAATCATCTCCTCGTGATCGAACAACTCCCAGGCCTCATGCACGGCATCGAGTTTAGCGTGCGTCTCGGGACGGCGCGGCATAAACAGCGTGCAGCAGTCGGGAGCGGCCTCAGTCGAGATATCAAACGTACCGATCTCCTCGGCGCGCGCGATGATCTCCTGCTTGTCCGAACCGATGAGAGGGCGGAACACGGGGATCTTCACGGCCTCGTTGACGGCCATGATGTTCTCAAGCGTTTGGGAGGCAACCTGCCCAAGCGATTCGCCCGTCACGATAGCCTTGGCGCCCTCGATGTGTGCAATGCGCTCGGCAACCGAATACATAATGCGGCGATACATGATCACGCGCAGGTTGCTGGGACAGGTCACCGAAATCTCGCGCTGGCAGTCGCCAAACGGCACAACATACAGACGGCCGATCTGGACACCCGGCTCAAGGGCGCGAATGATGTCCTGCACTAGATACTCGCTGGTATCTGGCGTCTGCGGACGACCGGAAAAATGCACCGGCACGCACACGGCTCCGCGTCGCGCGAGCATCCAGGTCGCCACCGGCGAGTCGATACCCGATGACAGCAGGGTCACGACCTTACCGGCAGAGCCCACCGGCAGACCGCCCACACCGCGCTCGGAGCGCGCGTACACATAAACGCTACCCTGAACAACCAGCACGTGAACCATCGCGTCGGGATCGTGCATTTGAACCTTTTTATCGGGGAACGCCTCGCACAGCACCTCGCCAACCTGTCGATTGATATCAATCGAGGTGAGCTCGTAGTCGGTATTGGAGCGCTTGGCGTGCACCTTAAACGAATCGAAGGGGCCAAACTCACGCAGCGCCTTCACGGCGGCGGCACAGTACTCCTGAGGGTCGCGATTGGTGTGATACGCCAAAGACACGCGAGCAACGCCGGGAACGGTGCGAATGACACGAGCCGCCTCGTCGGCCTGATGCTCGTTAAAGGTCACGAGGATATAACCGGAAATTCGAGACACGGCATTCACGGAAAAGGCGGCCAAGGCCGCCTTGATGTTATCCATGAGGATATGCTCAAAATGTGCGCGGTTCTTACCCTTAAGTCCAACCTCGTGATAGTGGACCAGGCAGACGCGAGCCGCCATTTAGGCTTCAGCAACCTTGTGGCCGAGCGCCTTCTCATAACGGGCCTCGTCGTAAGAGATGTCGCCGTCGACAATCTCATCCATAGCCATCGAAATGGTATCGGCACCGGAAAGCCCGATGGTGATGTCATCGACATCCTGGACGGCAAGCACGCGGTTGTGCTGGCCACGCAGCATGCTATTGATGTCGCAGGCGCGCTTGGAGGCAAGCGAAGCGAGCAGGAAGCGGTTGTGATCGGTCTTCTCCAGAAGATCGTCAATGCAAGGCTTTACAACGGACACGGACCTCAGATCCTTTCATGCATATCGAGAACGCGAACGAGCTCATCGGTCGCGCGGTCGAGATCGTCATTTACCACGACGTCGTCGTAGCGGTCGGCAAGGGCAAGCTCATCGGCGGCGTTTGCCATACGCAGCTCAATCGTCTCGGGCGTCTCGGTACCGCGACCGACTAGACGCTCGCGGAGTACCTCAAGCGAAGGCGGCTTGATAAAGATCAGCACGGCCTCGGGGAAACGCTCCTTCACCTGCAGGGCACCCTGGACATCGATCTCCAAGATGAGAGACGAACCAGAGGCGAGCTTGGACTGAACCTCGCTCACCAACGTGCCGTAGCAGTTACCGTGGACCTCGGCCCACTCAACAAACTCACCGTTTGCCACGCGGCGGTCGAACTCCTCACGCGTCAGGAAAAAGTAATTGACGCCATCGACCTCGCCTTTGCGTGGGGCTCGCGTGGTAGCCGAAACCGTCAGGCCCAGGTTAGAGCGACGCTCGCGCACACGAGTGACGAGCGTGCCCTTGCCCGCGCCTGACGGTCCAGAAATCACAAAGAGCTTGGAATCCTGAGCGCTCACTTATTTGGTCAGCTGCTCGAGGAGCTGCTCGCGCTGACGGACGCCAAGGCCCTGAACGCGACGGGTAGCGGAGATGCCGAGCTCCTCCATGATCTTGGCGGCCTTGGCCTTACCATAACCAGGGAGAGACTCAATGAGGGTGGAAACCTTCATGCGGGAAGCGATGGGGTCATCGGAGTTGAGCACGGACTCGAGGGACTTCTCGCCCTTCTTGATCTGCTCGCGAAGCTCAGCGCGGGCGTGACGTGCGGCAGCAGCCTTCTCAAGAGCCTGCTTACGCTGCTCATCGGTAAGCTGAGGGAGTGCCATTCGTACCTCCAAATAGTTAGGTTATATCTGATTCAATAATTGGCATTTTAGCACGTAGAACGTACAAAATGCCCAATCGCGGCTCCATAGGTTAGACGATACCCGCAAAAAGTGCAATATACTGCGCCCAAAGTTAAGCCCCTGACCTGCGATTCCACACAAAGGATGGGAAAGTTTACGCAGGCACAGGGGCTATTTTGTGCTAATGAGACCCAAAAGTGGTGACTTAGGGGAATCTTTTACGCGACGTTTTCGACCAGCTCGGCGACGATGGCGTCAAAGGCGGCAACCGGATCGTCGGCACCGGTGATGGGACGGCCCACCACAATATGGCTTGCGCCACGCTCGATAGCCTGGGAAGGCGTCGCCACGCGGGACTGGTCACCTAAGGCGGCGCCCACCGGACGCACACCCGGAGTCACGATCAGGGCATCGGGACCCAGCAGCTCACGCATGTCGTGAGCCTCCATCGGCGAGCACACGATGCCATCGATGCCGTTGGCCTGAGCGAGCTTTGCCAGGCGGGCGGCCTCCTCGGCCACGGGCGACTCGACGCCGATCTCGCTCAAGGCATCCTGATTCATGCTCGTGAGCACGGTGATGGCGACGAGCTTGGCGCGGTCCTCGCGCGCCTCCTCGGCACCCTCGCGGCAGGCAGCGAGCATGGCGCCCGAACCCAAGCCGTGGACCGAAAGCAGATCGGCACCGGCAAGCGAGGCCGAACGGGCGGCACCGCGAACCTGATGCGGAATATCATGGAACTTAAGGTCAAGGAAGACCTTAAAGCCCAGGTCCTTAAAGGTCTTGACGATCTCGGGGCCCTCAGCGTAATAGAGCGTCATACCAACCTTAAGCCAGGCGGCATGACCCGAAAGCTCGTGGGCAAGCTCGAGCGCACGCTCACGATCGCAGTCGAGGGCGACGATTACGCGGTCGCGGGCATCGGTCTCTAGCATTCGAAAGCACCTACCAGCTCGTTGATGTCCTTTACGCCCTGGGACTCGGCCCAGGCCTCGAGCTCATGCGCGATCTTGAGCGAAGCGCACGGATCGACGAAGTTGGCCATGCCAACCGACACGCAGGTGGCACCGGCCAGGATAAACTCGGCCGCATCCTCGCCGGTCATGACACCGCCGACACCGTTGATGGGGATATCGACGGCCTGGGCGACCTCCCAGACCATGCGCACGGCGATGTGGTGGCACAGCGGGCCCGAAAGACCGCCCTTGGGCTTTGCCACGCGGGACTTGCGGGTATGGACGTCGATGGCCATGCCCTGGATGGAGTTAATGACCGAAAGGCCGTCGGCGCCGGCGGCTTCGAGGGCCTTGGCGATCTCGGCGACGTTGACCGGCGCCATCTTCACGAACAGCGGCTTATCGGTCACCTTGCGGCAGGCAGCCATAACGGAAGAGGCGCCCTCGGGCGTAGAGCCCATGGCGGCACCGCCGGCGGCGATGTTGGGGCAGCTCACGTTGATCTCGTAGCCGGCAGCCCAGGGGCATAGCTCGACATACATCTCGAGCGCGCGCACAAACTCGTCAACGGAGTGGCCGGCAACCTGACAGATGACCTGGCAACCGTCCTTGGACAGTTGCTCGAGCCACGGGCCGGACTCGCGGGCAAAGGCGGCCACGCCGGGGTTCTGAAGGCCCACGGAGTTGATCATACCGCCGGGGATCTCGGCCATGCGGGGCGCGGGGTTGCCGGGCCAGGGCTCGGCTGCGCAACCCTTGGTGGTGATGGCGCCCAGCTGGGAAACATCAAAGAAGTTCTGGAACTGCCAACCGTAACCAAAAGTACCGGCTGCGGTGTTGATGGGGTTCTGCATCTTGACGCCGCCGAAATCGACGGCCATGTTCACGGTACCCACTAGAAGACCACCACCTTGGAAGCATCGAACACGGGGCCGCACATGCAAGCACCCTTCATACCGTCGACCGTCTCGACATTGCAGGTGTTGCAGGCGCCAAAGCCACAGCTCATCATGCGCTCGAGGGACACCTCGCAGTACGCACCGGCCTCGGCGGCAGCGGCGGCGACTTTCTTCATCATGACAGCGGGGCCGCAGCTGGCCACATAGTCGTAGCCGCCCTCGCCGAGCAGCTCGGCGGCAGGATCGGTGCAAAAACCGTGCGTGCCGAGCGAGCCGTCGTCGGTGCAAACGTTGACCGTATCGCACAGCGAGCGGAACTCATCGACACCCACGGCCTTGGAAGCGGTGCCAAAGCCCAGGCACACGTCAACATCCACGCCCTGCTCGGCAAGCATACCGGCAAGGCACAGCACGGGCGGAACACCGATGCCGCCCGCCACGAGCAGGGCCTTCCTGGTGCCCTCGGGCACCATCCAGCCACGGCCACCGGGGCCCAGCAGGTTAGAGGTGGAGCCAGGGCCCATCTGGGACAAACGACGGGTATCGTCGCCCACGACGGCGTACCACAGCTCGACGGTGCCAGCCTCGGCGTCGGCGCGGTAGTAGCTCAGGGGCACGCGAAGCAGCGAGGACGCATCGCCGGGTACGGCGATGTTCACAAACTGACCGGGCTTGAGCGCACTTGCAAGCTTGGGGGCCGAGATGACGAGCGAGAAGATGCCGTCGGCAATCTCCCGGTTCGAGACGACCTCGAAGTCGTGCATGCGTGCAGTGGAAGGTGTGGGCATAGACGCTCCAATCCCCCATGCGGTTGCATGGTCCAAACGAATAGAAAGCGCGGCACCGCAAGGGCGCCGCGCACAAAAGCGATAAGGCTATGCTAGCAGATGCAGCCGTCGGCAAGCGTCTGCTTACCGCCGACAAACACATCGGTGGCACGACCGGTGAGCGTGCGGCCGGCAAAACCGGAGTTCTCGGCGCGCGACTCGTAACCGTCCTCGCCAACCGTCCAGGTTGCGGAGGGGTCGAACACGGTCAGGTCGGCAACGGAGCCCGCCTTGACCTGAACCTGGTCGAGACCCAGGATCTCACGCGGCTTGATGGCCATGAGCTCGACCATGCGGCCCATGCTCATCTTGCCCGTGTTGACCAGCTCGGTGAGTACGAGCGACAGCGAGGTCTCGAGGCCGATCATACCAAAGGGCGCAAGCTCGAACTCACGGGCCTTCTCCCACGGGGTGTGAGGAGCGTGATCGGTGACGATAACGTCGACGGTGCCGTCGATGACGCCCTGACGGATGGCCTCGGCATCCTCCTCGGTACGCAGCGGCGGATTGACCTTGAGCGAGGTGTTGTAGGTCTCGTCCAGGTCGTTCTCGGTCAGGAACATGTGGTGCGGGGTGGCCTCGCAGGTGACCTGAACGCCAGCGGCCTTACCGGCACGCACGATCTCCAGGCCATGGGCGGTGGAGATGTGCTGGATGTGCAGCTTGGCACCGGTCAGCTTGGCGATCTCGATGTCGCGAGCGATCTGGAGCTCCTCGCCGGCAGCCGGCCAGCCCTCGAGAGCCAGACGGGTCGAGACCTTGCCCTCGTTGATCTGGCCATGGCCGACCAGGTCCTCGTCCTGGCAGTGGCTCATAAAGACCTTGCCGAACATCTTGCCGTAGTCCATGCAGCGACGGAGCATACCCGCGCCCTGCACGCCGCGACCGTCGTCGGTGAAGGCGACGGCGCCGTGGGCGACCATATCGCCCATCTCGGACATGGCCTCGCCCTTAAGACCGCGGGTCATGGCGCCCGACGGATAGACGCGGCAGTGACCGACCTCGGCAGCACGGGACTTGACGAACTCCACGACGGTGCCGTTATCGGTGACGGGATCGGTGTTGGGCATGGAGCACACGCCGGTAAAGCCGCCCTTGGCAGCCGCGCGGGTGCCGCTCTCGATGTCCTCTTTGACCTCGTAGCCGGGCTCGCGAAGGTGAACGTGCATATCCACCAGGCCAGGGACGAGGTACTTGCCGGAAAGGTCGCGGACCTCGGCTCCCTCGACGGCGAGATTCTCGCCGACCTCGGCGATCTTGTCGCCGTCAATCAGGACGTCAACGACACCGTCAAGCTCGACGGACGGGTCGACGACGTGGGCATTCTTAAGAAGCAAGGCCATTATCGGCACCTCCAAGCAGCAGATACAGGATAGCCATACGCACGCAGATACCGGCGTAGACCTGCTCCAGGATGACGGAGCGTTGCGGGTGGTCGGCCATATAGGAATCGAACTCGACGCCGCGGTTGATGGGGCCCGGGTGGCAGATGATCGCGTCGGGCTTCATGAGCTTCTCGCGGTCCTTGGTCAGACCGAAGAGCTTGTGGTACTCACGAATGGTCGGGAACGGGGCACCCTCGAGACGCTCCTGCTGCACGCGCAGCATGTAGACGACGTCCAGCTCGGGCAGGACGGAATCGAGGTCGCTCGTCACGTGGTCGCAGCCCAGGACCTCGGGCGCCGGCGGCAGCAGCGTGCCGGGGGCGACGGCGTAGGTCTCGCAGCCCATGATCTTAAGGGCGGGGATCAGCGAGCCGCAGACGCGGGAGTGCGCGATATCGCCGACGACAGCGACCTTCAGACCGTGGAAGTCACCCTTGTGCTCCCAGATGGTGTACAGGTCGAGAAGGGCCTGCGTGGGATGGTTGTGCTTGCCGTCGCCGGCGCAGATGACGCTCGCGGGCGAGTTCTGCGTGACGATGTAGGGAGCACCGGCGTGCTTATCGCGCACGACGATGCAGTCGATCTTATAGGCGTTGAGGGTCTCGACGGTGTCGACGAGGCTCTCGCCCTTGACCGTGGAGGTCGAGGAGCCGCCAAAGTTGAGGCTGTCGGCCGAAAGACGCTTCTCGGCGAGCTCGAAGGAGCTGCGGGTGCGCGTCGAGGGCTCGTTGAACATGTTGACGATGGTCTTGCCCTTGAGCGTGGGGACCTTCTTGATGGCACGCTCGTTGACCTCGGAGAACGCCTTGGCGGTCTCGAGGATGAGCTTGATGTCCTCTTCGGAGTACTCGGTAATGTCGATCAGGTGCTTATGGTTGAACGCCACGGTACTACTCACCTCCCAGCGGCGCGGAGCCCACGTGGGAACCCGGCGCGACGTCGTTAATCTCGACAGCGGTGTGGCCGTCGACTTCCTTCATATATAGGTGCACGTTCTCCTCATGCGACGAGGGAACGTTCTTGCCGACAAAGTCCGGCGAGATGGGGAGCTCGCGGTGGCCGCGGTCAACGAGGACTGCCAGCTCAATGCGGCTCGGACGGCCCAGGTCCATGACGGCGTCTAGAGCGGCGCGGATGGTACGACCCGTGTACAGGATGTCGTCCACCAAAACGACGCGTTTGCCGTCGACGCTGAAGGGAATGTTGGTGGCGTGGATCGCGGGAGCGAAATTGGTAGCGTAGTCATCGCGGTAGAAGCTGATGTCGAGGCTGCCGAGCGGAACGTCGACGCCCTCGATCTCCTTGATCTCCTCGGCGAGCTTCTTTGCCAGAAGGTCGCCGCGCGTGACGATGCCGACCAGAGCGAGGTCTTCACAGCCCTCGTTGCGCTCGAGAATCTCGTGCGCGATGCGGGTCATCGCTCGATTGACGGCGGTCTCGTCCATGATGACCGCCTTGGGGGAAGTCGTGCCCATCGATCTCCTTCCTCACATGTCTTGACTGCTGACACAGTCAAAAAAAATAGATGCCCGACCGCTCAAAGCGGACCAGACACCCACAGGAAGGGCTGCTCTTTGGCAGCTATGTAATTCCATGTGGGTATCTCGTACCCCTTTAATGGTCATGGGATAGTGTAGCCAACCTCGAGCTTAATTGCGAGCATTAATACAGAGCAATCCGTAAACGGAGCCCAATGCTCAATAAACCTATATATATTTGTGGGACGAGCTTGAAAACACACGCACGAGCTGGCATAATCCCCTCTGCTGCACGCAAATCGGATCTACGTCCAGGGCCGTGGCGTGAGCACTATCGCCAAAAGAGGAATATCTCTGTGTAGATTACGCACAGGGAGCTGCTTCTGTGCTATAGTTCAGGCTTGTTTGTTAACGCGACATGTTCGTTTGTCGCCCAAGGAGGGTCAGTTATGTCCAAAGTTTGCGAAGTTTGCGGTAAGCACCCCGTTGCCGGTCGCTCGATCAGCCACTCTCACCGCGTCACCAACCGTAAGTTCCGCCCCAACATCCAGCGCGTCTACGTCGTCGTCGATGGTCACCGTCGCAAGATGAACGTTTGCTCCACCTGCCTCAAGTCTGGCAAGGTTGCGCGCTCCTAAATAAGGTCTTACCAACAAGTACCTCGGACTCTCCGGGTCAAAGACCTCGCGTTCACATAGAACTTACCAAAGGAGCCCTCCCCTACGGAGGGCTCCTTTTTGCACTCATTGGGGACAGACTTACATGAGGGTTTGCAGATGTCAAAGGGATCATAGCGCAGCTGGTATGCCTTGTAACTAACGGTACGCCTCGAGCGAGTCGGACGCACCTTACACGGGATTGAAATGGATGTAATCGAGTAGCTGCACCGCCTGTGTGTCCGACTCAACCGCGACCCGCGAATAGCGATTATCAAACAGATGTCCCGTTTTCCCATTGAAATACTCATGAGAGTCTGTCCCCAATGAGCGGGGCGATGCAGCAGGCAGATAGTTTTTGTTAAAACGCTTCATTTTATTGAAGCGTTTTAGTGTGCCTTTTAGAGGAATCTTACCGTTCGCCGAATAATTTCTTGCTATCATGCAAGGCGTAGGGTAAATCTCCGATCGCAAGGAGACACAAATGGTGAAAAAGTCACCGGAAAACACTACTCCCGCAATTGTGGACAACGTAGAGGCGCTTGAGGCTAAGCTCGCTCAGATGCGAGAGGCCCAGGCGCTTTTTGCTACGTACACGCAGGAGCAGGTCGACAAGATCTTCTATGAGGCCGCCATGGCCGCCAACAAGGCTCGTATCCCGTTGGCGAAGTTGGCCATCGAGGAGACCGGCCGCGGCGTTCTTGAGGACAAGGTCATCAAGAACCACTACGCCGCAGAGTACATCTACAACGCTTACAAGAACACCAAGACCTGTGGTGTCTTGGAGCGCGACGAGGCTTACGGCATCACCAAGATCGCCGAGCCCATCGGCATCGTGGGCGCCGTCATCCCGACGACCAACCCCACCTCCACCGCGATCTTCAAGACGCTGATCTGCCTGAAGACCCGCAACGCCATCATCATCTCCCCGCACCCGGCAGCCGCCAAGTGCACCATCGCCGCCGCCAAGCTCGTGCTTGACGCTGCCGTCAAGGCCGGCGCCCCCGAGGGCATCATCGGCTGGGTCGATGTCCCCTCCATCGAGCTGACCAACATGGTCATGCGCGACGTCGACATCATCCTCGCCACCGGTGGCCCGGGCATGGTCAAGGCCGCTTACTCCTCGGGCAAGCCCGCCCTGGGCGTTGGCGCCGGTAACACCCCGGTCGTCATCGACGACACCGCCGACGTGCTGCTCGCCGTCAACTCCATCATTCACTCCAAGACCTTCGACAACGGCATGATCTGCGCTTCCGAGCAGTCCGTGACCGTCATCGACACCATCTATGACCAGGTTAAGGCCGAGTTCCAGAAGCGCGGCTGCTACTTCGTCAAGCAGGGTGCCGAGATGGAGGCCCTGCGTGCCGCCATGTTCAAGAACGGCGCCCTCGATCACCGCATCCCCGGCATGGCTGCCGCCAAGATCGCCGAGCTCGCCGGCATCGAGGTTCCCGCCAAGACCAAGATCCTGATCGCCGAGGTCACCTCCACCGACCCCGCCAAGGAGGAGTTCTCCCACGAGAAGCTCTCCCCGGTCCTGGCCATGTACCACGCCAAGGACTTCCAGGAGGCCGTCGACAAGGCCGAGCACCTGGTGCTCGCCGGTGGCCCGGGCCACACCGCCTCTCTGTACGTGCACCCCGCCCAGGCCGAGAAGATCAGCCTGTTCGAGCACGTCATGAAGGCCTGCCGCATCGTCATCAACACCCCGTCCTCGCACGGTGGCATCGGTGACCTGTACAACTTTGGCATGAAGCCGTCTCTGACCCTGGGCTGCGGCTCCTGGGGCGGCAACTCCGTCTCCGAGAACGTTGGGGTGAAGCACTTGATCAACGTTAAGACTGTGGCCGAGCGCCGTGAGAACATGCTGTGGTTCCGCGCTCCCGAGAAGGTCTACTTCAAGAAGGGTTCCACGCCCGTCGCCCTCGACGAGCTGGGCAACGTCATGGGCAAGAAGCGCGCCTTCATCGTCACCGACCAGTTCCTCTTCAAGAATGGCAACACCCGCGCCATCGAGGCCAAGCTCGACGAGATGGGCATCGCCCACGACTGCTTCTATGACGTCGAGCCCGATCCGTCGCTGCAGTGCGCACGTCGCGGCGCCAAGCAGATGGCCCTCTTTGAGCCGGACGTCATCATCGCCGTCGGCGGTGGCTCCGCTATGGACGCCGGCAAGATCATGTGGATGATGTACGAGCACCCCGAGTGCAAGTTTGAGGACATGGCCATGGACTTCATGGACATCCGCAAGCGTATCTTCACCTTCCCCGAGATGGGCAAGAAGGCCTACTTCGTCGCCGTCCCGACCTCCTCGGGTACCGGCTCCGAGTGCACGCCGTTCGCCATCATCACCGACAAGGAGACCGGCATCAAGTGGCCGCTCGCCGACTACGCGCTGCTCCCCAACATGGCTATCGTCGACGCCGACAACTGCATGACCGCCCCGCGCGGCCTGACCGCTGCCTCCGGCATCGACGTCATGACCCACGCCATCGAGTCCTACGTCTCCATCATGGCTTCCGACTACACCAAGGGCCTCTCCGAGCGCGCTGCTAAGCTCGTCTTCGAGAACCTGCCCTCCAGCTTCACGAACGGCGCCAAGGACCCGCACGCCCGCGAGGAGATGCACAACGCCTCCTGCATGGCCGGTATGGCCTTCGCCAACGCCTTCCTGGGCCTCAACCACTCCATGGCCCACAAGCTCGGCGCTTTCCATCACCTGCCCCACGGCCTTGCCAACGCCGTCATCCTGACTCGCGTCATGCGCTACAATGCCGCCGAGGCTCCCGTCAAGATGGGTACCTTCTCCCAGTATCCTTACCCCAACGCACTGCACAACTACGCCGAGATGGCCAAGTACTGCGGCATCGAGGGCAAGGACGACAAGGAGGTCTTCGAGAACTTCATCACGAAGCTCGAGGAGCTCAAGGACTTCATCGGCGTCAAGAAGACCATCGCCGACTACGGTGTTGACGAGCAGTACTTCCTCGACACCCTCGACGAGATGACCGAGCAGGCATTCAACGACCAGTGCACCGGCGCCAACCCGCGCTACCCGCTCATGAGCGAGATCAAGGAGCTCTACCTGGACGCCTACTACGGCCGCGAGCCCCAGGACTACGCCGTCTGCTAGTTTTAGCACGGTTTTTAACGGCGGGGGTGCACGGGTGTTTCACACACCCCCGCCGTCGCTTCTATCGCATCGTTGAAAGGATGCAACCATGCTGCTACCCGATTCCAAGACCGAGCTCGTCCGCCGTGGCAACAAGGTCGTTTACGACCTGGGCGACAAGATCGTCAAGGTCTTTAACGAGACCAAGCCTGTCTCCGACGTGTTCAACGAGGCTTTGAATCTTGCCCGCATCAATGAGTGCGGCATCCGCAGCCCCAAGGCTCTCGAGGTTTCCCAGCTCGAGAACGCCAACGGCTGGGCGCTCGTGACCGAGAAGGTTCCGGGCACCACCCTTGCCGAGAAGATGACTGCCGAGCCCCAGCGCTTTGGTGAGTACCTCGAGATGTTCGTCGACCTCCAGATTGAGATCCACGGCTACACCTCCCCGCTGCTCAACCGTCAGCGCGACAAGTTCGCCCGCATGATCGACAGCCTTGATCAGCTCAATGCCACCACGCGCTACAATCTTCAGGAGCGTCTGGACGGCATGACCAAGGAGTTCAAGGTCTGCCACGGCGACTTCAACCCCTCTAACGTCATCGTCGGCGACGACGGCCAGCTCTATGTGTGCGACTGGGCACACGCCACCCAGGGCTCCCCTGCTGCCGACGTTGCCACCACCTACCTGCTCTTCGCCCTCAACAGCAAGGACCAGGCCGAGGCCTACCTGGAGCTCTACTGCGACCGCGCCGACATGCCCATGCAGGTCGTGCGTCAGTGGACGAGCATCGTCGCCGCTTCCGAGCTCGCTCGTAAGCGCAACGTGAACGATGAGTTCCTGAAGAACTGGATCGACGTCGTCGATTATCAGTAATATCTGAGCGATTTATTTCGCATCGGAGGCACAAGAAACCCCACAGCTCACATGGGCTGTGGGGTTTTCCTTTTAGCGATTGAGCACGCAGGCAAGGTAAAATGACGGCCCCGCATCTCCCCTATCTGGAGAAATGCGGGGCCGTCCCGTATATCGAACTACAAGCGAAATCGTAGATTAACGGCGAGCCGCCTTCACCAGCTCGGCAACCTTGGCGACGACCTCGTCGATCGCCACGTCCTCGCGCTCGCCCGTAGCACGGTCCTTGAGCTCAACGGTACCGTTCTTAAGGCCGCGCTTGCCGAGCACCACCTGATACGGGAAGCCCATAAGGTCGTTGTCGGCAAACTTAAAGCCAGGACGCTCATCGCGATCGTCGACGACGACCTCGATACCCTCGGCGCACAGGCCATCAACGATCTGCTCGCAGACGGTAGCGCACTCCTCCTTCTTGGGATCGAGCGGAATCACCGCGACCTCGTACGGGGCAACGGAGACCGGCCAGACGATACCGTGCTCGTCGTTGTGCTGCTCCACGACGGCAGCGAGCGAGCGGGACACACCAACGCCGTAGCAGCCCATGATGAGCGGCTTCTCCTTGCCGTCCTCGTCCATAAAGGTGGCACCCATGGCCTCGGAATACTTGGTGCCCAGCTGGAAGACCTGAGAGACCTCGATGCCGCGGGCAGCGGAGAGCGGCTTGCCGCAGTGCGGGCAGGGGTCGCCGGCGACAACGGTGACCAGATCGGCCCACTCATCGACGGTAAAGTCGCGCTCGGGGCAGGCACCGGTAAAGTGATAATCGACCTCGTTGGCACCGCAGGCCCACTGCTTGGAATCGCGCAGGCTCTCGTCGCACACCAGACGAATGCCCTCGGGCAGGTTAACCGGTCCGATAAAGCCCTTATGCAGACCGTAGGTCTGGAGCTCCTCATCGGTCATCATGCGATAACCCTTGCCAAAGACATGCTCGGCCTTGCAGTCATTGAGCTCATGATCGCCCGGGACAATGGCCACGACTGGCTTGCCCTCGGCATCGATGAGAGCCAAGGACTTGCGCGTGCCGTTCTCGGGGAAGCCAAAGGACTTTGCAACGGCCTCAATGGTGCCCATGCCCGGAGTCTCAACCTTGGTGAGCGTACCGTCACCAGGACCCTCGGTCACGACGACCTTGGTACTTGCGGCCTCGTCATCGGCAGCAAAGCCGCAATCGTCGCAGTAGACGAGCGAAGCCTCGCCGGCGTCGGCCAAAGCCATGTACTCGACGGAGGTATCGCCACCGATCTCACCGGAGTCGGCAACAACGGGCAGGGCCTTGATATAGCAGCGCTCGCAGATGTTAGCGTAGGCCTGCTTCATCTTGTCATACTCCTCCTGCAGGCTCTCCTGCGTGGCGGAGAAGCTGTAGGCGTCCTTCATGATGAACTCGCGACCGCGCATCAGGCCAAAGCGGGGGCGGAACTCGTCGCGGAACTTGTCCTGAATGTGGTACAGGTTGACGGGCAGCTGCTTGTAGGAGCGCAGCTCGTTGCGCACCAGGGCCGTGACGGTCTCCTCGTGCGTGGGGCCCAGGACGAACTCGCGACCATGACGGTCGTCAAAGCGCACAAGCTCCTTGCCATAGGCGTCGATGCGCCCGGACTCGCGCCACAACTCGGCGTCGACCATGATAGGCATCATAAGCTCCTGGGCGCCGGCAGCGTCCATCTCGTCGCGCACGATATTCTCGATCTTACGGATCGAGCGCCAAGCAAGCGGCAGGTAGGAATACAGGCCGGCGGCCTCCTTGCGGATCATGCCGGCACGGAGCAGCAGGCGGTGACTGGCGAGCTCAGCGTCCGCCGGATCCTCTTTAAGCGTCGGCGCATAGAGCTTAGACATGTACATTGCTCGGGTCATTTATTTCTCCTCAATAAGTTTGTCGACCTCGGCCATCAGCGCGTCGACAATTTGGTCCTCAGCTACTTTACCAATGATCTGGCCATGCGAAAAGAGCAAGGCCTGACCACGTCCGCAAGCAACGCCCAGGTCGGCATCAGAAGCCTCGCCGGGGCCATTGACCGCGCATCCCATGACGGCAATCGAAAGCGGCGCGGCATAGTTCTTAAGCCGCTCGATGACCTCCTCGGCGATGGGAATCAGGTTAACCTGGCAGCGGGCGCACGTGGGGCACGAGACAATCTCGGGACCACGGCGACGCAGGCCCAGCGACTGCAAAATTCCCCAGGCGACCGGCGGCTCCTCAACCGGATCGGCTGTGAGCGACACACGCATGGTGTCGCCAATGCCTTCGGAAAGCAAGATACCCAAGCCTACAGAGCTCTTGATGGTGCCCTGGAGCTTGGTCCCCGCCTCCGTCACGCCCAGGTGAAGCGGAACGTGTGGAATCTCACGCGACAGGGCTCGATAGGTATCGAGCGTCGTTTGCACGCTATGGGCCTTGGCCGAAAGCACAATGTTCGTAAAGCCGCGGTCCTCAAAGTGCTTGACGAAACGCTCGCTCGACATCACGAGCTTTTCGGGCTGCGTGAGGTCGTCGCGCTCAGCGATATCCTGCTCAAGCGAACCGGCATTGACGCCGATACGAATCGCACAGCCCGCGGCACCCGCGGCATCGATCACGGCATCGACCTTGGCCCAATCGCCGATATTGCCGGGATTGATGCGAAGCTTGGCGGCACCAGCCTCGACGGCGCCGATGGCGAGCTTATGGTTAAAGTGAATATCGGCGACGATCGGCACCGGAGACTCGGCACAGATGGTGCGGAAACCCTCAAGCGCGGCCTCGGTGGGCACGCTCACACGCACGATATCGCAGCCAGCCTGCGCCAACGCGCACACTTGCGCAAGCGTTGCCTGGGCGTCAGCGGTATCGGTGCAGGTCATGGATTGGACCACCACCGGCGCGCCGCCACCGATCTGCACACCGCCCACATGCACGGGGCGCGTCAACTCGCGAGGCAAAGGATGGGATAAAGACAATCCAAACACTCCCCTACAGGATAAATCGAAGGATGTCGGAACGAAGCATATAGACAAACAGCAGCGCAAAGAGCGCGATGCCCACATAGCTCACAATCGTCTGGACCTTGAGCGGAAGCTCGCGGCCAGCAATCTTTTGAATGATCTCGATGACCAGCTTGCCGCCATCGAGTGGTGGGATGGGCAGCAGGTTCATAAAGCCAAGCGAGAACGAAATGAGGGCGGCAAACGAAAGGAACGTGGCAGGGCCGGCAGCAGCAGCCTGTGAGGACATAACGCTAATACCCACGATCGAAGAAGACTGATCGAGAATCTCCATCGTATGCTGCGGCTGGAGCAGGCGCATCACGCCCTCCGCTGTCTGCACGACATAGGAGAACGAAAGGCGAGCCGACGTGATGGGGTCTAAACGGACCACCTGCGTAGAGGCATACACACCTAGGCGCTCGTCCTCTTTGAGCGCAACCGCGGTCGAATGCTGCTTGCCGTCACGCTCGTACTCGATGGCGATATCGTCCTTTCCGGCAGCCTTGCCGATGGCATCGTAAACGTCCATCCAGGTAGAGCACGATACTCCGTCAACCGAAAGGATCGCGTCGCCGCCCTCGATACCCGCCTTGGCGGCAATAGACCCCTCGTCAACCTGACCGATCACGTTGGTATCCATCGGCACGGTGACACCCGCAATAGAGTAGATGCTCATAAGCAGCAAAAAGCCCGTCAGGATATTGACGAGAATGCCCGCGAGCAGCATAAAGGCGCGCTTGAGAAAACCCTGGCCCAGATAGGTATGCGAACGCTCTTGCGCAAGGAACTCGGCTTCGCCGCACGGCAGCTCCCACACATCGCCCTCGGTAGTCGCATGCTCTCGATCGAAACGGCGGCCGTCAAAGGTGGTGTAACCCGCCGCGTCTCGCGGCAGCGTCTGATACTTGGTGGGATAGTAGCTCGGCGAGGGCTTCTCCCCTTCCTCATACCAAGGCGCGATAGAGCCCCAACCCAAGAGCAAGGCGCATGCCTCGAGCACATCCTCCTCGGATAGCTCGAGCTCGGCGGCAAGGTCGGCCACGGTCACGCGACCATGACGATAGATAGCCGCGAGCACGCGATCAGCGCACGAGAGGTCGGTCGGATCCATACCGCAGATGGCAGCGTAGCCACCCAGCAGCAGCGGGGTCACGCCAAACTTGGTTCCAATGCGACGCGACGTGTAATGGATGTCAAAGCGGCACGGCAGGCCCAAAAAGAACTCGGTCACACGGACGCCGCAGGCACGCGCCGCCAAAAAGTGGCCGCCCTCGTGCAAAAACACGAGGACGGAAAGCATCAGCAGGCCCCAAAAGACAGATGAGAGAACGCTCAGAACAGTATCCATAAAACGAAAAAGCAATCCTTATGGGTTAGGAACGGGTTGCGTCGAGCACCTGCGCAGCCTTTTCACGCGCCCACGCATCGATGTCGCGAAGCTGCTCAAACGAATCGACCGCCTGCATATCGTGGGCATCCATGCAGGATTCCACAATGCGATCGATATCGGTAAAGCTGCAGCCATCGTGCAGGAAGGCATCGACGGCGACCTCGTTGGCGGCATTGAGCACGCACGGCATGGTGCCACCCGTCTTGCCAGCACGCTCGGCCAGTGCCAGACAGCGGAAAGTATCCATGTCGGCCGCGTCAAACGTGAGCTGCCCCAGCTCGCGGAAATCGATACGAGGCGCCGGGGTATCCCAACGCTCGGGATACGAGAACGCGAACTGGATGGGAATACGCATATCGGAAGCACCGAGATGCGCCATCACGGAGCCGTCGGCAAACTCGACCATAGAGTGAATCTTGGATTGACGCTGCACGACCACGTTAATGAAATCGAGGTTGCAGTTAAACAGATGCATGGCCTCAATACGCTCCAGGCCCTTGTTCATGAGGGTGGCGGAGTCGATGGTGATCTTGGCACCCATGGCCCACGTGGGATGCGCGAGGGCGTCGGCACGCGTCACACAATCGAGCTCGTCGCGCGTGCGGCCAAAGAACGGACCGCCCGAGCAGGTAAGCCAAATACAATGAGCCTCGCGCGGGTTCTCCCCCAGATAGCACTGGTAAATGGCGGAGTGCTCAGAGTCGACTGGAATAAGCTGGCCCGGTTGCGCCAACGGCATAAGCAAGTCGCCACCGACGACGAGGGACTCCTTGTTGGCAAGGGCAAGGCGCTTATTCGAGGTCAAAGCCGCATGGCTCGCCTCGAGACCGGCGGCGCCCACAATAGCGACGAGCACGCAGTCGACATCGTCGCGACGCGCGAGCTCGCAAACCGCCTGCGCGCCAACGCCGAGCTTCGTTCCCTCGGGCAACTCCTGCAGCACGGCGTCATCGCCATGAGCGACATCGGCCACGGCAACCGCCGAAACCGAGAACTCGCGGGCAGCGGCAACGAGCTCGGAGGTGCTGGAGTTAACGGACAGCGCCGTCACCTGCAGGCGATCGGCATGCTGACGGCACACATCGAGTGCCTGGGTGCCGATGGAGCCCGTACAACCCAGGATAGCAACGCGAAGGCGTCCATCGGGGCCATACGTCGTTTGGAAGGACATTACAGCACGCCTCCGATCATCAAAAGCAGCTGCGCGGTAATACAGCCAAAGATAAGCGAGTCGCTACGGTCGAGCATGCCGCCGTGGCCCGGGATAAGGTTGCCGGAATCCTTGACGCCCACACCGCGCTTGATGCGCGACTCGATAAGGTCGCCGATAACGCCCAGAATCGACACGACCACGCCGCACAGCAGCGCATAGGGCAGGCTGAGCTTGTAGAAATGCGTCGCCCACAGGATGAGCCAAATCAAAACCGAGCCCAGGATGCCGCCGACAAACCCCTCCCAACTCTTTTTGGGAGAGATCTTGGGAACCATCTTGTGCTTGCCGATACGGCTGCCCACGATGTAGGCAAACGAATCGGAGACCCAAAGGGACGCGCAAACGCCCACCGAAAGCAGGGCGCCGGCAAAACCGGGCACGGCATCGCGCAGCAGTACGATAGCCGACAGCATAAAGCCAGTGTAGATGGGACCCATAAGCGTCACGGCCACATCCGAGATGCGGGTACGCGGCGAACAGACATACCAAATGCCCACAGCGAGCATCAGGGCAAAAAGCAGGGCATTCAGCAACATCGAATCGCCCAACGCCGACAGCGGAAAGAGTACGGCGGCAGCGATACCCATGCGCTCGTTAGCCATCTTGCCATCGAGCCTTGTCATACGGAAAAACTCATAGCAGCACAGACCGCTCATGACAGAAACAAAGATGGCCGTGGGCACGATACCCAAAACCAGGCACAGGATAAAGACAACGGCATAAACGATACCGGCGGCGGCACGGGTAATAAAGCCCGCAAGCCACGAACCGGTGCCATTCTTCGCTGCGGGCGCTCCCGCAGCGACAGCCTTGCGCTCAGATGTCTTGGGAGCAGTTGCCTTGGGACGATCGGACACGATTAAGCCTCCTCGGTCTTGCTCAGACCACCAAACCTACGGTCACGGCCCTGATAGGCCAAAATGGCGTCGACAAGGCCCCAACGATCAAAGTCGGGCCAATAGGTATCGGTGACGTAGAATTCGGAATAAGCCACCTGCCACAGCAGATAGTTCGAAAGGCGCAGCTCACCAGAAGTGCGAATCACAAGCTCAGGATCGGGAAGGCCGGCGGTATAGAGGTGGGAAGCCACCATGTCGTCATCAATTGCGGCAGGATCGATCTTACCGGCGGCAGCGTCGAGTGCGATCTGACGGACAGCGCGGGTAATCTCGGCACGCGCGCCGTAGTTGACGGCAAGCGCCAGCGTCATGCCGGTGTGATTGGCGCACTCGGCAAGACCGCGTTCAAAAACGTCGCGGGTCTTCTTGGGCAGCGCGGAAATGTCACCCAAAAAGACAACGCGCACGTTTTCGCGCTTCAGAAGCGGCAGCTCGTCGATAAACGTCTTGGCAAACAGGTGCATCAGAACGTTGACTTCGTGCTGAGGGCGATTCCAGTTTTCGGTCGAAAACGCATAGGCAGAAAGCACGTCGACGCCCAGACGCACGCAAGCGGTAATAATCTCGCGAAGGGAGACGATACCCGCCTTGTGGCCCTCGGTGCGTGCAAGACCGCGCGATGTGGCCCAACGACCGTTGCCGTCCATAATGCACGAGATATGGTGCGGAATGTTATTGAGGTCAAGGTCGGAAAAACCGACGCCCGCAGGGGCGTCGGCAAAGTACTCGACCAGTTTATGCTCGTCGTATTGCACCTTAGATCTCCATGACCTCGGCTTCTTTTTCCTTCAGAAGCTCCTCGACCTTGGCGACATACTCATCGGTGTGCTTCTGGACCTTGGCCTGCTCGCGACGGACATCGTCCTCGGTGAGCTCCTCATCGCGCTCGAGCTTGTTGTTGAAGTCGCGACGGATGTTACGGATAGACACCTTGGCCTGCTCGGCGTACTCGCGGCACTCCTTGACGAGCTCGCGACGGCGTTCCTCGGTGGGAGCCGGGAACGGCAGACGAACGACGGTACCATCGGAGTTGGGGGTAATACCCAGATCGGAAGCGCCGATGGCCTTGACGATGGCGTTGATAAGCGCCTTGTCCCACGGCTCGATGAGCAGCATGTGGGCCTCGGGGGTCTTTACGGCGGCAACCTGCGTAACCGGCGTGGGAACACCGTAATAATCGACGGTGATGTCGGAAAGAATGTTGGCATTAGCGCGGCCGGTACGGACCTTGGAGAAGTTATGCTTGAGGGACTCGAGCGACTTGTCCATATGGGCGGTGATGTTCTCTGCCATGCTTAATCCTCCTGATAGACGAGCGTGCCGACGGGCTCACCCGCGAGCGCGCGCTTGACAGTGTCCTCGCCATCGATGTTGAGGACCAAAATCGGCATACGGTTATCCTGGCACAGTGCCGTAGCCGTGGAATCCATAACCTGCAGACCGCGGACGAGCACCTCATGGTAAGTGATCTTGTCAAAACGGACGGCATCGGCGCACTTGACGGGATCCTTGTCGTAGATGCCGTCAACCTTGGTGGCTTTAATCAAAATCTCGGCGCCAATCTCGCACGCACGAAGAGCCGCGGCGGTGTCGGTCGTAAAGTACGGATTGCCCGAACCGGCGGCAAAAATAACGACGTTGCCCTTGGAAAGGTGGTTGATGGCGCGACGGCGAATATAGGGCTCGCAGATCTCGTTCATCTGGATAGCGCTCATCACGCGGCAGGGAACATCGTTATGCTCGAAGGCATCCTGCAGGGCGAGCGCGTTCATAACGGTTGCCAACATGCCCATGTAGTCGGCCTGAGCACGCTCCATGCCACCGGCAGCGCCGGCCATGCCGCGGAAAATATTGCCGCCGCCGACAACGACGCCGACCTCATGGCCAACGGCGAGCAGCTCCTTGACCTGCTTGGCAAGATGGTCGGTAACCTTGGGGTCGATGCCATATTGGCCGTCGCCCATCAGTGCTTCGCCGGAAAGCTTAAGAAGCACGCGTTTATATCGGATGTCGGACAAAGCGATCCTCCTTTAGATTGAACTCTCAACATTCTATCAAAGGCTCTAAGAAGAGCCATGAAAAAGCAGGCTGTGAGTAAAACCCACAGCCTGCTCATTACCAGCTACAAGAGCTTATTTACTCGCCACGGACCAGACGGTCAAAGGCAACGACGGTAATGGTGTCGCCGAGCTCCTTGGAGACCTGCTCTGCGTACTTCTTGATGGTGAGGGAGCTGTCCTTGATGAACTCCTGCTCGGTGAGCACGGACTGCTTGTAGAACTTCTCCAGACGGCCGACAGCCATCTTCTCCTGAATGGCCTCGGGCTTGCCGGACTCGGCAGCCTGAGCCATGTAGATCTGCTTCTCGTGCTCGACGGTCTCGGCCGGAACCTGATCGCGAGTAGCGCAGATCGGGGCGACAGCGGCAACCTGAAGGGCAACGTCGTGAGCGAAGGTCTTGAAGGATTCAGCCTGAGCGGTCTCAGCCTTCTCGAAGGCGAACTCGACGAGGACGCCGATCTTACCACCCATGTGGATGTAAGAAGCGAGCGCGCCGTTCTCAGCCTTGCGGGCAGCGAAGCGGGAGATCTTCATGTTCTCGCCCATGATGTGAATCATCTCGGTGAGCTCGGAGGAAACGGTCTCCTCGCCCATCGGCTTCTCGAGCAGAGCGTCGACGTCAGCAGGCTCGGTGGTAGCGACAACCTCAGCGACCTTGGAAGCAAAGCCGGTGAACTTGGCGTTAGAGCCAACGAAGTCGGTCTCGCAGGAGAGCTCGAGCAGAGCGCCGGTCTTGCCATCCTCGGAGACGAACGCGGCGACAGCGCCCTCGTTGGTCTCACGGCCAGCCTTCTTGGCAGCCTTGGCAAGGCCGTTCTTACGCAGAACGTCGACAGCGGCGTCCATGTCGCCGTCAGCCTCGACGAGAGCCTTCTTGCACTCCATCATCGGGGAGTCGGTCATCTCGCGGAGCTGCTTGACCATAGCGGCGGTAATCTGGGCCATTGTGGTTCCTTTCAAAGAGATGAAAAAGAATTAACTAAGACTGATTTACTCGGCCTTGGGCTCAGCGGCCATCTCGGCCTCGGAGACCTGCTCCTTACCAGAGCCAGCGAGGCAGGCGTCAGCCATGAGCTCACACATAAGGGTGACAGCGGAGATAGCGTCATCGTTGCAGGGGATGCCGTACTCGACCTCGTCGGGATCGGAGTTGGTGTCGATCAGGGCGACGACGGGGATGTTCAGGCGCTGAGCCTCCTTGATGGCGTTCTCCTCGCGCTTGGTGTCGATGACGAAGAGAGCCTGGGGCAGACCCTTCATGTCGCGGGCGCCACCGAGGTTGGTCTGGAGCTTGGTGAGCTCCTTGCCGAGAACAGCCTGCTCCTTCTTGGGCAGAACAGCCATGCGGCCGTCCTCGACCATGGCCTCGAGCTCCTCCATGCGGTTGATGCGGGAGCGGATGGTGACGAAGTTGGTCAGCATACCGCCGAGCCAACGCTGGTTGATGTAAGGCATGTTGGCGCGCTCAGCAGCGTTCTTGACGGCCTCCTGAGCCTGCTTCTTGGTGCCGACGAATAGCACGTTGCCACCCTTGGCGACGTTCTTGACGAAGGTGTAGGCCTGGTCGGCGTCGAGGATGGTCTGCTTGAGGTCGAGGATGTAGATGCCGTTGCGCTCACCGAAGATGAACGGCTTCATCTTGGGGTTCCAGCGACGGGTCTGGTGACCGAAGTGGCAGCCGGCCTCGAGCAGGGTGCGGATATTAATCTTGGTAGCCATGTTAAACCTCCTGTGGTTTGCCTCCGCGCGGGGTCATCCTCCAAAACCAACCCGGACATGTGCTACCAAAGCCCGGGCACCACGGTATGAAGTAGCCGCGCGTGCGTGATAAAAACATGTTGCCGTGAAGCAACCCGATGAATGATAGCAGGAATGCCTCTTCCTGCCAACCCGCAATCAAAACCACACACCTGAGTGCGGCGCGGGACGTCCCAGCCACTATTCGCCGCGGGGATGGGCTTGAGCCACGGCACGTTTAAGCCGATCGGGTGTGAGATGCGTGTAGATCTGCGTCGTGGACAGGCTCGCATGACCTAGCAGCTCTTGAACCGAGCGCAAGTCCGCACCGCCCTCGAGCAAGTCGGTCGCAAAGGTATGGCGCATCGCATGCGGGGCGATGTCAGCCGGAATGCCGGCGAGCGTCGCCAGCGTATGGAACCGCCGCCGAAGCATCGCGGCGCTCATGCGATTGCCGCGCGCCGATATAAGCAGCGGATGCGGCCCGGTAGCGAGGTCGCGGCGCTTTGCCCGAGCGAGCAACTCCGGCCTCCCCTCTTCAATATAGAGACGCGTCACATCGAGCGCACGACGATACAGAGGGACGATACGCTCCTTGCTCCCCTTGCCCCACAGGCGCAGCGTGCGCTCGGACCATGAGATGGATTCCACATTGAGCGCCGCAAGCTCTGAGATGCGGGCACCCGAGGCATAGAGCAACTCGAGCATCGCCGCATCGCGCAGTCCCGCGGGTGTTGAGGTATCAGGCGTCTTGAGCAGCGCCTCGACCTGCTGGGTCGTAAGGACGCCCGGCAGGTCACGCGGCAGCTTGGGCGACGCGATCGCCGAGACCGCATCGCCCTCGACAATCCCCTCGGCAGCCATCCAGCGATAGAGAGATCGGATAGCCGACAGGTGCGCCGCAAGCGTTCGGGGAGCCACCTGCTCACGCGAAAGCTCAGCAAGATAGCGACGAATGGTGCGCACGTCGGCAGCGAAAGCATCAATATCCTCGCGCTCGCACCAGGCAGCAAAGCGCTCCAGTCTCGAGCCATAGGCCGTCACCGTGTTGGGAGAAAGCCCCTCAACGCGTGCGATATAGGCGATAAAAGAGTCGACGGTGTCGTACAGGTCAAAGGCTATGACCGGTCGCCTCCAAACAAGTCGGAACGCGTGGCCAAGTAGGCATCGAGGGCCTCGAGCGCACGGTCCGCATAGGCCTGATAGCGGTCGCGCTTGCTGCGGCGCTTACCGTCCTCGAGCGGCGGCACCAGGCCAAAGTTGACATGCATGGGCTGATAGCCCACGGTGGCAGGATCGGTCGCATAGCCCACGAGCGCACCCAGGGCGCCCACGCGGGGCAACTCGACGGAATCGGCGCCGATAGCCTCTGCATAGGTGTTGAGCGCCGCGAGCAGACCGGTCGCCACGGCTTCCATGTACCCCTCGGTGCCGGTGATCTGACCGGCCAGGCGCACGCCGGTACCGGGCACGGCAAAGGTGCCATCGAGCACGTGCGGGGCGTCGACAAAGGTATTGCGGTGCATGACACCGTAGCGGAAGAACTCAGCGTTCTCCAGGCCCGGCACCATATGGAAGACGCGCTTCTGCTCGCCAAAGGTCAGGTTGGTCTGGAAGCCCACCAGGTTATAGGCGGTCTTCTCCTTGTTCTCGGCACGCAGCTGAATCGCCGCCCAAGGGCGACGTCCGGTACGCGGGTCGGTGAGGCCGACGGGCTTCATGGCGCCAAAGCGAATGGCGTCCTTGCCGGTGCGCGCAACCTCCTCGGCAGGCTGGCAGGCCTGGAACAGATCGCCGCCCTCAAAGTCCTTGAGCACCACGCGGTCGGCCGTGGTGAGCGCCTCGATAAAGGCCTCGTACTCCTCCTTGTTGAGCGGAGCGTTGAGATAGTCGCCGCTCCCCTGCTCCTCGTAGCGCGACTGCGAAAACAGCACGTCCATATCGAGCGTGGAGGCATCGACGATCGGCGCCGCGGCATCGAAGAACGCAAGGGCGTCGCCACCGACGAGCTTCATGACCTCTTCGCTCAGCGCCGGTGAACACAGCGGGCCCGCGGCAATGACCACGTGGCCCTCGGGGATCTGGGTGACCTCGCCGTGAACGACCTCGATATTGGGGCGGGCGGCAACCTCAGCCTCGACGAGCTCGGAGAATGTAACACGGTCGACCGCCAGGGCGCCACCAGCGGGAACAGCAGCGCGATGGGCGCAGTCGAGCAGGACTGAACCCATGCGCTCAAGCTCGGCCTTCAGCAAACCAGCCGCGGAATCCGGACGGGTCGACTTAAACGAATTGGAGCAGACGAGCTCTGCCAGGTGATCGGTATGGTGAGCCGGGGAGCTCACCTGGGGGCGCATCTCGCACAGCTTTACGGCAAACCCGCGGTCTGCCAGCTGGATCGCGCATTCCGAACCCGCCAGACCGCCACCGATAACCGTCACCTGATCGAACTGCATCTGCAAACACCTTTCTAATTGACACGTTTTCCATTGTGACCGAAGGGCGTCTGGGCGTGAAGGGCAAACTTGGAGGGCGCATACCTTCCATCCATCATGCGCTCGATAAGGCCCTCGAGTTCAAGCGAACCCAAGAGTTTGAGTACGCCGACAGCATCGAGTGAGACGAGCGCCGCGATGTCGTCGACCTTGAGCGGAGAGGCGATGAGCGCATGCATCACGGTCTGCTGTGTTGGATTCAGGTCGGCAATGCCGGGAGCATCGGGGCGCGAGTAGCGCAGGGTGCCGTATATGCGAGAGATAGCCATCTCGATGGACTCCTCGTCGACAATGCAGCAGGCACCGTTCGCAATGAGGTAATTCGTGCCACGCGACTCGGGCGATAGGATCGACCCCGGCACGGCAAGAAGTTCGCGCCCCAAATCCATAGCAGCCTCGGCTGTAGAAAACGTCCCGGAAGGCATACCCGCCTCGGATACAAAGAGGGCTTGCGACAGGGCCGCGATCACGCGATTGCGACGCGGAAAGGCAAACTTGCGCGGACCCATGCCCCACGGAGAGATCGACACGACCGCGCCGCCCGTATCGAGCGTGCGCGTAATAAGCCCCGCGCTCGAACGCGGGTAGACCACGTCGGCGCCCGTCCCCAGCACCACGACGTGTTTGCCGCCGGCGTTGACCGCAGCCCAACCCGAGGCCTGGTCACAACCGACTGCACCGCCCGAAACTACCGTCACTCCCGCCTCAACCGCCACCTTCGCCGCAAGCTCTGCCACGGCAAGACCATACGGCGAGGCCTTTCGCGCACCGATGATGGAGAGCGCGGGCGTCGAAAGCGCCTCGGGGTTGCCGCGCACATAGAGCGTCTGAGGTACATCAGAAAGCTCCAAAACGGTCTCGGGATACAACGCGTCACCTGGATGCAGCTCGAAGGTACCCTCAGCCATCATTGGTCCCTCCTTCCCTGGTACATCGCCGCCTCGAGCACGTGGTCCTGCGTCACCTGCTCGCTCTCGGCGACATCTGCGATCGTGCGCGCAATGCGAACAAGGCGCACGATGCCACGCCCTGTGAGATGCGTGCGCTTCGACAGGCCGAGCACACACTTCTCCGCCGCATCATCGAGCTCAAAGGTCGAAACGACGCCGTCAATGGACCGAGTCTCGTCATCCTCGGCCTCGGCATCCGCATCGTCCATGCGGGATTCGCGCCAAGCGCGAAAGGCGCGACCGCGCACAACGTAGTCACGTAACTCGGCCGACGACATGCCCTCCGCACCCTCGATAATCACTTGAGGGTCGGGACGGGTCACATCGATCATCATGTCGATACGGTCGGCCAAAGGACCGCGCAGTTTAGACCGATAGCGCTCGACCATCGCCGCCGAGCAGCGACACGGCACCTCGCGATCGCCCAAAAAGCCGCAGAGGCAGGGATTGCTCGCAGCCAGCAGCTGAAAGCGCGACGGGAAGGTAAAAGCCCCGTCGACGCGTACGATCCTCACGTAGCCGCGCTCGATGGGCTGACGCAGCGTCTGCAGCACGCCAGTGGGAAACTCGGCAAGCTCGTCCAAAAAGAGCACGCCGCCATGAGCAAGGCTGATCTCACCCGGGTGCACCGGGCGCCCGCCGCCGATAAGGCCTGCGGTCGAAATACTGTGGTGGGGACTGCGGAAGGGGCGGTGCCCCGCCAACAAGCCATCAATGTTCTCACCCAAAACCGAATGGATGCACAGTGCCTCCTGCTGATCCTCAACGGAAAGCTCGGGCAGGATGCCGGTCATACGGCGTGCGAGCATCGTCTTGCCCGATCCCGGAGACCCGATCATGAGCAAGCCGAGTTCTCCTGCCGCCGCAAGCGCCATGCCGCGTTTAGCGACTTCCTGCCCCAGCACGTCTGCATAGTCGAGCTCGGGCTCAAAGGTCGCCTCGACACCCTCGGAATCCAAGTAGTGCCGTGCGGCATCGCCCATGCCATGAGCAAGCTGAGACAGATGGTCGATAAAGCCGCAATCTACGCCCGCGAGTGGCACATGCTGGTCGGACCTGCCGGCGATAAAAGACAGCCCCATGTCGCGAGCCAATAGCTGAAACGCCACCTCGCCCTTGACGGGAAACACCGTACCGTCCAGACCAAGCTCACCTGCGATAAGGCAGCGATCGAGGTTGTCACGGGGAATCTGCTCATCGGCCGCTAGAACCGCGATGGCGATGGGCAGGTCAAAGCCGCTACCGGTCTTGCGGATATCGCCGGGTGCCAGGTTAACGGTAATGCCCGAGCGCGGGATCTCGAACCCGGCGGAGCGCATCGCGCAGCGAATACGACCGCGTGACTCCATCACCTCCATACTCGGAATGCCGAGCATCTGGATGCCCGGAACGCCACCGGCAAGCGAGACCTCGACCGTGACGTGAATCGCCTCGACGCCGCGGATGCAGGCCGCGTGAACGGCAAACGTCTCGAACGCCATCACGACACCTGCCAATCGAACGCGTTGTACTGATGCTCGATCTCGGCGATATGCCCGCCGCGGATGGTGACACCCACAGCATCGAAGCGAATCGCCTTGAGCGGATAGTGCTCCATGAGATAGCAACTTGCGATACGGCGATACCGACGCTGCTTTTGGGCATCCACGGCCTCCTCGGGAAAGACCCGCGTGGTGCAATCCAGGGCGACGCGCCTGGTCTTGACCTCGGCCATCACCACGACATCGTCGAGCTCATCGAGCAGCACCAGATCGGCCTCGCCCTCGGTGCAACGATAGCCCTGCTCCAGCAAGGTGTAGCCGCGCTCGTTAAAGTAGTCGATGGTGATCAGCTCGCCCAGCATGCCTAGCTCGCGGGGACTGAGTCCCTTGATAAACTCGGGCGTCATCGCCCCGGAGTCGAGCTCGCCGTTTTCCCAACGCTCCTTGAGCTGCTGCGTCTTGCTCTTTTTGCTTGCGGCACTCATGGGGTCTCCTTTCCCGCACACTGCATTGCCCCGATGATGAGGGCACCTTTCATGCGGGTAAGTACCGGAAGCAAACCAAAAGCTGACCAAATGCCGTCAAAAAACGGGCCGTACGCAACAATGGTGTTGCATACGGCCCGCTACCAGCAGGTTTATAAAACCCCAGAGGTCCATGTCTCCACAATTGGCCTAGAAAAGGCGCTCAGTCTGCAGAAAGTTTCCGCAAAAGCTCACGCGGTGCAGCGGACAAAGTCCATGTTTGCGAATGGCCTCGATGTGCTCGGGGCTCGCATAGCCCTTCGACTCGGCCAGATGGTACTCGGGATACTCGGCGTCGTACTCGACCATCATCTCGTCACGCGTGACCTTGGCCATGATGGACGCCGCGGCGATGCAGGCGATCTTGGCATCGCCCTTCACCACATCGCGCTCGTTAGGAACGGCGCCCAAGGGGTTGCCATCCATAAGCACGCAATCGGGCTCGAGCCCCGTATCGGCCACGGCGCCCGCAACGGCGGTACGGATAGCACGGGCCATGCCCATCTCATCGATATCCTTAGGCGCGATATGGCAAAAACCGATCGCCGTCGCCACCTCGGCAATCTTCACTGAGAGCAACTCGCGGCGCGCCGGCGTGAGCTTTTTGGAATCGTTGATGCCCCAGACGCGCGGCTCCATAGGAAGGCAGACAGCGCATACCGTCAAAGGACCGGCCACCGATCCGCGACCCACCTCGTCGACACCAACGACCACTCCATCGCCGCCAAGCTCATGCATAAGCTCGTACATGTCATTGACGCGCTCGCGCTCGGCAAGCTCTTTGGCATGGCGTTTGAGGGCGCGTTCGCAAGCCTTGATCACCTGCTGGCGCGGGTCCTCGCGATAATGCTCCACGAGGGCGGGAATCTCCTCAAACGTAGCGCTCGCCAGCTCGCCAGCAACTTGCGATGCCGAAACCGAGCTCGTCATATTGGCCATACCAGGCCCTCCTTGCATGCAAATCGGATAAAAAGAAGGGCCACCCGAAGGTGACCCTTACGTCCAAACGAGTGGACAGACGCTGCGATCTTCTTAGCGCTTCTCGGGGATGCGAGCAGCCTTGCCCACCTTGTCGCGGAGGTAGTACAGCTTGGCGCGACGGACGCGACCATGACGAACGACCTCGAGCTTGGCGATCTTGGGGCTGTGAAGCGGGAAGGTACGCTCAACACCGACACCGAAGGACATCTTGCGGACGGTGAAGGTCTCGCGGGCACCGGCGCCGGCCATGCGGATGACGTCGCCCTGGAAGACCTGGATGCGCTCGCGGTCGCCTTCCTTAATGCGGTAGTGAACCTTGACGTTGTCGGCGACGCGAACCTGAGGAATGTCCTCGCGGATCTGCTGACGCTCGATTGCGCGGATGTAATCCATGTGCAATTCCTTACTCTTCTAGAGGTGCCGTACCACCTTGGCCGGCACGTAGTTGAACAAACGTATTCGAGTATACACGCGCGGGTTTCTGCTGCAAGAACAATTTTTTACGCAGACAAAAAGACAAAACCCGCACATGATAACCGCCCGCCTCACGAATGAGACGGGCGGCATGAAGGGGGCTACGCTAGGCGTCTAAACCCAAAACGTTAGGCGGAACGCTTGGCCTCGAGCTTGGCCTGAGCGGCAGCCAGGCGTGCGAGGGGCACGCGGTAGGGCGAGCAGGACACGTAGTCCACGTCGGCCACGTTAAACAGGCCTTTGATGGACTTGGGGTCGCCGCCGTGCTCGCCGCACACGCCAAAGTGCATGTCGGGGTTGGTGGCGCGACCCTTCTCGACGGCCATACGCACCAGCTCGAGCACCGCTGTGTCGATGGTCTCGAAGGGATTGTCCTTCAAGATCTTCTTATGCATGTACAGCGGGATGAACTTAGCCTCGGCGTCATCACGCGAGAAACCGAAGGTCGTCTGGGTGAGGTCGTTGGTGCCAAAGCAGAAGAAGTCTGCGTGATGGGCGATCTCATCAGCGACCATGCAGGCGCGCGGCAGCTCGAGCATCGTGCCCACGGGAATATTGAGCTCGACGCCCTCTTCGTCGGAAACCTCGGCGATCACGCGCTCGATAACCTCGCGGGTCTGAACATGCTCGGCCGTAATGGAAACGAGCGGGACCATAATCTCGGGACGCGGATCGACGCCCTCCTTGATGAGGCGAGCGGCAGCCGTGGCGACGGAGCGGACCTGCATGAGCGGCAGATCGCTAAAGACGATGGACAGGCGCACGCCGCGTAGGCCGAGCATCGGGTTGGACTCGACCATGCCGTCGATACGACGCAGGCGGGCGCGCAGGACGGCAAGCTCTTCCTCGCTGGCGCCAGCGGCTTCCTTCTTGGTGATGGCGACCTCGAGCTCGCGAGGATTATCCAGGAACTCATGAAGCGGCGGATCGAGCAGGCGGACGACCACATCGCGACCGGACATGGTCTTGAACATCGCCAGGAAGTCCTCGGTCTGAACCTTGAGCAGGTCGGCCAGGGCCTGCTGCTTCACGGCCTCATCGTCAGACAGGATAAAGCTCTGGATGATGTTCTTGCGGTCGCCCAGGAACATGTGCTCGGTGCGGCACAGGCCGATGGCCTCGGCGCCAAACTCGAGCGCGAGCGCGGCATCCTCGGGGTTGTCGGCATTAACGCGCACATGGTTGGCATGGCCACCGGTCTCGTCCAGGCGAATCTCGTCGGCCCAGGATAGGATGGTGTCCAGATCGCCGGTGAGCTCGGCGGAGACCAGGTCAACGGCGCCGTCGACGACGATACCCTGGGTGCCGTCGATGGAGATAACGTCGCCCTCGTGCAGCACGCGGTCGCTGCCCTCGATGCGCACGACCTTCTCGGCGGCGTCGATATGGAAGCGCTCAACGCCACAGACGCAGGGCGTACCCATGCCGCGGGCGATAACGGCGGCATGGCTCGTCTTGCCACCGTGGCTGGTCAGGATGCCCTCGGCGGCTACCATGCCCTTCAGGTCATCGGGGTTGGTCTCCCAGCGAACCAGAATGACCTTGTGGCCCTCGTTGGCGCGCGCGACGGCGTCGTCGCTCGAGAACACGACCTCGCCCACGGCGGCACCGGGGCTGGCGTTCAGACCGCTGGCCAGCGTCTCGTACCTCTTGGAGGCGTCAAACTGCGGGTGCAGGAGTTGGTCGAGCTGCGCGGGATCGATGCGGCTCACGGCCTCCTCGCGGGTGATCAGGCCCTCCTCGACCATTTCGATAGCGATGCGCAGGGCGGCGGTGGCGGTGCGCTTGCCCACGCGGGTCTGGAGCATCCAGAGCTTGCCCTGCTCGATGGTGAACTCGATATCGCACATATCGCGATAATGATCCTCGAGCGTCAGGAACACGCGCTCGAGCTCCTCACCTGCGGACTCGAGGCCCGGGGTGGTCTTGAGGTCGGCAATGGGCTCGGTGTTGCGGATGCCGGCGACGACGTCCTCGCCCTGGGCGTTAACCAGAAAATCGCCGTAGAACTCCTTAGTGCCATCGGCCGGGTTGCGCGTAAAGGCGACGCCAGTCGCAGAGGTCTCGCCCTTGTTGCCAAAGGCCATGGCCTGCACGTTGACGGCGGTGCCGAGGTCGTCGGAAATGCCGTGCTGCTTGCGGTAGATGCAGGCGCGCTCGTTCATCCAGCTGCCAAAGACGGCCTGGATAGCAAGGCGCAGCTGGAGCTCCGGATCGTGCGGGAAGACGGGCTTGCCGTCCGCGACCTCGAGCTCGGGGTACAGGGCGGCCTCGACGTTGTCGGAGAAGATGCCCTTGAAAGTCTCGACGAGCTCCTGCAGGTCCTCGGCCGAAAGCTCGGAATCGACGCGGACGCCGGCGACCATACGCGCCTGGGTCAGGGCGTTCTCGAACAGATCGGCATCGACGCCCATGACGACGTTGGAAAACATCTGGATAAAGCGACGGTAGCTGTCCCAGGCAAAGCGCGGGTTCTGCGTCTGCGCGATGAGGCCCCGGGCGGAATCGTCGTTGAGGCCCAGGTTGAGGACCGTGTCCATCATGCCGGGCATGGAAAACGGAGCACCCGAGCGAACCGACACGAGCAGCGGATCGTTGGCGTCACCGAGTTTCTTGCCGCAGCGGGCCTCGAGGTCGGCCTCGGCGGCAACGATCTCATCGAGTGCGCCCTCGGGCCAGACGTTACCGGCACCGGAGTACTCGACACAGGTCTGGCAGGTAATGGTAAAGCCACCGGGGACCGGCAGGCCGATGCGGCTCATCTCGGCAAGGTTTGCGCCTTTACCGCCAAGCACGAAGTTCATGGACTTGTCGCCCTCAGTGACGCAGGTGCCCTGGGCGTCGGTTCCAAAACGGTAAACCCTCTTGCAATCGCTCACGATGCTTCCCCTTCCATGCGCTCACGCGCACGACCGTGGTAACGAATCGACCCGCCGGATGCGGGCCGTGAGGGAACTATACGGCGGGTTTTGGGCAGGCTTGAGCAGAGGGTGCGCGGTTTGGTAAACGTGCTAAAACCGGCGGTAAACGGTAGGTAAAGGTGGTTACCTTATGAAGATACCACTACAAGGAAAATGCAGGTCGAATGTGATATTTTTGCTAAATCGCTTTACCATTTTTCAGCATTATTTCCAAGTATTCTCTTTGGGTAGCTAAAAGAGCCCCGTCCCAAATTAGCTACCCAAACAACCTTGTCCCAAGTGAGCTACTTTTGTTGAGCGCGGCGGGCGGCACGGCGGGCCCTGGCTTCCTGAATCTCTTCGAGGTGGGCAATGATCTCGGAGGCACTCTCCTCGATGGCTTTGCCGTCGGTACGCACTACAAAGCAGCCCAGGCGTTTCATGAGCGCGCGGGCTTCCGCAAGCTCACTACGCACGCTCTCGGGCTCGGCATAGGAGCCTGCGACGGCGCGGGCGTAGTCGTCGCCCAAGCGGCTATCGCGAATCTCGGAAATCACATCGACGGTCGAAATCAAGCCGAACAGGCGCATCGGGTCAACCTCGTAAATCGACTTGGGCGGCTCCATGCCATGCGCCAACGGAACATTGGCAACCTTGTAACCCTGATAGGCTAAATACATCGACAGCGGCGTCTTGGATGTACGCGACACACCCAGCAGCACGATATCGGCACCCGACAGATCGTCGCAACCACGACCGTCATCGTGCTCAACGAAATACTCCATGGCCTCGATACGATGGAAATAGCGGTCATCGGTCTTGTGAATCACGCCCGCGACGCCCTTGGGCGGCACGCCAATGAGCGACGACAGCACGGCGAGCGTCGGGCCGATCAGGTCGACTGAACGAATATGCAGCATACCCAGGTAATCGAGCACGCGGGCGCGAAGCGCCGGATCGACAATGGTATGGAACACGGCGACATCGCGATGGTCGGCATCGACGCGCGGCCCCACAAATGACTTGACCTGCTCCACGGAGGTCACCTTGGGCAGGCGCAAAACGCGAAAAGCCCCTTCATCAAATTGCCCGGACGCCGCAAGCACCACCTCACAAGCGGTATCGCCGAGCGAGTCGGAGATAACGATAACGGTGGGACGAGCGGTGACCGGGCAATCCATGCGGGGCTCCTTTTGCGCTTATGCGCAGGCTGGCTTACTTTTTGCGGGCAAGCTCACCGATGTTGGCAATGCCGGAGAAAACGGCCTCGAAGCGGTTGAGCAGCTTAAGGCGATTATCGCGAAGCTGCTCGTCCTTGTCCATGACCATGACCTCATCGAAGAAACGGTCGATGGGCGCGCGCAGGGCGGCGAGGGCGGCAAATGCGGCCGGGTAGTCCTCGGCAGCAAGGGCGGCATCGACGGCGGTCTGAGCAGCCTCGGAGGCGTCGGCGAGCGCAAGCTCGACCTCGCCCATCAGGCTGCGGTCATACTCCGCACCCAGCTCGGGCTTGGAGATATGCGCGGCGCGGGCATAGGCGGTCGCCAGGTTGTCGAACGTCTCAGCGTCGTTCTTGCGGGCCTCGTCGAGGGCGGCGCAGCGGGCGAAGAAGACGGACGGGGCGATGATATGCACCGCGGAGACGGCGGCGACGGTATCGGCCGGAATCTTTTCGTCGCGGGCCATGCTCACCAGGCGGCCATGGAAGAAGTCACGAACCTGCTGGGCGACCTCGGCGGCGTCGAACTCAATGCCCTGCTCACTGTAGAGTTCGAGGGCAAAGTCGATGAGCGACGTGGGGTCGATCGGCAGACGGTCGCGCAGGATGTTGATAATGCCGATAGCGGCACGACGCAGCGCGTAGGGGTCGGAGGAGCCGGTCGGGGGCTCGCCGATGGCAAAGATACCGGCGATGGTATCGAGCTTGTCGGCGCAGGCCACGATGCAGCCAGCGGTGCCCTCGGGCAGCTCGTCACCGGCAAAACGGGGACGATAGTGATCGCGAATAGCATGGGCGACCTCGTCGTTCTCCCCCATCGCGGTCGCGTAATAACCGCCCATCACGCCCTGCTGGCTCGTGAACTCGACGACGGCGTTGGACACCAGGTCTGCCTTGCACAGGTGTGCGGCGCGAGCAGCGTCGGCGGCAAGATGGGCGCCCAGGTGAGCCTCGCGGGCGATAGCGAGCGCGAGCTGCTCGATGCGCTCGGACTTGGCGAGCACGCTACCGAGCTTCTCCTGGAAGGCAACCTTGGACAGACGCTCACGGAACTCGTCGAGGGAGATCTTCAGGTCCTCCTCGTAGAAGAACTTAGCGTCGTCCAGACGGGCGCGCACGACGCGCTCGTTACCGTCGATCACTCGCTCGGCGTTCTCGGGCTTGCTGTTGGAGACGACCACGAACTCACGCGTCAGCTTGCCCTCGCCGTCATAGATCGGGAAGTAGCGCTGGTTGGTGAGCATGGACTCGCAGATAATCTCGTGCGGGACCTTGAGGAACTCCTCGTCGAAAGTACCGACGAGCACCGTCGGCCACTCGCAGAGGTTAATGACCTCCTCAAAGACCTTCTTGGGCGTATCGACATGGCAGCCGGGGCGAGCGGCCTCGACCTCGGCGATACCGGCGAGAATCGCCTCGCGACGGCGCTCGGCAGAAAGCACGCCGGCATCCTCGAGCACCTGCTCGTAAACAGCGGGGCTGGCGACCACATGGTCACCGGGGCCAAGCACGCGATGGCCACGCGTGGTGTTGCCACTCGTCACGTCGGCAAACGACACGGGCACAACATCCTCGCCCAGAAGGCAGCAGATCCAACGGACCGGACGAACAAAGGTCGCGTGCTCGTGGCCCCAGCGCTGAGAGCGGTAGTTGGGCCACTGCAGGCCGGCAATGGTCTTCTCGCACAGGGCCGTCAGGATCGGGGTTGCCGGTGCGGAGGGAATGTTCTTCTCGGCAAAGACATACTCGCGACCGTCGGTATCCTCACGACGGACCAGGTCCTCGGCAGCCACACCGCACTTGCGGGCGAAGCCCTGGGCGGCCTTGGTGGCGTTACCGTCAGCGTCGAAGGCGATGTTTGCCGCGGGGCCACGCTTGACCTCGTGAACCTCATCGGTCGCGGTGGCAACGTCGGCAACGAGCGCAGCCAGGCGACGCGGGCTCGAGATCACGCGGACCTCGCCGTGGGCCAGACCGGCCTCGTCGAGACCCTTGGCGATCATGGTACCAAGCTGCTTGACGGCATTGTTCAGCGGTGCAGAGGGCATTTCCTCCGTACCGATCTCAAACAGGAAATCCTTAGCGTCTGCCATGGCTTACGCCACCTCGCCTTCCTGGTCGGCATTCTCGTTGACTCCGGCGACCTCGGCCATGTAGGCCTCGCAGCACGCCTTGGCGACGGCGCGGACGCGCAGGATGTAGTTGGCACGCTCGACCGCGGACAGGGCGCCGCGGGCATCGAGCAGGTTGAAGGCGTGGCTGCACTTCATGACACAGTCGTACGCCGGCAACGGCAGCTTGCGCTCCAGGCAGGAATGGCACTCGGCCTCGTAGTCGTCAAACTTCTGACGCATCATCTCGACGTTGGCGACCTCAAAGTTATAGGCACTGAACTCGCGCTCGTTCTCGAGGAACACGTCGCCGTAGGTCATGGGCGTGCCGTCGGGCAGATAGCTCCACACCAGATCGTAGACCGAGTTGACGCCCTGAGCATACATGGCGATACGCTCCAGGCCATAGGTGATCTCGACGGGCACGGGGTCGACCTCGATACCGCCCACCTGCTGGAAGTACGTAAACTGCGTGACCTCCATGCCGTTGAGCCAGACCTCCCAGCCAAGGCCCCAGGCGCCCAGCGTCGGGCTCTCCCAGTCGTCCTCGACAAAACGGACGTCATGGTCGTTGGGGTCCAGGCCAATGGCAGCAAGAGACCCCAGGTAAAGCTCCTGAGCATTAACCGGAGAGGGCTTAATGAGCACCTGGAACTGATAGTAGTGCTGCATGCGGTTAGGGTTCTCGCCGTAGCGGCCGTCGGCGGGACGGCGGCAGGGCTGCGCATAGCAGGTGCGCCATTCGGCGGGACCGAGCGAGCGCAGCGTGGTCGCGGTATGGAAGGTACCGGCACCGACCTCGGAGTCATAGGGCTGCATAATGACGCAGCCCTGCTCGCCCCAGTACTGCTGGAGGCGCAGGATGATGTCTTGGAAGGAAAGCGATGAAGCGTTCATGCCTCTAATATCCCCTCGTCGAAACGATTACACGGTTAGGTACTGTACTATAGCGGTTTTTAGTCGATAGCGCCGATGCGGTTGAGCGGCCAGTAGCGCACAAGCGCCACAGCGATCAAATCAGAGCGATCGACGGGACCAAAGTAGCGCGAGTCGGCAGAGTTTTCGCGGTTGTCGCCCATCACCCACACGCACCCGTCGGGAACGGTGTAGGGATAACTCACCTGGGCGCCAGGCGCTTGGACCGAAAGCGGCCAACTCATGCCGGTCGTATAGTCCTCATCGAACGCCTGGCCGTCGACGACGACCTTGCCGTCCTGCAGGTCGACCGTCTGGCCGGCCGTGGCAATAACACGCTTGACAAGAACATCATGCTCGGAAGTGGCATCGGGGTTGTGGAACACCACGATATCACCCTGTTTGACGGGCTGACCGAGCTCGAGGCTCACCTTTTGTGCCAGGATCTGGTCGCCAATCTCGATCGTGTCCTCCATGGAGCCGGTGGGTACCACAAAGGGCTCGACCACAAAGGTGCGGATCAGGAAGGTGGCCACAAGCGCGATCGCGATGACCGCGACCCACTCAAAAGCGCCCCTCAACGCGGAATGCTGCGATGGAACCATTCTCACTCCTCGCTCTGCGAATACGAAGCGTCCAGAATCTCCTGCGCGTATGCGCGCTCCTGGGGCGTAAGCCGTGCCGTCTCGATCAGGTCGGGACGCCAGCGGCAGGTGCGCTCGATGGCATTCTTACGGCGCCAGGCATCGACCTTGGCATGGTCACCGCTCACGAGCACCGGCGGCACGCCCTCGCCGTTGAATTCAGCAGGGCGAGTGTACTGCGCATACTCGAGCAGGCCTCCGTCCTCGGCGGTCGAGAACGACTCGTCGACGTTGCTCATCTCGTCACCAAGGGCGCCGGGAATCAGGCGTACGACAGCATCGGCAACGACCATAGCGGGAAGCTCGCCGCCCGTGAGCACGTAATCGCCGATCGACAGGCGCTCGTCGGCATACGCATAGGCACGCTCGTCGACACCCTCGTAACGGCTGCACACAAACAGCAAGCGCTCGCTTTTGAGCAGGCGCTCGGCCACATGCTGTGTAAAGGGCTCGCCACAGGGGGTAAAAAACACCACGGTGGGCTTAGGACCCTCGGAGCTAATAGCCTCGATGGCCTCGGCAATAGGCTCGACCTTCATGAGCATGCCCTGCCCGCCGCCGTACGGCTCGTCATCGACGGTACGATGGCGGTCGTGCGTCCAGTCGCGCAGGTTATACGCCTTAAAATCAAAAAGGCCGGCCTTGCGGGCGCGGCCCAAAATCGATGTGGACATGACGGGCTCAAACATCTCGGGAAAGACCGAAAGGGTCTCAATCAGCATGTTGTCCTCCCTACTTGTCCATATCGATCAGGCCGTCCATAACGTGGACGGAAATTGTTCCTGTGTCGGGAAGATCGAGCACAACCTGCTCGATCACGGGAATCAGTACCTCGCCGTACCGATCACCCTCGACAACCCAAACATCGTTAGCGGGCGTCGACATGATCTCGACGATCGTGCCGAGTGAACCGAAGCGCTCGTCGACCACCTCGCGACCCATCAGGTCGGTATAGGCGGCGTCGAGTGAATCGAGCTCAAAATCGTCACGATTTGCCAACACATAGCATCCCGTGATGCCCTCGGCGGCCGTCAAGTCGTCAATGCCCTCAAACGAGACCAGATCGCCATCGCCCGTATCGGTGACGGACACGACCGTGCAAAAGCGGTCGCGCTTGAGCGCCGGCGGCGTCAGGGCGACGCGCATACCCGGCTCTAATACAGAAGGAAGCCCCCGCAGCGGCTGCGCGAGGACCTCCCCCTTCCTTCCGTGCGGCTTGACCACACGGGCGATGTTTTTGTACTGGGACCTCAAGGTCCTAGCCCAGAACCTCTACCTCGACAGCAGTGTCGAGGCGAGCGGCCAGTGCACGGGCGAGCGTGCGAATGGCCTTGATGGTACGGCCACGACGGCCGATGACCTTAGCGACGTCATCCTCGGCGACAGAAACCTCGATCGTAGAGGCGTCGTCACCATCGATGACCTCAAGGCTCACGGAATCCGGGTCGTCGACGATCTGAACAACGAGATATTCGACGAGATCGGCGATGCGATCTGAGAGCATTGCCTCACCCTCGAGCTGTGCAGCGTCAACCTCAGGCACGATTTACTCCTCGGCGCCCTCAGCGGCCTCAGCGGCAGCCTTAGCGGCCTCGGCCTCTTTGGCGAGCTGCTTCTTGGACTTCTTGACGACGGTCTCGGTCTTCTCGCCCTCGTTGGCGGCCTTGACCAGAGCGGCGACGGCGTCGGTGAGCTGAGCGCCCTTGGACTGCCAGTCGGCGATCTTCTCGAGGTCGAGGTTGATGGTCTTGGGGGCGGTCATCGGGTTGTAGCGGCCAACCTCCTCGATGATACGACCGTCACGCGGGGCGCGGGAATCGGCGACGACGACACGGTAGTACGGACGCTTCTTAGCGCCGTGACGAGCAAGGCGAATCTTGACTGCCAAAGGAAACTCCTCCAACCAAGCAGCTTTAGGCTGCAACTACAAACAAACAGTTGAACATAATACGCCATCGACGCGGGCAGGTGAAGTCCGTGAGACCAACTTCTTCGGTGTAGTCGAGGGCAAATCCATATCTTAGACAAGAATTCGGGATTTGCAAGCACATACACGCACCCCACATGAGCTGCGCGGTATACTCATGACATGGAAAGACGCGAACATACATACGGTTATGAGGATGCCACGGGCGTCACGCCGCCTCCCTGGACGGGTCCGGCGGTGGGCCTCATGGACCTCGATGCGTTTTTTGCGAGCGTGGAGATGCTCGACCATCCCGAATGGCGCGGAAAACCGCTCATCGTGGGCGGAGACGCCGATTCGCGTGGCGTCGTGTCCACGTGTTCGTATGAGGCACGTCGCTTTGGCGTGCACTCTGCCATGGCCTCGGCCGAGGCGCGGCGCTTGTGCCCGCAAGCCATTTGGACGCACGGGCACTTTGATCGCTACCGCGAGGTGAGCGCGCAGGTCATGGCGATTCTCGCCGACGAGACCCCGCGCGTTGAGCGCGTATCCATCGATGAGGCCTTTATCGATATCACACCGGGTCGCTTTGCGCCCGAAGACCCGCTACTGGTTGCGCAGCGTATAAGCGACCGCGTGGCAGCGCTGGGTGTGACCTGCTCCATTGGCGTGGGCTGCAACAAGACGGTCGCAAAGATCGCAAGCGAGCGGGACAAGCCGTTTGGGCTGACCATCGTGCGCCCCGGAACCGAGCAGCGCTTTTTGGCCGCGCTGCCGGTATCTGCCATGAGCGGCATCGGGCGCTCGGCCGAGGAGCGACTGCGCCGCATGCGCATCTACACCCTCGGCGAGCTATCACGTGCACCGGAATCCACCTTGGCCTCTATTTTTGGCGTCAACGGCGAACGCATGCGCCAGCGTGCGCTGGGACTCGAAATCTCCGAAGTCACGAGTCTCGATGAGGAGCGTGAGGTCAAGTCGGTCAGTAATGAACGCACCTTTGCGAAAGATTTGACTGAGCGTGGGGATATTGAGGCGGCGATTGCGCTGCTGGGTGAGTCGGTGGGACGCCGTCTGCGCCGTCAGGGGCTGACGGGTGCCACGGTAACGCTCAAGCTCAAGTATTCGTATGGAAGCGGGCGTACGGCACAGCGCCGGCTGCCTCATCCAACCGACGATGAGAACATCTTCGTGGCGGTTGCACTCGAACTGCTCGACAACATCTGGCAAGAAGGCATGCATGTTCGCTTAGCCGGCATCGGCATGAGCGACTTCGACCACCAAGGCGGCATCCAGACTGACCTGTTCTGCGAGATCGATGACCGCGGAGCCCAATCCAGCGACCGCCGCGACCTCTCCGTCGCCATCGACGCCGTCCGAGACAAATTCGGCGACACCGCCCTATCCTTCGGCCGCCAATCCCGCTTCAACGATTAACCGCCTTTGGGCAAAAAGAAAGCCGGGCAGGTGCGGAAAACCGCAACTGCCCGGCGATATGCGTGAGGGTAGCTAAACCCCGTCTCAAATGAGCTACTAGAGGAGATTGAGGGGGAGCTGGGGGGCGTCTCCCCAGAGTTTCTCGAGGCGGTAGAAGTCGCGGGCTTCGGGAGTGAAGACGTGGACGACAACCGAACCGTAGTCCATGAGCATCCAAGTCTTCTGCTCGCGGCCCTCGATGGAGAACGGATGCTCGCCGCAAGCCTCGGCGACCTTCTCCTCGATCTCGTCGACAATTGAATCGACCTGGCGGTTGTTGGCACCGGTGGCAAGCACAAAGTAGTCGCACACATCGGAAAGCTCGGTCAGGTCGAGCACCTGAACGTCCTCGCCCTTCTTGTCGTAGGCGGCCTGCGCGGCGGCGCGGGCGACATCCTCGGCGGCGACACCGCTCGCGGACAGCGAGGCGGCAGTGCGGTCGGACGTGGCGGCGAAGCTCTTGTGCTCCACGCCTTCAAGAATCTGCTCGTCGGTCATGGTCTCGTCGGCCATGGAATACCTCTTTCTAGACAGCCCGAGCTAGCGCAGCTGGGCGTAATGGTTGTAAATCGTAATAGCCGTGGGATAAAGATAGCGCCCGGACTGGATCACATAGACCAGACCCTGCGCAAAACAGGAGAAGAACAACTCATCGAGCGTCGACTCCCCCACCATCTTGCGCAGCGCATGCGCATAGTCGCCGTGGCGGTTGGGCTCGATGGCATCGGCCACAAAGACCACCATATCGAGCGGCGTCATGTCGCAGGCACCCACGGTGTGACGGTCGACAGCCTGGAAAACGGCCGGCGACAGCTCGGGAAAAAGCTGCGGAAGCTCATAGGCGGCAACAGGGCCATGCAAAAGCGGCGTCGCGGCAGAAGGAGAACCGGCAACCTTGATGCCATAGTGAAGCGCGCGGGCCACGAGCTCGTCGTCGGAGAGCACTTTGTCCCAGTCATGGATCAGGCCGGCGGCAGCGGCATCAAAGCGGTCAACGCCGTAGACCTCGGCCAGATGAAGTGCGGTCTCGGCAACACCCAGCGAATGCACATAGCGCTTGCGCTTATCCTTCATGCGAACATCGAGCAGCTCTTGAATGCGCTTGAGCAGCGCGCGCTCATCGCCCTCAAACTGATCCTCTACCGACAACGTAGACCCCCCATCACTCAAAATCTTCTTGGCTCAAATCGGCATATAGTCTGCGTTTGCGAATGTAGCCGAGCACGGACTCGCTCGTAAGATAGCGCACGCTCATGCCGCGGGCAACTCGCTTACGAATGTTCGTCGAGCTGATCGCCAGCGCCGGAATCTGAATATAGCGCACGTCGAACGGCAGCCCCGACTCTTTGATTCGGGCACGCGCCGTATCGATATCAAAGCCCGGTCGCGTCGCCGCAATAAAGGTAGCAAGCTCAGCGATTCGTTCGGCATCATGCCAGGTCACGATATCGATAATCGCGTCGGCGCCCGTAATAAAGTAGAGCTTTACCTGCGGCGGGTAAAAGTCGCGAAGGGCATGAAGCGTATCGGCCGTATAGGTTACGCCCGGGCGGTCGATCTCGAACCGGCTCGCCAAAAAGGCCGGGTTCGCGGCGGTGGCGAGGACCGTCATAGCATAACGGTCCTCGGCAGGCGTCACCGGCTTGTCAAGCTTAAAGGCAGGAGAGCCCGCCGGCATAAAGAGCACAGCATCCAAGTCGAGCGACTCGCGCGCCTGCTCGGCGGTCACCAGGTGCCCGTAATGGATGGGATCAAAGGTGCCACCCATAATGCCGAGCCTAAACTCCTGCCCGTCCTCTAGAGGAAGCTCGGGCAGACCGATTCCACCGCGCAGCGACATGGCCTACTCGCCCTCCGAGGTCTCGGCATCGTCCGCGGCATCCGCCGCATCGACAACCTCGACGCTCTCATCCGCAGCATCGGCCACGTCAATGGCTTCAACGGCAACGTCCTCGTCAGCATCCTCGAGCTCTTCGTACTCCGAGAAGTCCTCGGCGCCCTCAAAGTCAAAGGCGCGCTGGCAAATGCGGACCTCGTCGCCCGCACGGCAACCGGCCTTCTCGAGCGCGTCGTCAACACCCATACGCGCAAACTTATGCTGCAGGTAAATGACGGCTTCCTCGTTTTCCCAGTCGGTCTGGATGACCATGCGCTCAATGGCACGACCGACCACGCGGAAGGCACCGGGCTCTTCCTGGACAATGCGGAAACGCTTCTCACGCTGCAGGCGGCGGCGCTCCCACTCATCGTCGCGCAGAACGACCGGCTCATCGGAGACAGCCAACTCGGCGCGCAGCTTAGCCACCTGCTCGCCCACGGCAAGCATCAGCGTGTTGAGGCCGGCGCCCGTAACAGCAGACACGGCAAAGAACATATGTCCATCGTCGAGCGCTGCGCGCTTGAGGTCGGCAATCTTGTCGGCCGTGCCCGGCGCATCGCACTTGTTGGCAACGACGATCTGCGGACGCTCCGAAAGCTCGGCGCCATACTGCTCGAGCTCGCGGTTGATGATGCGATAGTCCTCAACCGGATCGCGATCCTCAAAACCGCCCGTCATGTCGACGACATGCATGATCAGGGCCGTACGCTCAATGTGACGCAGGAACTGGTGACCCAGGCCCTTGCCCTCGCTCGCGCCCTCGATAAGACCGGGGACGTCGGCAACGACGTAAGAATATTCGCCGGCACGCACCATGCCCAGATTGGGCACGAGCGTGGTAAACGGGTAGTCAGCAATCTTGGGGCGGGCGGCACTCATGCGCGCAATGAGCGATGACTTACCCACCGAGGGAAAGCCCACGAGTGCGGCATCGGCCATAAGCTTCATCTCGAGCTCAATCCAGTGTTCCTCGGCCGGCTCGCCTAGCTGGGCAAAGGCCGGAGCGCGGCGCACCGACGTCACAAAGTGCGTATTTCCCAGACCACCGGCACCGCCGGGCGCCACGACAACGCGCTCGCCATCGTGAACGAGGTCGGCAATCTCGAACATCGGGGTCTGCGTCTCGGGGTCGAGCTCGCGCACCACGGTACCCATAGGGACCTTGAGAATCAGGTCCTCGCCGCTCTTACCGTTACGACGGGCACCCTGCCCGTGCGTGCCGCGCTCGGCGCGGAAGTGATGCTTAAAGCGGTAATCGATCAGCGAAGACAGCTGAGCATCGGCCTGGATGACGACATTGCCGCCACGACCGCCGTCGCCGCCATCGGGGCCGCCCTTGGGGACAAATGCCTCGCGCCTAAACGACATGCATCCGGCTCCGCCGTCGCCGCCGCACACGTTAATGCGGCTGATATCGGTGAACTGTGACAACAGAATCGCCTCCTACAAAAAAGAGGGAGACCCTTGAATCCTAAAACTCAAGTGCCTCCCACATATGTGCTCTATGAAGGGTGAATTACGCGTTCGCGAGCGGGCGTACGCTGACCCTGTGCTTGATACCCTTGTGGAACTCAACGGTACCGTCGACCAGCGCGAACAGCGTGTCGTCCTTACCACGGCCAACGTTCTCACCCGGGTGGATGTGCGTGCCGTGCTGACGGACGAGAATCGTGCCCGTGGTTACCGTCTGGCCGGCATAGCGCTTCGTGCCAAGGCGCTGACCGCGGGAGTCACGGCCATTACGGGAGGAACCGAGTCCTTTTTTGTGTGCCATTGTGTATACCTACTCTTTCGTTACGAGTGTAATCTACTCGGCGACGGGAGCCTCGGCAACAGCCTCGGCCTCTGCCTTGACAGCCTTCTTGGCGCGGGACGTAGCCTGAACCTTCACGATCTTCAGCTTGGTGAGCTGCTGACGGTGACCCTTCAGACGACGATAGCGCTTGCGCTTGTGGAACTTGAAGACCAGCTGCTTCTCGCCCTTGAACTGCTCAACGATCTGAGCGGTAACCTTGGCCTTGGCCAGCTTGTCGGGATCGGTGACGATCTTCTTACCATCGTTGAGGAAGATAACCGGCAGGGTGACCTTGTCGCCCTCATTGCCCTCGATCTTCTCGACGGTGATGACATCGTCGGTGGCGACCTTGTACTGCTTGCCGCCCGTGTTAACGATTGCGTACATGTTTACTTGCCCTTCATGCATCAGTTAGTGCAACAGCCGAATATAGTAGCAGGCGAAAATACCCCCGTCAACGAGTATGTGGAGCAAATCCACAAGTTCGCACAGGTATGGGGCTGACGAGTCGGCCCTCGTCGTCCTCGCATGCTTGATTCTGACGCTCGACATCGTAGGAGCAGATGGTCACGAGGTCTTGCATACCGGTGGAAACAATAGGTGCATCCACGCCCGGGGTCAAGCCCTGCAACAAAACATCAGCAGCAGAAAGCAAAATTTCCGGACGCATGGAGCCCTCGTTGTCGGCATGGGTGTCGAGCATGAGCACCAAATGGTCCGGGCGCTCCCCCGCCGTGAGCTCATAGCCCACGAGCGTGTGATCCAAATCCAAGCGCTTGCTCTTTTTTCCGCGCGCGTAGTCGATGCCATGGTCCGCGCGCAGCGTGTCGAGCGCATGACGCACCTCGTCGGCGCTTACGGGCGCCTCGGGATCCAAGTGCAGGTCGATGCGATACGACAGGCGCGTGAGCTGCGCCGTCAACGCCGGCGTGCGCACGTCGATGTACGCCGCCTCGATGGGCGCCAGATCGGCCGGAGACGCCGCAGCCAGGCGCCCAAACGCCTCGTCGAGCGCCACGAACTCGGTCATAAACAGGTCATACCACTCGCAGGTCGACGACGTACCCACCGGTAGCGCCGAAGAGAAGCCCACGCGCATGTGCGGAGAAAAGCCCTGCGTGACGGCATAGGGAAGTCCCGCACGGCGCACGATGCGCTCAATGGTATGGATCACTTCGAGATGGCCCAGGTACTTAAGGCGATCGCGCTTGCCATAGCGAACACGAAGTCTAAAGAGCGAGGGGTTGTCGGTCAGGCGCTCACTCATGCGCGATCACCCATCAATACATTCTTGGCGTGGAGCGTGGGGCAGATCCCGCAGCCGGTGCACGACGTGCGGGTGCAGTCGGGAGTCGTGACGCCCTCGAGCGAGCGACGGTACTCGCGCTCGAGGAAGCCGCGCGTACAGCCAGGGCTCACATGCTCCCACGGCAGGCGCCAATCCAACTCGTAGGGCAGGTGCACGAGCTCATTGAGGTCGATGCCGTTTTTGGCAGCAGCTTCCTTCCAGTTATCGAGCGAGAAATGCTCTACCCAGGCGTCAAAGCGAGAGCCCGAGCGCCAAGCGTCGATGATGACGGGCGTCATGTCACGACCGGCGCGGGACAGCGCAGCCTCGATGAGCGAGGTCTCGGCATCGTGGTAATGAACGCGGACGGCACGGTTGCGAACGCTCGTGATGAGCAGCTTCTGGCGACGCTTGACGTCGTCGTAGTCGAGCTGCGGGCACCACTGGAACGGCGTGGCAGCCTTAGGGATAAAGACCGAAACCGAGATCGACACCGAGATCGAGCCGCGACGAGCCTTGGGCACCACGGAACGACCGAGCTCCAGCACGTGATCGGCCAGATTGGCGATGGCCACGATGTCCTCGTCGCGCTCGCCGGGAAGGCCCATCATAAAGTAGAGCTTCATGCGGTTCCAGCCGGCCTCGAAGGCCGCCTTGGCCGCACGGTCCAGGTCCTCCTCGGTCACGTTCTTGTTAATGATGTCGCGCATGCGCTGGCTGCCGGCCTCGGGCGCGAACGTCAGGCCGCCCTTCTTTTCGCCGGCAACCGACTCGGCCATATCCACGCCAAACGAATCCAGGCGCTGCGACGGAATAGACACGCGAATACCCGTATCCTCCAGGCGACGGTTGAGCCTGCCGAGCACGTCACGAATGCAGGAGTGGTCGGTCGTGGAGAGCGAGGTCAGCGACACCTCGTCATAGCCGGTCTTTTCCAGACCCTGAATCACCGACGAGACGATCTGGTCGGCCGAGCGCTCGCGCACCGGACGATACGTCATGCCAGCCTGGCAAAAACGACAGCCGCGGGCGCAGCCGCGCAGGATCTCGATAGACAGGCGGTCGTGAACCAGCTGTGCATAGGGCACGCACGACTGCGACAGCGGATTCGTGGCGCCGAAATCCTCGACGACGCGCTTGTAGACCACGGTCGGCGCATCCTTGCCCTCACGCGGCACGGTGTAGCCATGCGGCGAGCAGGGCTCGTCGTGACGAACCTCATAGAGCGACGGCACGTAGTTGCCGGCAATGGATGCAAGCTGCTCGACAATCTGCGCGCGCGGGACCCCTTCGTCACGCAGGCGGCGATGCAGCTGGCAGGTCTCGAGCAGCGATTCCTCGCCCTCACCGATGAGGATGGCATCGAAGAAGGCCGCGTACGGCTCGGGGTTGTACACCGAGGGACCGCCGGCGATGATGATTGGGTCGTCTTCACCTCGGTCGGCCGCTAACAGCGGAATGCCAGCGAGGTCCAAAGCCTCGAGGAAGTTCGTCACCGCCATCTCGTGCGGCACATGCAGACCGACGATATCAAACGAAGCGACCGGCGCTGCACCCTCGAGCGATAGCAGCGGAATACCCGCCTCGCGCATGGCGTCGCCCATATCGGGCCACGGCACATAGCCGCGCTCGCAGGAGATGCCCTCGGCCTGGTTAAGGATGTTGTAGAGGATGGCGATGCCCTGGTTGGGCAGACCGACCTCGTACACATCCGGATAGATCAGGCAGCAACGGTAGTCGGCATCGGCCTTGGAAAGCGTGCCCCACTCGTGATCGATATAGCGGCTCGGCTTCTCGACCTTGGCGAGCAACGGCTCAATTAAATGAAAACAGTCTTGGTATGCAACGCGCAACGGAAAACCCCTAAGCAGCGAGATCGGATGCGTCTTGGTAGGACGCCATAGGACGGGTAGCGCCCGCGACCGTGGTCACCAGATCGCGAACGCGGGAGAACGTGGCAGTGACCACCTCGTTGGCACGGCTGTAGTCGACATCGCGCTCGTAGAGCGAAACAAGCGCACGGCCCATGCCGTAGGTGCCCGCGGCAGCAGTGAGCGCCTTGACGGCAAACCCAATATGCGGCGTCTGTTTGACGAGCGCGCGGGTGACCGCGCGGATCACAAGACCGCCGGCAAGCACGCCCGCGACCTCGTAGCCGCGCTCAGGCTTAATGCCGCGTCCAAAGACGGCAGCGAGCTCAAAGAGCATGCCCACCTGCGCCAGCGCCATAACGGGATAATCGGCGCCTGGCAAAAACACCAGTGCACCGGTCGCCATATTGGTGAGCGCGCACGAGGTGATGATACGATTGGCCGCCGCGATGCGCATGAAGGCAAAGTTCGCCGCAAAAGCCGTTTCCTTGTCGGTGCGGTCGAGAATCCAGCGGGCAAGCGTCTCGAGCAGATACGTCTTATCGGTTGCCGCTACCACGCCGAGCATGGGCGTAGACTCCTCGATAAACGGCACCTCCACAGCAGACTCGGCAAGCACGCACACGGGTGCGCCGGCGATCACGAGCTCCTGCACGGCACTCTCCAAGCGATCGGAACCACACGAGAGCACCAGTACCACATCGGTATCGGTCTTTGGAGCAATTCGCTCCTCCCCCAGACGCTCGACGCGCACAATGCCCGAGGTCGTCTGCGGCACAAAGGCGTCACGCACCGTCTCGGCCAGAAAGCGCGAGGCGGACGAATCCAGATAGACCGAAACGCGCACCGGCGTATCGGAATCCCTCTTAACGGACGCGCCCATCTTAAAAGCGCGGGTCAGCTTATCTACGGGAATTTTCATAGCAAACCCCTCCAGCGGTTACGCGGCGCCCGAACGATGCCGCCATATGGATTGTACGATACCCACCGTCAGCAGCTGAATCATCATCGAAGACGAGCCAAAGCTAATAAACGGTAGCGGAATACCGGTAATCGGCATCATGCCGATGCACATGCCGATGTTTTCGAAGGTCTGGAACGCCCACATGCCAACGATGCCCACACACGAAAGACGTAAAAACAGCGACTCACACTTAAAGGCGACGCGAATCGTCGAAAAGATCAGCAGCACGTAGAGGCACAGGAGCAAAAAGGAACCACAAAAGCCAAAGGTCTCGGACAGAAAGGCGAAGACGAAGTCGGTGTGGAACTCAGGCAGAAAGCCGCCGGCTGACTGCGTCGCATGGCCCAAACCCTTACCAAAGAAGCCGCCCGAGCCAACGGCGATAAGCGACTGCTGCAGGTTGTAGGCATCGTCCGAATCGGCATTATCGGGGTCGATAAAGACCGTCAGACGGTTCATCTGATACTGCTTGATGAGCACATCGTGGCCGAGCAACGAATCAAAGACCGAATCAAGCGCCAGGACGAGGGCCACCAGGCCCACGAGCAGGGCCAGGGTCGACAGCACCCATTCGCGGCGTGCACCGCTCATGCAGATGACGATGGCGCCCGAAACCAGCACGACCAGGCCCGAGCCCAGGTCACCCATGGCAACGACGGCCAAAAACGGAATGGACAGCATGCCGCAGAGCTTGACGTAGTCGCGAACGGTATCGATGCGACCGTTATACTGCGAGCCAAGCGTAGCAATAAAGAAGATGGTGATGAGCTTGGCAAGCTCAACCGGCTGGAACGTCAAGCCGATACCGGGAATCTTGATCCAGCCCGTCATGCCCAGACCGCCCGTATAGGACAGACCCGGAATCTTGGGCGAGAAGATCACGATCAGGTCGATGACGAGCAACGCCGTCGAGAAATTGGAAATACCGCGCAGGTCGGAGCGCCAGACCAGCACCGCCAGCACCGTGCCGATGCCAATTCCCAGCAAATGGCGCGAGAACGAAGCATCGGCCTTAAACTGCGAAGCCGACCAGATAATGATGGCACCGTAGGCGACGAGCGCCACAGTAGCCACGAGCACACCGATATGCACCTTTTGGCGAAACGTGCCGCGCGAGGCCGAAAGTTGCTTGTTGACGCGGTCCAGGCTGCTGCGAGAGCCGGTCTTGGTTGAACGGAACAGATCCGCCGGAGAAAAATCCATCGCAACCTCCTATCGAACCGAAGAATCGCCCGAGGCCGAAGAGGTATCGGGCTCGTCATAAATCACGCCGAGCACGTCGCGCACGACATGCATCGCGGTATCTGAGCCACCGCCGCCCTGCTCCAGGACGGTAGCGATGACATACTTGGGATCATCGGCCGGTGCATAGGCGCAGAACCACGCGTATTCGTCCTCGCCACTTTTCTCGCCCGTGCCCGACTTGCCGTATACCTGCGGCGTCAGGGTGCCAAAGTGCGCCGCCAGGGACGTCGATGCCGTGTAAATCACGTCGTGCATGCCGTTGCGAACAAGAGCCAAATCCGAATCGCTGTTGATCTTGGCCTCCAGGCGCTTCTTCTTGCCCTTGCCATTGTACTTATAGGCATCGCCGTCGCCATCGCGCGACACGGCAGACAAAAATACGTGAGGCACGTACTGTTTGCCGCCGTTGGCAAGACCCATATAGGCGCACGCCATCTGCAGGGGCGTCACCAGGATGTCGCCCTGGCCGATAGCAATGTTGGTCATATCGCCGGCATTCCACTTGCGGTCCTCGGCAGAGGCGTCGGTGAAGTATGACTCTTTCCACTCGGCATCGGGAATACGACCCGCGCCCTCACTCGGCAGATCGATACCGCAGGTCTTGCCTAGGCCCCAGCGACGAAAGACCTCCTGCAGGCCCTCGGGATGTTGCTCGTCATAAAAGAACGCCTTACCCATGTCGTAGAAGACGGGGTCGCACGAGTTGGCGATACCCGACTGCAGCGTCATGGTGCCGTGGCCAGACGTCAGCCAGCAGCGCTTGCCCCAAGCCTTGCCCAGACCCGTCCAATAACCCGTGCAGTTGGTTGTCTGCGTTGAAGTGTAGGTTCCAAACTCAAGACCGGCCAGTGCCGAGAGCGGCTTGATGGTCGAGGCCGACATGTACTGTCCGCTAATGGCGCGGTTGAGCAGCGGGTGCGAACCCTTGTCATCATTGAGCTCGGTCCACACGTCATTTGAGACGCCGCCGATAAAGACGGACGGATCGAACTTGGGCTGGCTCGCCATGCCCAGGATCTCGCCATTGTTGGGATCGAGACACACCACAGCGCCGTTGCCGGCATTGCTGTAGCCAGTGGTCTTGGCAAGCTCGATAGCGCTCGCCAGCGCCGCCTCACAGGCCTGTTGGATCTTAAGGTCGAGCGTGAGCTTAATGTCGGAGCCGGCCTTCGCGGGCACGGCGCCGGCCTGACCGGTCACATTGCCCGAGGCATCGACCTTGACGGTCTGCTCGCCACGAATACCCTGCAGCAGGTTTTCGTAGTAGCTCTCAACGCCCGCCTGGCCCACGATATCGCCCGACTGGTACGTAATCTTGCCAGCAGAAGCATCATCATCGCCAGAGGTTTTCTTATTCTGGGCCTCGAGCTGCTCGGAGGTAATGGTGCCGGTATAGCCCAAGATATGGCATGCCGTCTCGCCGTATGGATACTGGCGCTCGGTACGCTCGGCAATCTTGACGCCCGGGAACTCGCCGGCGTGTTCCTTGATATAGGCAACCGTGGAGCGACGGACGTCCGTCGCGATGGTATGCAGGCTCTGAGCGCCCTCTGTATTGTCCTGAATATTGCGAAGGACCGCCACATAAGGCATTCCAAGCACGTTGGCAAGATGGCGAACCAGAACCTCATCCTCGGCAAGGTCGCGGTAGGCCACGACAGCAAGTGAGGGACGGTTCTGGACAAGCGCCACGCCATTGCGGTCGAGGATGCGGCCGCGCACAGCGGGTGTGGTAACGGTGCGAGTCTGATTACTATTGGCCTGCTTCTCGTAATAGTCCGACGAGACCATCTGCATGCCCCACAGCTTGACGGCAAGTGCCGCAAACATCGCGCCCACACCCGTGGTGAGGATGGAAAAGCGGCCCTTAAAGGCGGTCGCCGCGGTATTGCCCTCGCCCTCGGTGGCGCGCGGGGCCGTTCCATGCTGTGTATCGTAGGTAAAACGGGAATCGCCTCGACGCATGATGACCAGCGCGACCACGATGGCCACAACCAGCACGATACCGGCGATAATAACCGTCATCTGGGAAGACATCTACGGGCCTCCCCTATTTGAGCTTGCGGGTCTTGGGCTTAAAGCGCATACCCGTCTGGCGTCCGCCACGTGCGGAGAATCCATAGCCGGACTGCGGCACGACGCCGGACATCAAAAACGGAATGGCAACCAGACCCGTCAGGATCGAGGACGGCAGCGCATGGCCGAAGATCGCCACGACAAAGCTCGTCTCCAAACCCATAAACAGCAAGATGATGCTGTAGATCACATTAATGACGAGCGCAAAGGCGCCCACGGTGACGCCGCGCGCACTCGGGGTACCGCCCGTCTGACCGACGGCGCTGTGCACCAGGGCAAAAGAACCCACGGTCAGCAGGAGCGACATAACGCCCACCGGCACGGCAGCGGACAGGTCATAAAACAAGCCGCTGCAAAAACCGCACACGACGGCACGGGTCGGGTCGCCCGAGAACACGCTTAGGCACACCAGGATAATCATGAAGTTGACGCGACCTCCCGCAATGGAGATCTGCGGTGCCAGGCCTGCCTGCAGCAGCACACACACAATGGCGGCGATCACAAACGTGCGGGAGCTCATCCCCTGCTCGTGTAGATCCATGGACATGCCCCCTATTCGCTCGAGCCAGAATCGGTCGTCTCGGACGTGTCGGAACTGTCATCCGAGCTCTCGTCCTTCGTCTTGGTCGCAGCATCGCGCGACGTTCCCTGCGGCGTGCTGTTGGCCGTGCTCACGTCCTCATCCGAGGCCGACTGTTCGTCGGTCAGCGAGGTGATGACCAGCACTTCCTCGTTGTTCTCGGCCGTGGTCTGGGCGCGCACCACAATGGTGTAGTACACGTCGTTTGCCGATTTCTCGACCGACGAGACGGTGCCGAGCGGTAGACCCTTGGGGAACACACCGCCAATGCCCGAGGTCACGATGATGTCGCCAACCTTAACATCGGAGTCGACGCTCACGTACTCAAGACGCAGCGTGCCGTCAGCCTGACCCTGCAGCATGCCTTGGGCGCGCGTGTCCTGCACCATAGCGGACACGCCCGAGTTCTCGTCGCCAATCAGGCGCACGGTGGACGTCTTGGCCGAGACTTCGATGATCTGGCCGATAACACCGGCCGAACTCGTCACAGGCATGTTGATGGTAAGGCCGTCGGCAGAGCCCTTGTCGATGGTGACGGTCGAGGTCCAGGCATCGCCCGAGGCACCAACAATACGAGCTGCGGTCGATTTGAGGTTATAGGTCGACTGCAGGCCGACCAGCCCCTCCAGACGCTCGGCGGTCTTTTGAGCCTCGGAGAGCTCAGCAACCTTAGAGGTCAGTTCCTCGTTTTGCTTCTTAAGATCGTCAAGCGTGTCCTGCGACGCCGTAAGGTTAGAGAACACGTTGCCGATCGCATTGAAGGGAGCCGCCACGGCCGAGCCCACAAAGCGCACCGGCGAGGTAATCGTCGTTACGCCCGAACGCACGGCATGAATCGGCCCTGCCTCGCCCTCGCGGATGTAAAACGTGAGCAGCAACACCGAAATCAGGCTGAAAACAATCAACGGGCGCATACCCGTTGATTGTCGCTTGGTATTCAGATTTGTGGAGAAACCCGAAGATCGTGCCAAATGGAATCCACCTTTTGGAAATTAAGCATTGGTCTGGACGAAGCCGCCATCAAACGCATTGGCCTCGAGCACGCGGGCACAGCCGTTAACGACGTTATCGAGCGCCGTGGGGCTGACGTTGACCGAAACACCGGTCTCATCGCGCAGGCGCACGTCGAGACCGCGCAGCAGCGCGCCGCCACCAGTCAGCAAAATGCCGTAGTACATAAGGTCCGAGGCAAGATCGGGAGGCGTAGCGTCGAGTGCGTCCTTGACGGCCTTGGCCATCTCGTCGAGCGGCTTGTTGAGCGCGCGACGAATCTCCTCGCTCTCGATGCGCACGGTCTTGGGCAGACCGGTGATCACGTCGCGGCCGTTGACCTCGACGTCGAGCTCGTCCTTGAGCGGCACGGCGGAACCGACCTTGATCTTGATGTCCTCTGCCGTACGCTCGCCGATGGCCAGGTTGTAGGCATCGCGAACGTGCGTGAGGATGGCCTGATCGAACTCGTCACCGGCAATACGGATGGACTGCGAGACGACGATGCCGCCCATAGCGATAACGGCGACCTCGGTAGTACCGCCACCGATGTCGATGACCATGGAGCCGGTGGGCTCCTCGACGGGCAGGTCGGCGCCGATAGCGGCAGCCATGGGCTCCTCGATCAGGTAGGCCTGGCGAGCACCGGCCTGGATCGTGGCCTCAAAGACAGCACGCTTCTCGACCGACGTGACACCGGAGGGAACGCAGACGACAACGCGCGGACGCGGGGTCCACGGATAGCGCTTCTCGGAAGCCTTGTCGATAAAGTAGCGAAGCATGGCCTCGGTAACATCGAAGTCGGCGATGACGCCGTCCTTCAGGGGACGAACGGCCACGATGTTGCCGGGCGTACGGCCGAGCATGCGCTTTGCCTCGATACCGACCGCCAGGATGCGCTCGTCGTTCTTGTCGATGGCGACAACAGAGGGCTCGCGAATGACGATGCCCTTGCCGCGCACGGAGACAAGCGTATTTGCGGTACCGAGGTCGATGGCAAGATCGCCCGCATAGCTACCGAAGAACATATCCATCAAAGAAAACAACGCAACTCCTGATGTGTTGGATGATTGCTGGAAAACTACTAGCTCATGATACTAGCGCAAGCCCGGCACCTCACTTGCGGTGAAGCGCCGGGCAAAGCTAAATCCCATAAGGTCACTACTGGTTGTCAGCAGCCGAGAAATCCATATCGAGCGAGGAAACGGCCCAGCCGATATGATTGTCGGAGCGCACGAATTTGACGGTGTACTCCTGCTCGCCGCCCTTGGACAGCGAAGCCTTGACCTTGGCGGTCGTCTCGGTCATGGACTGATCCATGCCCTCGACGGACACGGTGGCGCCCTGCGGAATCGAGGAGATGATCATCGACTTGGCGTCCTCGGACAGGCTCGAGGCCAGGCAAGACTCGGCCTTTGCGGTGTCACCGTCGCCGGCAGCCTGGAACAGATCGGTGATAACCGACTCCTGCGAGGGGAAGCCAAAGCCGCGCGTGTAGGCAAAGCCCAGACCGCCCGCAGCAATCAAAATGAGCAGAAGCAGCACGATGAAGACTTTGAGACCCGTGTGGCGATGGCGACGACGGACCTTGGCCTGCTTACGATCCTGACGGTCCTGCTGGACCATCTCGGACTCGGACAGCGTAAAGAAGCCGGTGTCCGAGGGATCGGGCATAAACTGACCGGTCGCGCCCGTAGGATCGAGCGGATCGACGGCAGGAGCGTCCATCGCGGGCGCCGGAGCCGTGGCCATAGCCGTCTGGGCAGACAGCGCGGCAAGCGAATCATGCACGCGGGCAAGCTCATCGGCCTGCTCGGAAGTGAGCTGGTAGATGCCATCGGCAGTAGCGGCGTTAAAGGCGTCGAGTGCGTCGGAGGGACGGCCGGCGGCAGAAAGCGCCTGACCCATGCCGGCGTTGAGCACACGCGTGTCGTCGCGGGGGCCGGCAAAGTCGATAGCCGTGCGGTAGGTCTCCACGGCATCCGCCGGACGGCCGAGCTTAATGAAGCAACGACCAAGCTCGCCCAGTGCGGCGGCAGGAGCCGGATTGGCGCCGTCGATGGCAGCCTGACGGAAGGCAGTACCCGCGTTGGCATAGTCGCCCGACTGGAACAGCGCGTTACCCAGGCCCAGATAGGCCTTGAACGGCGTGGCATAGGAAGCATCCTGCGTAGCAGCAGAGAACGCCTGGGCGGCCGTCGTGTAGTCGCCCACGGCGGCGAGTGCCTTGCCGCGGTTGGTGAGCAGCGCGCCGCGCTTGCCGTAGGTGCCGTCATTGAGGGCAGCGGCGTAGGCCTCGGCGGCCTCGGCATACATGCCCAGGTGCATCAAGGCGTTGCCACGAAGGTGATCGGCCTCGCCCATAATCTCATCGGGAGTTTTTGCCGCCCCAAGCATCTGGGCTGCAGCGGAAAAATCACCCGCGCGGTAAGCGGCGCGGCCCTGTTGGATCAGCTGGCTATTCAAGGAAGTCCCCTTTACTCGTGAACGATCTCGACATGGACGATCTCGTCGCCGGCACGCAGCTGCGAAATCACATCGAGACCCTCGACCGTGGTACCAAAGACGGTGTAACCGGAATCGAGGTTATGCTGGGCGCCCAGGCAGAAGTAGAACTGCGAACCCGCGGAATCGGGGTCCATGGAGCGTGCCATGGCAAGGGCACCATCGACATGGCTGTTGCGCGGATTGGTGGCAAACTCGCCCTTGATGCAGTAGCCGGGACCACCGGTACCGGGCATGCCGTCGGGGCCCTCAAGACCGGCAGCGACGTCGGCGCCGGACATATCGCGGGTATTGGGGTCGCCGCCCTGGATGACAAAACCGGGCACATAGCGATGGAACTTAAGGCCATCATAGAAGCCCATCGTAGAAAGCTCGCAGAAGTTCGCGACATGAATGGGAGCGCCCTCGCCGTCAAACTTGACCTTGATGGTACCCTTCGACGTCTCGATAACGGCGCACTCGTCGCCGGCAAGCTGATACTCGGGCGTGTAGAGCTCTTTCTTAAAACCAAACATGTGGTTCCTTCCTCGTGCGTTTAAAGCATATTTGTACGAATTGTAGCAATAAGCATGCGCTTACATCAATTGCGCACGTAGGTTATGCCGACTATGGCGAACTAATTTTAGGAACGCTGCTGCGGCTTCCAGGAGCCCACGTTGGCGTCGTACTGATTAAGCGCGCTGTTGCCACCCTGAGCGATGGGCGCCAGGATCTCGCTTTGGTGAGAACTCATCGACTCGCCATCGGGAATGGCCAGCGAGATGTCCCAACTCTGGCAGATCACGTCGACGCGCTCATACATCCACTCGGCAAGCTGCTTTAAGTGGGCAATGTCGTCCGCATAGACCGTATCGTCCTGGTACTTAAGGTTGCTGAGCTCATCTTGCGTCTTTTTAATCTGGTCGCGCAGGGCGTAAGCACTCTGCGACAGCTCCTGACGGGTGGACAGCGGCGTTCGGAGATAGCCGTTGTTAAAGGAATCGATGACCTCGCCGATCTGGTCCTCGTCACCGTAGGACACGATGGTCTGATACAGACCGTCGAGCCTGGTATAGAGCTGATCATCGGTCAGCACGGTTTCTTCCTGGACCACCTCGGCAGAATCGTCTTGCTTGGTATCGTCCTCAGTCGCCTCGCCCTTTTGGCGCGTGGGGAAGGTGGTTTGTGCAGCTTGGCCAAACTGGTCGTAGAAGCCAGGCATGACACCCATGGGATCGGTCGTCACGAACCAATAGGCACCGCCGCAAACGACGGCAAGTACCGCGATGACGATGAGCGGCTTGGGGATATGACGCTTGTGCTTGTGATAGGCGTCCTCGTCGGGATGCACTTTGCGCTTGGGTTTTTGAGCATCGTCGTGCAGGGAAACGGGCGTGGGAATATCGACCTTGGGGATACCGAAATCCTTATCGAAAGCCGGCAGCACGCAGGTCTCGTTAGGATCGGCGGCGTCCGAAAGAACCGCGGCAGCCGAGGCGGGCGCATGAGGCACCTCGGTATCGATCTGCTCTTGCGTTAGGCGCGGAAAGCCCGCCGTGTGGCCCGCTGCCAGGTCGGATGCGGCCGCGTCCTCGGAGAGGATACCCGGAGCGGGGCGTCCGCATTTGGGACACGTACGATCGTGCGGAGAAAGACGGGCACCGCAGCCCTCGCAGAACACGAACTCGGTGTGCTCGGGGCCATCGCCCGGACCCACATAGGCGTTGCAGTAGGGGCAGAACGAGGCGCCGTCCTCGATAGTCTTAAGGCAATGCGGGCAGATCACGGCATCCTCTTTTCGAAGCAATTCAAACAATCGAGGTTAGAGCATAACATCGCCACGGCCCCACAGGAGCAAGGCACCAATTCAACATCGCCAGGGCGCGTAGTTACTTCTTCTTTTTGCTTGGCATCGAGACTTTGATGCCTTGGGCGGACTTGGTCACGCGAGAGCGCTTGGCTCCGGTACTCCTCTTTTTCTTGGGCTGGGCCTGGGCCACGCCCTCGAGTGCACGGGCCTCGGCCTCGCGAGCGGTGCGATCTTCGCGGCGCTGCGCCATGTCGGCGGCGACGCGCTTGGCAAAACGCTCGGCCGTCGAACCCGTCGAGCTCACCTTGCCGCCACCGCGACCCAGGTGGACGCGCACACCACGGCCAAAACCAGTTGCGGCATGACGACGACGCGGCTTGAGCGAATCCATCATCGTGGCGAGCTTAAAGAACACCGAGCAGGTAAAGACCACGATAACAGCCAAGATAACCATCTGGCCCATCGACAGGTTGGCAATAGACAGCAGCTCCGGGAATCCGATAACGCCCACCAGGATGCCGGCGACTACAAACACAAAGAGCACCACACGTAAGGGCGTGAGAGGCTGCGAGATGCGCCAGATTAGGCTGACGCTCGCCGCGCACGACGTAAGCAGGCACATCGTAGACAGCGTGAGCTGGCTAAAGCCAAACACGCGCGCCACAAAGATATCGAGCGCCGCAGCCAAAATGACCGCAATCGACGCCGGCAGTGCACGCTTGAGTACGTTGCTCAAAAACGCACCCTTCACACGAGCATTGTTGGGCTCCAGGCCCAACACAAAGCCCGGCGCGCCGATGCAGAAGAAGTTAATGAGCGTCATCTGGATGGGCTCGAAGGGGTACGGCGGCAGCGCGATACACAGCGCCGCCAGGCCCATCGAGAACAGCGTCTTGGTCAGGAACAGTGAGGCCGAACGCTGCAGGTTGTTGATGGAGCGACGGCCCTCGGCCACCACGGCGGGCATCGAGGCAAAATCGTTGTCGACGAGTACGATCTCGGCCACGTTGCGCGCGGCATCGGAGCCGGCCGCCATGGCGACGGAGCAGTCGGCCTCCTTGAGCGCCAGCACGTCGTTGACGCCGTCGCCCGTCATGGCCACGGTGTGCTCGCGGCGCTTGAGCGCCTGCACGAGCTCGCGCTTCTGCTGCGGGGTCACACGACCAAAGACATGGTAGCGGTCCACTGCGGCATCGAGCTTGGCCGGCGTATCGAGCGTCGTGGCGTCCACATAAGCGTCCGCCCCCGGCACGCCCACCACGCGCGCGATCGACGACACCGTACGTGGGTCGTCGCCGCTGATCACGTTGAGGGTCACGCCCTGCTCGTTAAAGTAGCCGATGGTCTCGGCCGCCGAGGTACGAATCTCGTCGCGGATGGTCACAAATCCCACGGGCTCGGCCTCGCCCACCATATCCCCATCGGGCGTAAAGCCGTCCACGCGCGCCACCACGAGCACGCGGCAGGTATCGGCAAGCTCGGCGACACGGTTCTCGACCTGCGAAAACACACGCTCCGAAAGCACAAACTGCGCGGCGCCCATCACATAGGAGCCCTGCGCAAACGAAGCGCCGCTCCATTTTTTAGACGACGAGAATGGAATGACCGACAGCGGCTCGGACACCTCGACCGGGCGATCGGCGTAATAGTTGAGCAGCGCCTGGCATGTCTCGTTGGCATCGGCCGAGGTCGCACGTGCCACGTTAGCCAGCGCAAAATCGAGCACTGTGGTATCGACGGGAACAGCCGCCTCGTCCGAGTCCACGCCAAAGCCAACACCCTCAACAGGCAGCGGGTAGGTGCCCTCGACCTCCATACGACCCGAGGTAATGGTGCCCGTCTTGTCCAGGCACAGTACGTCGACGCGAGCGAGCGTCTCGATGCAGTAGAGCTGCTGCGCCAGCACCTTGCGGCGGGCCAGGCGCACCGTGGCGATGGCGAGCACCGACGAGGTCAGCAGCACCAGGCCTTGCGGGATCATGCCCAGCAGGGCGCCCACCGTGGACAGCAGCGCCGACGAAGGCACATGACCAGCCAACAGCTCGGAGAAGCACCATGAAAGCGCACTATCGCCCGGGGTTCCCGCGGCATCCCACAGCTCGCTCACACTCGAGGCAAACAACGCCAAACCGAGCGGGATCATGATGATGCTCGCAAAGCGCACGATGGCGTTAAGCGCGTTCATGATCTCGGAATTGACCTTTTTGACGTACTTCGCCTCGTTATTAATTTTAGCCACGTAGTTGTCGGCGCCGACATGGATCACGCGGGCGCGCAGCAGGCCCGAGTCGATAAAGCTGCCGCTCATGAGCTCGGAACCGGGCTGTTTCTTAATAAGGTCGCTCTCGCCCGTCAGCAAGCTCTCGTTCACGAGCGCCTCGCCCGAAACCACCACGGCGTCAGCGGGAATCTGGTCGCCGCGCCCCAGGCGGATGATGTCGTCGAGCACGATCTGGTCCAAGTCGAGCTCCACCTCGGCACCGTCGCGCACCGCGATGGCCTTCTTAGAGGTCAGCAGCGTGAGCTTATCGACCATCTTCTTGGACCGCATGGATTGAATGACGCCAATAGCGGTATTGAGGAACACCACAAACAGGAACGTCAGGTTCTTAAATGAACCGGTCAAAATGACCAGGAAAGCCAAGATCACGTTGATCAAATTGAACAGCGTGCAGAGGTTCTCGATGATGAGCTCTTTGACCGACTTGGTCTTGAGCTCCATGTTGCGGTTGATCTTACCGGCGGCGATGCGCTCCTCGACCTCGGCGGTCGAGAGTCCGCGCTCGATATCCGTTGCTGCCATACCACGTCCCATCACGTCGCGTCGGTATAAGAAAAACCGCCCGGACCATGCGAGGTTCGGACGGTCTTACGTTCGATGGTGCCCCATGTTGGATTCGAACCAACGGCCTTCTGCTCCGGAGGCAGACGCTCTAATCCCCTGAGCTAATAGGGCCAACGTTTGGCATTATACCCAAGTGCACCACGGGCTATCAAAATAAAAGAAAAAGCTTTGCAATTCCGAGGAAGACGAGGCGCAACGGCCCACTTTAGAAGGCAAAAGCGAGTCAGATAGTATAAACTCACATGCACCATATACACGGCTCGCGATGCGGGCCGTTTTTGCAAAAGTTATCCATCGAGGTGAGAGGCACACCATGATTGCAATTTTAAAGCAGAGCGCCAGCGACGATGCCGTAAGCCATATCGTCAGCTGGATTGAGAAAAAGGGGCTGAAGACCGATGTCTCGCGCGGCGAGAACGAGACGATCATCGGCCTGGTGGGCGATACGACCAAGATCGACCCGTTCCTGCTCGAGTCCATGGATGTCGTCGAGCGCGTGCAGCGCGTCTCCGAGCCGTTCAAGCGCGCAAATCGCAAGTTCCACCCCGAGGACTCCGTCATCGACTGCGGCCACGGCGTCAAAATCGGCGGCGACCAGTTCCAAGTCATCGCCGGCCCCTGCTCCGTCGAGGGCGAGAACCTCATCCGCATCGCACGCCGCGTAAAGGCCGCCGGCGCCACGATGCTGCGCGGCGGTGCCTACAAGCCCCGCACCTCCCCCTACGCCTACCAGGGCATGGGCCCCGCCGGCCTCGACCTGCTGTGCGAGGCGTCTGCCGAGCTCGACATGCCGATCGTCACCGAGATCATGGACCCACGCGACGTGCAGGTCTTCTTGGACAAGAAGATCGACGTCATGCAGATCGGCGCCCGCAACGCCCAGAACTTCCCCCTGCTCAAGGAGGTCGGCAAGACCCAGACCCCGATCCTGCTCAAGCGCGGCATGTCCGGCACGATCGATGAGCTGCTCATGGCCGCCGAGTACATCATGAGCGAGGGCAACGACAACGTCATCCTGTGCGAGCGCGGCATCCGCACCTTCGAAACCCGCACCCGTAACACCTTCGATCTCAACGCCGTGCCGGTGCTGCACCACCTGTCGCACCTGCCTGTCGTTGCCGACCCCAGCCACGCCACCGGCTACACCCGCTACGTTGAGCCCATGGCGCTCGCCGCGACCGCCTGCGGCGCCAACGGCCTGGAGATCGAGGTCCACGACGAGCCCAGCCGCGCATGGTCCGACGGCGCTCAGGCCCTCACCCCCGACCAGTTCGACGACACCATGCGCCGCATTCGCGCCATCCGCGAGGTCGTCTGCCAAGAGACCATGGAGTAGCCCATGGGTACGGTGAGAAACGCGCGCGTTAACCAGGGCGGTCCCAAATGCGCGGGCATCGTTGGCCTGGGCCTCATCGGCGGCAGCTTTGCCCGCGGCTATGCGCAGGCGGGCGTTCGCGTGCTGGCCTGGGACCCCGATGATGATGTCATGACGGCCGCCAGCATGGGCACTGTCGCCGGAGAGCTCAACGACGAGACACTCGGCGAATGCGACATCATCGTCCTTGCCTGCTACCCCGAGGCCTGCATCGAGTGGCTCGAGGCGCATGCCCGGGCACTCGCCGACGCCACCGACACCGAGGCCATCATGGGCCCCGTGGTGATCGACACGGTGGGCGTCAAGGGCATCGTGTGCGAGCGCGCCTTTGAGCTTGCCCGCGAGCACGGCTTTTACTTTGTGGGTGCGCACCCCATGGCAGGCACCCAGTTCTCGGGCTACGCGCACTCCCGCGCCGACCTGTTCCAGGGCGCCCCGCTCGTGCTCGTGCCACCCGCGGTGGACGATGCGCTCAAACTGGAGCTCTTGGGGCAGGTGCGCGAGATGGTGCGCCCCTTGGGCTTTGGCAAGTTCAGCGTGACCAGCGCCGCCGAGCACGACCGCGTCATCGCCTTCACGAGCCAGCTTGCGCACGTGGTGTCCAACGCCTACGTAAAGAGCCCGACCGCCCAGGTCCACCACGGCTTTTCGGCCGGTAGCTACCGCGATCTCACCCGCGTGGCGCACCTCAACCCGCAAATGTGGTCCGAGCTCATGATCGACGACGCCGACGCGCTTGCCTTCGAGATCGACCACCTGATCGACTCGCTCGGCGCCTACAGCCGTGCGCTCAAGGACCGCGACCAGCGCTATCTGGAGAATCTCCTTGCCGAGGGCGACCGCATTAAGCGCGCACTCGACGACGAGGCCTCCCACTAGACCACCTATCACGCCAGGTCGAAAGGACCATAGCTTATGGCGATTACCATCGATATCGACACCGCACGCCCCTACCAGGTGCATGTTGGCACGTTTTTGCTGGAGCAGGCGGGACCGCTCGTGCGCGCCACTGCCGGCGGCACCAAGGCCGTCATCGTGACGGACACCAACGTAGGCCCGCTCTACCAGATGCCCGTTAAGCAGAGCCTGGAGGCATCAGGCTACGAAGTGAGTATCTGCACCTTCGAGGCCGGTGAGGCACACAAGCGCGCCGAGACCTACGTTGCCATTTTGGAGTTTGTGGCCGAGCACGAGCTTTCGCGCTCCGACGTGATCGTGGCACTCGGCGGCGGCGTCGTGGGCGACGTGGCGGGCTTTGTGGCCGCCACCTACATGCGTGGCTGCAAGTTTGTGCAGATCCCCACGAGTCTGCTCGCCATGGTGGATTCGTCGGTGGGCGGCAAGACCGCCATCGACCTGGCTGCCGGCAAGAACCTGGCCGGCGCCTTTTGGCAGCCGAATGTGGTTATCGCCGACGTGGGGTGCCTGGCCACCCTTACGCCCGAGCAGTTCGCCGACGGCTGCGGCGAGGTCGTCAAGCACGCCGTGATCGCCGACCCAGAGCTTTTCGCCGAGCTGGAGAAGACCCCGCTCACGCTGGAGCTGCTCAACCGCGATGTAGCCCGCGTAGCGCTCATCATCGCCCGCAATATCGACATCAAGCGCGCCGTGGTCGTCGCCGACGAGCGCGAAACAAACCAGCGCAAGCTGCTCAACTTTGGACACAGCGCCGGACACGCCGTCGAGGCCTGCGAGCACTTTGAGCTCGGACACGGCAACTGCGTGTCGATCGGCATGGGCATCATCACGCGCGCCGCGGCCCTGCACGGCGTTTGCGATGCTGCACTGCCCGGTCGTATTGAGGAGCTCTGCGCCCGCCATGGCCTCAAGACCCGCTGCGACCTAGATGCCGACGCCGTCTTTGCCGAGGCGCTCCACGACAAGAAGCGCGCGGGCGACACCATCGACCTGGTGATTCCGCACGGCATTGGCCGCTGCAGCATCGACCGCACGCCGCTTTCCACTTTCCACGAACTCATTGCCGAGGGCCTCGGCCAGAAGGGAGACGCATCCGCATGCTAGCCCGCATCACCCCGTCCCCGCTTAAGGGCACCGTTCCCGCCATCGCGTCCAAGTCGATGGCGCACCGTCTCATCATCTGCGCTGCCCTTGCCAACGGAGAGACGCATGTGACCTGCAACACCACCTGCGCCGATATTGAGGCCACGGTCCGCTGCCTCACGGCGCTCGGCGCCCGCATCGAGACTGTCGAGGACGGCTTCCAGGTCCACCCCACCATGAAGAGCATTGAGTTCGGCCTGCTCAAGGCCCTTGCCGGCGGCACGCTCGACTGCGGCGAGAGCGGCTCCACGCTCCGCTTTATGCTGCCCGTCGCCTGCGCGCTGGGGGCAGAGGCAACTTTTGTGGGACAGGGCCGCCTAGGCGCACGCCCGCTGTCCCCGCTCTCGGACGAGATCGTTGCCGCCGGCTGCGACCTACAGGGTCTGGGCGGTTTTCCGCTCAAGACAAGCGGACGCATGCGCCCGGGCACCTTTGTGCTGCCGGGCAACGTAAGCTCGCAGTACATCTCGGGCCTGCTGCTGGCAGCCCCGTTGCTCGCCCAGCCCTCCTGTGTGCAGGTGACTGGCCTCATTGAGAGCCGCCCCTACATCAACCTAACGATCCAGGCCATGAAGGCCTTTGGCGTTGAGGTCAACGTCGAGCGCATTCCGGCCAAGGACGGCCAGCCCGAGGTCACGAACTTCCGCGTGAGCAGCGGCTCGTACCGCACGCCCGGCAGCGTGGCCGTCGAGGGCGACTGGTCCAACGCTGCCTTTTGGCTGTGTGCCGGCGCTATCGGCACCGACCCCATCACCGTCGAGGGCGTGTCCCTGAGCTCCGCACAGGGCGACCGCAACGTGCTTGCCGCGCTTTCGCGCTTTGGCGCCCGCATCGTGCGCTCCACCAACGCCGCCACCGTGCAGTCCGACAAGCTCGCCGGCTTTGAGATGAGCGCCCACGACATTCCCGACCTGGTGCCCGTTATCTCGGCCGTGGCCTCGCTGGCACAGGGCCGCACCTTTATCCGCGATTGCGCCCGCCTGCGTATCAAGGAATCCGACCGCCTGGCCACCACCACCCGCGAGCTCACCGCGCTGGGCGCGCAGGTGCGTATTGCCGGCGACGACCTCATCATCAAGGGCGTCGATGCCTTTACCGGCGGCGAGGTCGATTCGCACAACGACCACCGCATCGCCATGATGGCCGCCATCGCCGCGAGCCGTGCCACCGGCGAGGTCGTGATCCACGGCGCCGAGGCCGTCAACAAGTCCTATCCCGATTTTTTCGACCACTACCGCCTGCTGGGCGGCAAGGTCACACTCGAGGAGGAATAGCATGTCCTCGACCTTTGGCAACGTCTTGCACTTAAGCATCTTCGGCCAATCGCACTCCCCCGCTATCGGCTGCTCGCTCGATGGCATCCCGGCGGGCATCGCCGTGGACCAGGAGAAGCTGCAGGCCTTCCTCGACCGTCGCGCCCCCGGCCGCGACGAGACCGCAACCAAACGCCGCGAGGCCGACGCCGCGCATATCATCGCCGGTGTGGTCGATGGACACACCACCGGCGCACCCATCGCAGCGATTATTGAGAACACCAACACGCGCTCCAAGGATTACTCCGAGCTGCGCCGCAAGCCCCGTCCGGGACATGCGGACTTCCCTGCGCGCTTGAAGTACCACAACATGCACGACGTCGCGGGCGGTGGGCACTTCTCCGGCCGCCTAACGGCTCCCCTATGCATCGCCGGCGGCATCGCGCTGCAGGCACTTGAGGCCCGCGGCATTCAGGTCATGGCGCACGTCGCGCAGATCGGCGGCATCTCCGACCTGCCGATGGACGATATGGTCTATCGCGAGGCCGACCGCAAGGCAATCCTTACGAACGATCTGCCGTGCATTGACGCCGCCGCAGCCGGCCGCATGCGCGAGGAGATTCTTGCCGCGCGCGACGAGCTCGACAGCATCGGCGGCATCGTGGAGTGCGGCATTTACGGGCTTCCCGCGGGCATCGGCGACCCCATGTTCGACGGCATCGAGAACCGCATCGCGCAAATCGCGTTTGGCATTCCCGCCGTAAAGGGCGTGGAGTTTGGCATGGGCTTTGCCGTGGCCGCCATGCGCGGCAGCGAGAACAACGATCCGTATCGCATCGACGCCGAGACCGGCGAGATCGAGGTTGAGTCCAACAACGCCGGCGGCATCCTGGGCGGTATTTCGACCGGCGCGCCCGTCATGTGGCGCATGGCCGTAAAGCCAACGCCCTCGATTGGCCGCGAGCAGCAGACCGTAGACATGGACGCCATGGAAAATGCCGAGCTCTCGGTCCACGGTCGTCACGATCCCTGCATCGTCCCCCGAGCCGTCCCCGTAGCCGAAGCAGCCGCGGCGCTCGCCATCTGGGACGCCCTCCTAGAAGACGCCGGACAGCTTTAGTCCACCCACCCCAAGGGTAGTTAATTTGGGACGGGGCTATTTTAGCTACCCCCATATGCCAGTTGATATTTGCCCTGGCACCCATCGATTCGTCGACAGTCAAAGGGTAGCTAAAAAAGCCCCGTCCCAAATTAACTACCCCAGGCAACCATTCACGAAAGGGGTCCCTATGGACCTTGCCGATATTCGCAAAGCCATCGATGGCATCGACACCACGCTCCTCAACAGCTTTATCGAGCGCATGGACATTGCCACCGAGGTCGCCAAGTCAAAAACCGAGATGGGCAAGGCCGTCTTTGACCCCGCGCGCGAGCGCTCCAAGCTCAACAACCTCGCCAGCCGCGCGCCCGAGCGCTACGAGGCACAGACCATCGCTCTGTTTCGTCTCCTCATGAGCATGAGCAAGGCCGAGCAGCAGCGCTACATCAACGAGCTCAAGGGCATCACCGTCTCGCAAAAGGCCCACGCCACGGCCGTAGCCTTCGACACGCCCTTCCCTCAAACGGCCACAGTTGCCTGCCAGGGCGTGGAAGGTGCCTATAGCCAGATCGCCGCGTGCAAACTCTTCGACGTGCCCGACATCGCGTTTTTCGAGACCTTCGAAGGCGTTATGCGCGCTGTGCGCGACGGCTTCTGCGAGTTTGGCGTGCTGCCCATCGAGAACTCCACCGCCGGCTCGGTCAACGCCGTCTACGACCTGCTCGCCCAGTTCGACTTCCACATCGTGCGCTCGCTTCGCCTCAAGATCGACCACAACATGCTCGTCAAGCCCGGCACCAAGCTCGCCGACGTGCGCGAGGTTTACAGCCACGGCCAAGCCATTGCCCAGTGTGCGGGCTTTATCGAGTCCCACGACCTGCACGCCACCAAGTACCCCAACACCGCCATGTCGGCCGAGATGGTCGCCAATTCCGACCGCACCGATGTTGCCGCCATCGCATCGCGCAGCTGCGCGGCACTCTATGGCCTGGAGGTGCTGGAGTCCAACATCCAGGACTCGGACAACAACTACACGCGCTTTGTCGTCATCAGCCGCGAGCCACGCGTCTATCCCGGTGCCAACCGTACCTCGCTCATGATCACCACGGCCAACGAGCCGGGCGCCCTCTATCGCGTGCTCGAGCGCTTCTACGCACTCAACATCAACCTCATCAAGCTCGAGAGCCGCCCCATCCCCGGTCGCGACTTTGAGTTTATGTTCTACTTTGACCTGGACTGTCCCTTTGGCAGCAAGGCCCTCGACGACCTGCTCGATTCGATCGACGACGTATGCGAGAGCTTCACCTACTTTGGCAGCTACACGGAGGTGCTCTAGATGACCGATACCGCCGCAACCCGCCCCTACGGCGTGCTGGGCCGCGTGCTGGGCCACAGCTACACCCCGACCATCTACAAGGAGCTGGCGGGGCTTGAGTACGTGCGTTTTGAGCGCGAGCCCGAGGATCTTGAGGCTTTTATGACGGGCGACGAATGGGAGGGCACCAACGTGACCATCCCCTACAAGCGCGCCGTCATGGAATACCTGGACGAGCTGAGCCCGCTCGCCGAGCGCATGGGCAACGTCAACACCATCACGCGCCTGCCCGACGGCCGCCTGCACGGCGATAATACTGACTACTTCGGTTTCCAGTGCCTGGTCGAAGAGCTGGGCGTTGAGGTTACCGGCAAGAAGGCTCTCGTGCTCGGAGCCACTGGTGGCGCCGGCACCACGGCAAGTATGGTGCTGGGAGACCTGGGCGCCATCGTCGTGCCCGTCGGCCGCACGAGCGAGGTCAATTACGACAACATCTCCCAGCAGTCCGATGCAACGTTGCTCGTCAACTGCACGCCCGCCGGCATGTTCCCCCACTGCCCCGACGCGCCTTGCACGCTCGAAGGGCTCGATGCGCTCGAAGGCGTTATCGACATTGTCTACAACCCCGCCCGCACGGGCCTGATGCTCGAGGCCGAGCGCCGCGGTATCCCCTGCATCGGCGGCCTGCTGATGCTCGTGGCCCAAGCGGCGCAGGCCGTCGAGCGCTATACCGGCCAAACCACCCCGCGCGAGCGCATCCTGGACGTAACGGAGCGCCTGTCACGCCGCGAACAGAACATCGCGCTGATCGGCATGCCGGGCTCGGGCAAGACCCGCGCGGGCGAGCAGATCGCCCAGCTCACGGGCCGCGAGCACATCGATCTCGATCGCGCCCTCGAGGAGCGCCTGGGCATGCCCTGCGCCGACTTTATCATCAAGTGCGGCGAGGCGGCCTTCCGCGAGCAGGAGACGGCAGCGCTGGCCGACATCTCCAAGCGCAGCGGCTTGGTGCTCTCCACCGGCGGCGGCGTGGTTACGCGCGACGAGAACTACCCTCTGCTGCACCAAAACAGCCAAATCGTGATGCTCAACCGCAAGCTCGACGAGCTCGCCCACAAGGGCCGCCCCATCACCGCGCGCGACGGCATCGACAAGCTGGCCGAGCAGCGTATGCCGCGCTACCGCGCCTGGGCCGACTACATCATCGACTCACGCGACTGCGCCGCCAACACCGCCCATGCCCTCCTCGACACCCTCCCACCCGCTCTCTAACCAAAACCACCACAAAGGGGGCAGGCACCTTTGTGGTGGTTTTTCAACTGCAAAGGAAGCAACCATGAAAGCACTCGTCATTAACGGCCCCAGCCTCAACATGCTCGGCATTCGCGAGCCAGGCATCTACGGCAGCGACAACTACGATCGCTTAGTGCAGATCTGCCAGGAAGCGGGTGCCGCACAGGGCTTCGACGAGGTCGAGGTCTTCCAGTCTAACCACGAGGGCAGCATCGTCGACAAGATCCAGGAGGCTTACGGAAAGGTCGACGGCATCGTCATCAACCCGGCCGCCTACACGCACACAAGCGTGGCCATCCTGGACGCGCTCAAAGCCGTCGCCATCCCGGCTGTGGAGGTCCACATTAGCGCAGTCGAGACCCGCGAAGACTTCCGCCAGGTGAGCTACGCCCGTCTGGCCTGCTTCGCCACCATCACCGGAGAGGGCCTCCAAGGCTACGCCCACGCGTTGGAGCTGCTGAAAGAGCATCTCGAAAAGTAAAATGCCAACCCCAACAAACAGCAGCGGCTTGCTCGCGCTCGGCTCCAGCAACACACAAGATGAAAAAAGCCCGGACCACCAAGCGGTCTGGGCTTAATAAACGATGGTGCTCCATGGCGGATTCGAACCGTCGACCTTGGGATTAGAAGTCCCCTGCTCTATCCAACTGAGCTAATGGAGCAAATAACCGCACGCCCAGCCAAACAATTCGGCCAAGCGCAAGTAATTATAACCTAGTTGAACTGCTCGCGATACGCCTTGCAGACCTCATCAACCGGGCCGTCCATGCGAAGGTCACCCTTCTCAATCCAAACGGCACGCTGGCAGATGCGCTCAACCTGCTCCATAGAGTGCGAAACGAACAGAACCGTCACGTCGCCGCTCTGGATAAAGTGCTGGATACGGTCCTCGCACTTCTGCTGGAAGAACACATCACCGACGGACAACGTCTCGTCAACGATCAGAATATCGGGCTCGGTAATCGTCGCGATTGCAAAGGCGATACGCGCCACCATGCCCGAGGAGAAGTTCTTAAGCGGCATATCGACAAAGTTCTGCAGCTCAGCGAATTCGATAATGCCGTCAAAGTTGGCATCGATGAACTCCTTGGTATAGCCGAGCAGGGCGCCGTTCAGATAGATGTTCTCGCGGGCGGTCAGCTCGGGGTCAAAACCAGCACCAAGCTCAATCAGCGGCGCGATGTTACCGTGCACCTTAACGCTGCCCTCGCTTGGCTCAAGCACGCCAGCGATAATCTTGAGCATCGTAGACTTGCCGGAGCCATTGGTGCCGACCAGACCCACGACCTCGCCACGATGAATATCAAACGAGATATGCTTAAGCGCCCTAAACTCCTCAAAGAACAACTCATGCTTGGCAAGCTTAATGAAGTACTCCTTGAGGTTGGTCAGCGACTCGGACGCCATGTTAAAGATCATGGTGACGTCGTCGACCTCGACAGCCAGAGGCTGCTCGCTGTAATCAACAACAGATTCAGTCATCACAGCACTCCTTAGATGTAGAGGATGAACTTGCGCTCGGACTTATGGAACACGGTATAGCCAATAATAAGCGCAAGAACCGCCCAGGCAACGCACATACCAAACGTCATAAGCGAGGGCGTAGTCTGGAACAGGAAGATATCGCGCATAAACTGCAGGTAGTTGAACATGGGGTTCGCATACATCAAGATACGCACGAGATGCGGCATTTGCGCAATATAGTCAGTCGTCCAGAAGATGGGCGTAATGTAAGTCCACGCCGTAATGACGACGCTCCACAGATGCATAACGTCGCGGAAGAAGACCGTAAGGGCAGAGAGCATCATGCCCAGGCCCATGCAGAAGCACATAAGCAGCAGCAGGCAAACCGGCAACAGAATCAGGTGCCAAGAAGGCATAACGCGGAACCACAGCATGACGATGGCGACGGCGACCAGCGAGAAGGCAAAGTTGACCAGCGAGAAGAGCACCTTCTGCACCGGGAAGACCCAGCGGTGCACCTTAACCTTCTTGAGCAGAGGGGCAGCGCCCACGATCGACGTCAGGGCCTGGTTCGTAGACTCGGACATGACGGCAAAGGTAATGTTACCCACGATCAAGTACAGCGGGTACATCTCGGGCGTCATTGAGCCATTGCGGCCCTGGCCAAAAATCGTCGAGAACACGATGGCCATGACGATCATCATCAGCAGCGGGTTGAGCACCGACCATGCGACGCCCAGAACGCTACGGCGATACTTGATCTTAAAATCCTTGGTAACCAGCTGACGAAGGATAAACGCGTCCTTCTCAAATTCGTTCTTAGCAAACGTCGCAGGCAGACTGCGAGTTTCTTGTTGCTTTGTCTGATCCGACACGGATGCAACTCCTTTACTCGTAATCGTTGACAAACGAACAGTATAGACCCGACGGCCATGCAAACGATTCGCGCAACAAAACTGGAGAACTAACCCACATCTTAGGATGCCAAGCCCAAACGGCTATACTTTCAAGGATTGAACGTATAAGGAGCATTGAGTGAATTCTGAATCCATCGCCGTCATCATCCCCTGCTACAACGAAGCGCCCACGATCGGCAAAGTCATCGACGACTTTCACCGCGAGCTTCCGCAAGCGACGGTCTATGTCTATGACAACAACTCGTCGGACGATACCTCACGCATCGCCACCGAGCACGGCGCCACGGTCCGCTTTGAGCCCCGTCAGGGAAAGGGCAACGTATGCCGCCAGATGTTTCGCGACATCGACGCCGATTGCTACCTGATGGTCGACGGCGACGACACCTACCCCGCCGAGGCGGCCAAGGCCCTCTGCGAGCCCATCCTTAACGGTACGGCCGACATGACCGTAGGCGATCGCCTTTCAAACGGCACCTACGCCGAGGAAAACAAGCGCGCCTTCCACGGCTTTGGCAACAATCTGGTCCGCGCCATGATCAAGTGGATCTATGGCTACAGCTTCGATGACGTCATGACCGGCTACCGCGCCATGAGCCGCCCGTTCGTTAAAACCTTCCCAGTGCTTTCCGAGGGCTTTCAGATCGAAACCGAGCTCTCGATCCACGCCGTCGACCACCGCTGGCGCATCAAAGATGTGCCCATCGAGTACCGCGACCGTCCCGAGGGTTCCGAGTCCAAACTCAACACAGTGAGCGACGGCATTAAAGTCGTTGCGATGATCGGCACGCTGTTCAAGGACTACCGCCCGCTGAAGTTCTTCAGCCTCGTAGCGCTTCTGTTCGCGGTATTCGGCCTCGCCCTGGGCATGCCCATCGTTGTCGAATATTTCCAGACCGGCCTCGTCCCGCGCTTCCCCACCGCTATGCTCGCCGCCTCGTTTATGTTCCTGTGCGGCCTGAGCCTTGCGACCGGCTTCATCCTAGATTCTGTAGCAAAGGTCGAAAAAAAGCAGTGGGAGGTCAACGTGTACAGCAAATACGCCTACGACGACCAGCCCGGCCACCCTACTTCCAAGCCAAGCGAGAGGTAGATCTTCCGCAAAATACTATTGGCACCACTGCGCAGATAGCCACCAACAAGAAAAGCCGCCGTTAAAGAACGGCGGCTTTTACTCTCGAAAAGTTAATAGCGCCTAGAGCGTCTTGATGTACTCCCCCAGCTCTTCCTCCCAGTCGGGCATGTGGAAGCCGGCAGCCTCGAGCCTGGACAGGTCGAGCGCGGAGTGGACCGGGCGCGGGGCGACGGGGCCCTCGGCGCTCGCGTAGTAGTCGGCGGTCGATACCGGCACGACCCTGTCCCCGTTGCCGTTGGCGGCCTCGAAGACGGCGCGGGCGATATCGGCCCAGGACTTGACGGCGCCGGAGCCGGTGCAGTCGTAGGTGCC
>DBFOPP010000036.1:0-19811 GCA_048428865.1 Collinsella sp.
GGGTCTATCTTTCCGTTACGGATCCCCACACAGGGGGCAGTGGGCAAAAAATGCCAAATATGAGTACTGTTGCCATTATAGTGACATATATTTGCACTAAATAATGGGCTCCTAATGAGATTATCTCTCGTTAGGGGCCCATTTTATTGAACATTTGTGGAAATACGTCAGCTCGCCTGACTGGCTGCTATGTCTAAAAGCCTCTAAAATGCCCCAAATCGCTGCTACTAAAAAGGTAACAGTACTCATATTTGATGTTTTTTGCCCACAGCTATTTGCAGACCCCTCTATAGGGCGACGCCAACGAGGGTTTCGTCGACTGTGCTACCCAAGAATGTCCCCAACGACTAGGTGCGGTTGCTGCCAAGGAGTGTCCCGGGGTGCCGGCACAAAAGGAACGTCCCTAACTGCCGGGTTTAGGCTGTTAGATCGAGTTCGTAGAGGAAGCTTTCGCGCGGCATGTCGTGACGGCGCTCTTCGCGGTTGGCGCGGTGCGTGGCCGTGCGCTTAAAGCCGTGCAGCTCGTAGAACTTCCACGAGCAGTTGGAGTCGGTGTACAGGTGCGCCCTCGTCGCTCCAAGCGAGGACAGGTGCGAGACGGCGGCATCGAGCAGAACCGTGCCAACGCCCAGGCCATGGACATCGCGATCCACGGCAAGCAGCGTGACCTCGTTGTCGTGCGGCAACGGGCTGCTCTCGAGCAGGCGGTTGTTGGTTCGGATGGTTGCGCGCACAAACGAGAGATACTCGGCGCACGCATCGGGCTCTAGCTCACGCATCTGCGATAGCAGCGCGCGTTCGGTATCCATCCAATGCTCGTTGATAGTGGCGCCGGAGCTCTGTCCCGCACGCGCGAGCGAAATGCCACGCGCCTGACCGTCGATTACGGCAACCTGTGAAAACGTCGACGACGAAAGGCAATAGGCGAGGTCGCACGCGGCCTCAAGGCGGTTGTACTCATCGTTATCCGAATTGTTATGCCAAAGCTGCTGCAGAATCAGCGCGATGGCGTCGAAGTCTTCGGTATCAAACGGTCGGTAGAGAACCCGCGAGACCATGGTGCCTCTTTCTTTTGCGGATGCATATCGAGCACAGTTCTACCACGCCATTGGCATCTAATTATGGTGCCCCTGTGTTCCATGAACTCACCGTGCCCGGTGCCGTGCCCATCCCCTCTGCTCGCAAACTTTTTCTGCATATGCGCCCGTTGCGGGGTGCATCGATGCGCTCGATGCGCTACATTAAATCAGTATTTTCAATGCCGCTGCGCGAGCGCTGCAGATCGACGTATCACCGACTCACAGAGCACGGCGGCGTACCAGACAGGAGGACTGCATGGGATCTGATGTGAAGATCGCACGCGCGTTGATCTCGGTTACCGATAAGACGGGCGTCGTCGATTTCGCACGGACGCTGGTTGACGACTTTGGCGTCGAGATCATCTCTACGGGCGGCACGGCTCGTGCCATCGAGGACGCGGGCGTTCCCGTAACCCCCATCGAGGAGTTCACGGGCTATCCCGAGATGATGGACGGCCGCGTCAAGACGCTGCACCCCAAGGTTCACGGCGCGCTGCTGGCCCGCCGCGATTCCGAGCAGCACATGCAGGAGGCGGCTCAGCACGGCATTAAGCTGATCGACCTGGTCGTCGTCAACCTGTACGAGTTCGAGAAGACCGTCGCCAACCCCGAGGTCACCTTCGCGGACGCCATCGAGCACATCGACATCGGTGGCCCCTCCATGCTGCGCTCTGCCGCCAAGAACGCCACGAGCGTTACCGTCATTTCCGATCCGGCCGACTATGATGCCGTCCTGGCCGAGATGCACGAGACCGGTGGCTGCACCACGCTTTCCACCCGTCGTCGCCTGCAGGTGAAGGTCTACCAGACCACCGCCGCCTACGACACGGCCATCTCCCGCTGGCTCGCCGCCCAGGCAAGCGACGTGGCGGACACCTCTGCCAAGCTCGAGATTTCGCTGGAGAAGGTCGACGACCTGCGCTATGGCGAGAACCCGCAGCAGAAAGCCACAGTCTATCGCTTTGCCGAGGGCTGCGAGAACACCGCGAGCTCGCAGTTCCCGCTCGTGGGCTCCAAGCAGATCCAGGGCAAGCCGCTCAGCTACAACAACTATCTGGATGCCGACGCCGCCTGGAACCTGGTCCGCGAGTTCGACGAGCCGGCCTGCGTAATCCTCAAGCACCAGAACCCCTGCGGTTCCGCCGTTGCCGAGGACATCACGGCTGCCTACGACCGCGCTTTTGCCTGCGATCCCAAGAGCGCCTTCGGCGGCATCATCGCCTGCAACCGCGAGGTTCCCTTTGATCTGGTTGAGCACTTTGCCGATCAGAACAAGCAGTTCGTCGAGGTCATCATCGCCCCGAGCTACACCGCCGAGGCGCTCGAGCGCATGGCCAAGCGCCCCAACCTGCGCGTGTTGGCGACCGGCGGCGTGGACCACGGCGCTCAGGTGGAGCTGCGCTCCGTCGACGGCGGCATGCTGGTGCAGGAGGTCGACCACGTGACCGAGGATCCCGCGACCTTTACGTTCCCCACCGACCGCAAGCCCACCGACGCCGAGATGGCCGAGCTCGAGTTTGCCTGGAAGGTCTGCAAGGGCGTTAAGTCCAACGCCATCCTGGTCTCCAAGGGTAAGGCCGGCATTGGCATGGGCCCGGGTCAGCCTAACCGCGTTGACTCTGCGCTACTTGCCTGCGAGCGCGCCGAGGACTTCTGCGAGCGCGAGGGCGTGGAGAAGGGCGGCTTTGCCTGTGCAAGCGACGCGTTCTTCCCGTTCCGCGACAACGTCGACGTGCTTGCTGCACACGGCGTGACCTGCATCATCCAGCCCGGCGGCTCCAAGCGCGACGACGAAAGCATCCAGGCCTGCAACGAGCACAATATTGCTATGGTCTTTACCGGCGCCCGCCACTTCCGCCACTAAGTTCCGCCTTGGGACAAAATAATCTCCGCAAAAGACGGCTGCTCCGTTTGGAGGGCCGTCTTTTTGGTATAAGAGGACGGAATGACTAACACGAAAGGTATGACCATGCCCCAGATTGATGATGCCGAGCTGTTTGGCAATGCCGAGGATCAGCGTGCGTACGAGGACTTTTGCGCCAATCAGGAGGCGGTCGAGAAGTTTACGCTCGACAAGCCCGCGCTTGTCTGCCGTTGGCGCATGTCCAATAAAAAGGTGCCCATGCTCAACCGCCACATTCGCGCACTGTCCGAGCGCCTGGTGCAGGGCGAGCCGCTTACCCATAACATGCTCAGCTGGGCCAAACAGCACGTTGAGTGGTCGCTTGCCGAGGGCGATTACACTGCGCACGACGGCGTACTCATGCTGGTGATCGACATCAACGGCAACGCCGCCATGACGGTGGGGGAGTACGAGCCGCTCGCCGATACGTCGGCCAAGGCGCTGCGTGCCCGTTCCGCCGAGGCCCGCTCCGAGGCCGACGAGACCGGCGTGGCGCCCGAGTTGCTCGCCGCCGTCAACAACGGCGAGCTTGCCTTTGTGGCGCCGGCGGACGAGTGCCTGTGCGGCACGGCGACGCTCATCGAGCAGCTCGCCCAGACCAAGGGCATCCCGGTCACGCGCGTAGACATTCCCGCGCAACTCAAGGGCGCGCTGTTCCTGGTGAGCGACGAGCACGGCGTGGTTCCCGCAACCGAGACGGACGCTGCGGAGGCCGACGCCGCCACGGTCGCCTTCTTCGCCGAAGGCTACGAAAAGCTCCGTGCCCGCCGCTCCTAACCTCAAGGCGGGGTGGGCTTACTGAAGTGAGCGAGCGCGTTCGATGGCGTAGGCGAGCGACAGCTGCTCCATCTCCGGGGCGCATTTGTAGCTCAGTCCGGTGAGAGCTGTCACCTTATCGAGGCGATATCGAATTGTGTTCGGGTGCTGGCCAGTCTGCTTGGCGGTTTGCTCGATACGTCGGTCGTTCTCGATGAATGCGGCGAGCGTTGATTCCAGTTCGCTGCCATGCTCGCTGTCGTGCTCGCGTATCGGCGAGAGAATCGCCTCCGAGAACGATCGCATCTCCGGGGTTTCCGCAAAAGGCATCACGGTTCTCAGGATGCCGAGCTGCGTATAGCGGACGGGACCCTCGGCTCGTTGACAAGATAGGCGCTGTGCGTAAATCGCCTGCGAGATCGCCTGCGCCACCGCCTCGTCTCCAAACAGAATATCGCTGATGCCGAGCCCTTCCGCTCCGCCATCGATGCCGCTAGCCTCGATGAGCTCCGTGAGCGCCTGCACGATTCGCTCCACATCGAGCGTCTGCTCCGAGTCGCTTGTCGCTACGAATAGCAATCCTCCGTCATAGGGTGCCAGCATGTTGTGGCATCCGGCGAGGGTCGATTTTGCACAGAGACGTTCGATTTGCAAAAACGTACGCGGGTCGAGGGGCTCTGCAAACGATGCGAACAGGGCGACCGCTTCGTCCAGAAATGACGGGTTGAGGCCTCGGATGCGTCGGCAGATGGACTCGGGCGATACGTCTGTCCTCAGGGCATCGATCTCGCGCTGTGCGAAGTCGATGGACGCGAGCTGCTCGATATGCCGTTTGACCTCATAGATGACGCTGTCAAAGAACAGTGAGTCGTCGGTCGTGAGAAAGACCGGGTAGTGCCGCGCGTTGGCGTAGCGGATGGCTTGGTCGGGAATCGGGATATGCAGGACGTTTTTGATGATAAGACCGCTCGTTCCCTTGGCGACGAGGTATTTCACGGCTTCAGTGATGAGGTATGGGTCGTCCTTCGCATAGAGGAAGGTGCTGAGGACGATTTCGTCTGAGCTGAAGTTGGCGCGCTGGTACTTGTTCTTGAGGCCGGGCATAAGTTCATAATCGAGGATCCCGACGCCAGAGACGGCACGCGAGACGCCATCGCTGCCGGCGATTAGACGGACCGACCCCTCATATTCCCGTGAGAAGTCCGAGATGGTGTATAGCATCAACATCACCTTGTAAATCACTACAATAAGTACAGGTATAAATAGGATAATCGCACATCCGTATGCCGTTGATGCGGGAAATAGCTCAAATACCTGCTGATAGAACGAAAAATCAGATTGAGAATCGTTGTAGATTCCAACAAGGAATGATCCTTGGCGACATCGTTACTAAACCGTACAGTGAAGCAACGTAAAGCTTTCGCTGAAAGGAGCGATGATGGGGCAGATGATGGTACTTTCGGCCGAGGAAGTTTCCAAGGTGCTGACGATCGAGGATGCAATCGCTGCCGTGGAGGAGGCATATCGCCAGAAGGCAACGGGCAAGGGCGTTGCGTGGCCGATGGTATATGAGCAGTTCGAGCCCGGCGTGGCCGATATGGATATCCGCTCGGGCGAGTTGGCGGGAAGCGGTCTCTTCGGTCTCAAGCTCACTGCCTGGTTCTCTCAGAATCCCAAAAAGGGGCTGCCCGAAATCTTTGGCACCACGCTGCTGTGCGACAACGCGACGGGTGAGCCGTTGGCGCTGCTCAATGCCTCTGCCGTCACTGGACTTCGCACCGGTGCCGCCGCTGCGCTCGGTGCCAAGTGGTTGGCTCGGGCGGATGCGTCCAAACTGCTTGTTGCGGGTGCCGGCCATATGAGCACCTATATGGTGGCGGGCGTGCTCGCCGCCTGTCCCAAAGTGAGCGAGGTCAAGGTGTGGGAGCCAGTTTCCGATGCCGCGCCCGAGGCCCGCGTCGAGCGCATGCGAGACGAGGTCGCCCATATCTTGGGCGCCTGCGAGCATGCTCGCGAGGCATCCACCTATTCCATCGAGGCGACGGCCGACGGCCAAGGCGCCGCGGCAGAGGCCGACATCATCGTGACGATCACGCCGGCGACCAAGCCCATCATTCCCGATTCATGGGTGCGTCCTGGTACGCATATCTCCTGCGTCGGTGCCGACATGCCCGGCAAGCAGGAGCTCGCCTCGGCGCTTGTCGCCCGTGCCGCTGTTTACGTCGACGATCGCGAGCAATCCGTCGCGTCCGGTGAGCTGGAGATTCCGGTTGCCGAGGGTGTCATCACGCCCGAGGACATCAGAGCGGAGCTCGGCGAAGTCATCGCCGGCACGGCTACGGGGCGTTCGGATGACGAGCAGGTGACGGTGTTCGATACGTCGGGCATCGCCGTTCAGGACCTTTCGGCATCGAAAATCGCCTACGACCGCGCCATCGAGGCGGGGCTGGGCACCGTGGTGGAACTGTAAGAAAGTCAAGGAAAGGAAACGACAATGCAGATCAAGGATTTCGCCGTCGAGCAGTGGATGAACGAGTGGGAGACCAAGTGCACCCACAACGTTGCGGAGACGTGCGTCTACTCCCTCACGCTCGACCAGCTGTTCGAGCTTACGAACACCGACAAGAAGGCGTGGCTCGATAGCCTGTGCTCGCGCCGATTCACCTACGGAGACATCGAGGGGCAGCCCGTCTTCCTCGAGGGGGTCGCGCGTCTCTATAAGACGGTCGAGCCCGGGCATATCGTGCCCACGCACGGCGCAACCGGTGCCAACTCCCTGGTTATTTCCACGCTCGTCGAACCGGGCGATCACGTAGTCTCCGTCAAGCCCACCTACCAGCAGCTTTACTCGATTCCCGAGATGTGCGGTGCGAAGGTCGATATTCTTCAGCTCGATCGCAAGAACGGCTACCACGTCGACGTCGACGCGCTCGATGCTCTGGTGACCGACGATACCAAGCTCATCTGCATCAATAACCCGGACAACCCCACGGGCGCCCTGCTCGACACCGATACGCTCAAGGCGATTGTCGAGGTCGCGCGCAAACACGACGCGTGGGTGCTCTGCGACGAGGTCTACCGTCTGCTTACTCAGACGGATGAGTACTCCGAGTCCGTGATCGACCTGTACGACAAGGCCATCGTCACCGCATCCATGTCCAAGGTTTGGTCGTTCGCCGGCCTGCGTCTGGGCTGGGCGGTCACCAAGAGCCCGGAGCTCCGTCGCGCGCTGCTCTCGCATCGTGACTACAACCTGATTTCCGCTGGCATATTCAGCGAGACGGTGGCGGAGCTGATTCTGGGCAACGCTTCCGTGATCCTTGAGCGCAGCCGTCGCATCGTCCGTCAGAACCTTGCTGTTCTGGAGAAGTGGGTCGAGAGCGAGCCGCACCTGTCGTTCGTCAAGCCCGAGGCGGGTACCACCGCGCTCGTGTATTACGACTACGACATCGACTCCAGGACGTTCTGCATCGACATGATAAAGAAGTCCGGCGCGCTCGTCACTCCGGGCGATTGCTTCGAGGAGCCCAAGAGCATGCGCATCGGCTATGCATACTCCGATAACACCGACGACCTGCAGAAGGGCCTGGATGCCATCTCTGCGTACATGCGTACGCTCGAGTAGAGACTCGAGGTCGAAGTGATGGGGCCGATCGGCTCAGGCCCGAGGGCCCCTATTTTCTCTCAAGACTACCGAACGCTTTTGTCACATTAGGTGCCCACGGGGTCGTATTGCTGCGACGCTGTGGGCATAATGGTGTGAAAGGTGCAAGTTACGCGAAATGGGAGGACACATGGCGCTGATCTATGTCGTTGAGGACGACGAGCCCATTCGTCGTGAGCTTATCGACATCCTTGCCCGCGCCGGTTTTGAGGTTGAGGCATGCGAATCGTTTGAGCATGTCTCGCGCGATATTCTCGCCGCCGTGCCCGACCTGGTGCTGCTCGACCTCACGCTTCCCGTCAAGGACGGCCAGCATATCTGCCACGAGGTTCGCCGCGAATCCGAGGTTCCCATCATCGTCCTCACGTCGCGCACGACCGAGATCGACGAGGTCATGGCCATGACGCTCGGCGCGGACGACTTTGTTCCCAAGCCCTACAGCGCCCGTGTGCTCGTGGCGCGCATCAATGCCTTGCTGCGTCGCACCGCGGCGGCGGGCGAGCGCAGCACGCTCGTCCACAAGGGACTGGAGCTCGACCTCGCACGCTCCATGGTCACCAACACGCAAACGGGCACCAGCACCGAGCTCACAAAAAACGAACTGCGTATTCTCTCGCTGCTTCTGAGCCGCGCGGGCAAGATTGTTTCGCGCTCGGCCATCATGCAGGATCTGTGGGACTCCGACGCCTTCGTGGACGACAATACGCTTACCGTCAACATCAACCGCCTGCGCACCACGCTCGAAAAAATCGGCATCAAGGGGTATTTGACGACGCACCGCGGCCAAGGCTATTCGGTCTAGGGGCCGGCTATGTCGTTTGCCAAGTTCTTTAAAGACGCGCTGCTTCCCGTCGCCGTGTGGACGTGCGGCGTGCTGCTGAGCTGCTTTGTGCTGACGGTCGCCGGTGCACCCGTTTCTATCGTGGTCGTGGCGGTTGGCGTGTCCTTTATCTTTGGTATGCTCGGCATCGTGATCGAGTACGCTCGCCGTCGCCGTTTTCTGCGTCAGTTGGAGCGCGCGGCAGAGGAGCTCGAGAGTCCCGCATGGGTGCAGGAGATGGTGCAATGCCCGACCTATGCCGAGGGCGAGCTCGAATACGAGGTCTTGCGCCGGGTGGGCAAAGCCGCCTGCGACGAGGTTGCCGAAGGCGGGCGTCAGACCGATGACTATCGCGACTATATCGAGAGCTGGGTCCACGAGGCCAAGCTGCCCCTGGCGGCGGCTCACCTGATTTTGGAAAACCTGGACAGCAGCGAAGACGACCTGTCGCGCGTGGACGACCTGGCACGCGAACTTGCCCGCGTGGAGCGCTATATCGACCAGGCGCTGTACTACGCGCGCTCGGAAGTCGTGGAGCGCGATTACCTGATTCGACGTTGGAACCTCAAGGCTCTGGTGACGGGCGCAATCAAGGCCAATGCGCGTGAGCTCATCGCGGCACACGTGGCGCCGGTGTGCGAGAACCTCGACTTTGAGGTCTTTACCGACGAGAAGTGGCTCGAGTTTATTCTGGGCCAGCTCATTCAGAACAGCATTAAATATGCGCGTGAGGACGGCGCAAAGATCGTGTTTTCGGGTGCGTTGCTGGACGAGGGTCTGGCAAGCGAGCGCATCGAGCTCACCGTTGCGGACAACGGCTGTGGCGTGTGTGCGGCAGACCTGCCGCGCGTGTTCGAGAAGGGCTTTACCGGCGACAACGGCCGCACCACCAAGCGTGCAACGGGTATTGGCCTCTACCTGGTGGCGCGCCTGTGCTCCAAGATGGGCATCGACGTCACCGCGGCATCCGAGCCGGGCGAAGGCTTCGTCGTAACATTCGTCTTCTCAACCAACAAGTTCCAATACTTCGAGTAACGCACGCGGCAGACGCCCGCCCAAACAAAAACGTGCCGTCTCAAACAAAACGTGCCGCCCCAAACGGGGCGGCACGCCATCTTTTATCAGCCAACTCGCTGAAGTGCGGTGACGAAGGCGCAAGGCCGGGAGGGGTTATCTAAGCCGACATCCCGCAGCCGCGAAGCGGCGAGGACGTCGGCGTGATAACCCCGCAGGCCTTGCGCCGGCGGGAAGGAACCTACTTCACGACCAAGATGTCGCAGTCCGTATTGCGCAGCAGGAACGTCGAAATCGAACCCAGGAGCGCATACTTGATCGAGGACAGGCCGCGGGCGCCGCAGAGCACCAGGTCGGGCTTAACCACGTCGAGCATCTCGTCCTTGAGCGTCTCACGAATACGGCCGGCGCGAATCATAACCTCGACCTCGGGAATATCGGGATTGGCCTTGGCCTCTTCGAGCTGCTTGGCGATGGAGTTCTTGAATGCTTCCTCTAGGCCGTTGACCAGATCGACCGGATAGGAACCGGCGCTCTCGAGCGCCGTGGAATCGATGACGTGGCCGATGATCAGCTTGGCGCCGTTGTTCGCGGCGACCTTGATGGCGCGTGCGAGCACAAAATCCTGCTGCTCAGTACCGTCGAGTGAAACAAATACCTTGGTGTAGCCCTCGTTCATGGTTTCCTCCTTGGTCTATCGCACGGGCGCGGGGCTCGTGCATCGGGCGGGCGCGGGCGCGTTGGCCGCCGGACACTTTATCTTGTTGCAGTTATACCCAAGGATTTGGGTTTGACCGCTCGCAATTCTGTGAACGGGCGAGTTTTTTGGTAAGGGTAGGCGCAGGCGCGCCGCCAACGGTTGATAATGGGACATCGCCCGCACCGTCCGCAGAACAATATCGGCGGGTGTCTAACGAGGGGGTCCCTTTGGATATCATCGAGCTTCTAAAATCTGCCTTCATGGGCCTGGTCGAGGGCATCACCGAATGGCTGCCTGTTTCGTCGACCGGTCACATGATCTTGGTGGACGAGTTCGTCAAGATGAACGTGAGCGAGACGTTCTGGAATATGTTCCTGGTCGTGATTCAGCTCGGCGCCATTCTGGCCGTCTGTGTGCTGTTCTTCCATGAGCTCAATCCGTTCTCGCCCAGCAAGGGCAAGGAGGGCCGTCGCGACACCTGGGTGCTGTGGGGCAAGATTGTGCTCGGCTGCATTCCCGCCGCGGCGATCGGCCTGCCGCTCAACGACTGGATGGAGGAGCATTTCTACAATGCTCCCGTCGTGGCGCTGGCGCTCATTGTGTACGGCGTGCTGTTTATCGTGATCGAGAACTGGCGCGCGAACAAGCGCGAGGAAATGGCCGTTGCCGGTTCGTTTGGTTCGCGTGCTGTGGTGTCGGGCGGACGTCCCGCCGGTGCGCACTTTGCGGCGCCTGCCGCGGCTACCGCTGAGGATGAGGACGATGACGAGAATCTGGACTTTGGCTCCATCGCCACACTCGAGGACCTGAGCTGGAAGACTGCGCTGGGTATCGGCTGCTTCCAGGTGCTTTCGCTGGTGCCTGGTACGTCTCGCTCCGGTTCTACCATCATCGGCGGCCTGCTTTTGGGCTGCACGCGTTCGGTGGCGTCCAAGTTTACGTTCTTCTTGGCCATTCCCGTCATGTTTGGCGCGAGTGCGCTCAAGCTGGTCAAGTACTTCATCAAGGGCGGCACGTTCGGTGCCAACGAGGTCGCTATCCTGGGCGTGGGCTGCGTTGTGGCCTTTGTGGTTTCGCTCATCGCCATCAAGTGGCTCATGGGCTTCGTCCGCCGTCACGACTTCAAGTGCTTCGGTGTCTACCGCATCATCCTGGGCATCGTGGTGCTTGCGTACTTCTTCGTCTTGGAGCCGATGCTCGGCCTCTAACTTAGTCGACGCTGCGCGGCGGCCGGGGCGACAACTTGTCATTCAAAGGGGGTGGCATGACCAAAAGGTCTATGCCGCCCCCTTTTCATGCCAATTTGTTCGCCCTGGCCGCCGCTCGCTGCTGCTGCCATGACATCGGCGGTTTCGTGATTGCCAATAGATTGGTGCAAAGTAACCTGACCCCATTGCGCCAAATCCGCTGGGCGGGCCCGATTGTGGCGGACGGAGTCGTGGTGTGATTTGCGTCGGTGTCCGCGCGGCTCGGTATACTGGTACGGCTCAAACTATGGCGCCGCCCGCAGGCGCGCCGTCCGTCAGATGAGGAGTCGCCCATGACCCAGCCCTTGCCCTGGGAAAAGAACGCCGCGGTACCCGTGCCGCCCACGCCGGAACCCGTGCCGCTCGATGCATACACCGCCCCCGCTGCGCCGGAGCCCGAGCTCGTTCCGCTCGACATCTACGACGCTCCCGCGCCGGCACCCAAACCCGCCAAGCCGCTCGTCGACCTCGACAGCCTTAATCCCGCCCAGCGCGAGGCGGTCCTGACCACCGAGGGTCCGTTGCTGGTCCTTGCCGGCGCCGGCTCGGGCAAGACCCGCGTTTTGACCTTTCGCATCGCACATATGCTCGGCGACCTGGGCGTTAAGCCCTGGCAGATCCTTGCCATCACGTTTACCAACAAGGCCGCGGCCGAGATGCGCGAGCGTCTGGCGGCACTCATCCCCAGCGGTACCCGCGGCATGTGGGTGTGCACCTTCCATGCTATGTGCGTGCGCATGCTGCGCGAGGACGCTGACCTGCTGGGCTACACCGGTCAGTTCACCATCTACGATGACGACGATTCCAAGCGCATGGTGCGCGATATTATGCAGGCGCTCGGTATCGAGCAAAAGCAATTCCCCATCAACATGATCCGCAGCAAGATCAGTTCGGCCAAAAACGCCATGATCGGCCCCGAGGACATGCTCAAATCCGCCGACAGCCCCAACGACAAAAAGGCCGCGCAGGTCTACTTGGAGCTGGAACGCCGCCTGCGCGCCGCCAACGCGATGGACTTCGACGACCTGCTCGTGCGCACGCTCGAGCTGCTGCGCACCCGCCCCGAGGTGCTCGACAAGTACCAAGAGCGCTTCCGCTACATTAGCGTCGACGAGTATCAGGACACCAATCACGTCCAGTACGAGATCGCCAACCTGCTGGCCGCCAAGTACCAAAACCTCATGGTCGTGGGCGACGATGACCAGTCCATTTATAGCTGGCGTGGCGCCGACATCACCAACATCCTGGACTTTGAGCAGGACTTTAAAAACTGCAAGACCGTTAAGCTGGAGCAGAACTACCGCTCCACGGGCCATATCCTGAGCGCCGCCAACGCCGTGGTGCGCCACAACTCGCAGCGCAAGGACAAGCGCCTGTTTACGGCCGAGGGCGATGGCGAGAAGATCCAGGCCTTCCAGGCAAGCGATGAGCGCGACGAGGGCCGCTGGATTGCCGGCGAGATCGAGAAGCTGCACTCCAAGGGCACGAGTTACGACGACATCGCCGTGTTCTACCGCACCAACGCTCAGTCGCGTATTCTCGAAGATATGTTCCTGCGCGCAGGCGTGCCCTACAAGATCGTGGGCGGCACGCGATTCTTCGACCGTGCCGAGATCCGCGACGTCATGGCCTACCTCAAGATGATCGTGAACCCGGCAGACGAGATGAGCGTCAAGCGCGTCATCAACACGCCGCGTCGTGGCATCGGCTCCACCTCGATCCAAAAGATTGAGCAGCTGGCACGCGACAACCGCTGCTCGTTCTTCCAGGCCTGCGAGATCGCATGCGCCGAGACGGGCATGTTTAGCGCCAAGGTGCGCAACGGCCTGTCGAGCTTTGTGTCGCTGGTGCGCGAGGGTCGTCGCATGGACGGCGAGCTCAAGGACGTCGTCGAGATGATCGTCGATAAGACGGGTCTGCTGCAGGCCTTCCGCGCCGAGGGCACCATGGAGTCCGAGAGCCGCGCCGAGAACATCCAGGAATTCCTGGGCGTCGCTGCCGAATTTGAGGAGACGCACGAGGATATCGAGGGTACGCTCGAGAGTCTAGAAGAGCTGCGCGCGGCCGGTGTTGCCGACGTGCCTGCCGGTGCCGAGCCCGAGCCCGTCGTGGTGAGTGCGCCCGTTCCCGAGCCGGGGCCGTCCGCACCGGCATCCTCGTTTGAGGCGCTCGTCGGCGCGCGCGATGCCGCGGGCTCCAATCCGCTCGATAGCTTGGCCGCCCCGGCGCTTTCTCCGCAGGATGCCCTGGCCGCCGCCATCGCGGGCAACGCGTATGCCGCGCCGACTGAGCTGCCGGCGGGCGCCGTGCATGCCGACGAGATCGAGCGCACCTACGGTCCGCTCACCTGCAAGGCGCTGCCGGCACTCATGGAGTGGTTGGCCCTGCGCTCCGACTTGGATTCCCTGGCCGGCGAGACGCATGCCATTACCATGATGACCATCCACTCCGCCAAGGGTCTGGAGTTCCCGGCGGTGTTCGTGGCCGGCATGGAGGAGGGTATCTTCCCGCACGTGCACGACTTTGGCGGCAGCGATGACCCGGGCAAGCTCGAGGAGGAGCGTCGCCTGGCCTACGTTGCCATCACGCGTGCCCGTAAGCGCCTGTTCTTGACCTATGCGGCCACGCGTCGCACCTACGGCTCGACCTCTGCCAACCCGCGCTCGCGCTTCCTCAACGAGATTCCGTTTGAGGACATCGAGTTTAGCGGTATCGGTTCTGCCGGTTTTGAGGGCACGGGCTGGGAGAAGCGCGGCGACCGTCACGGCACCTTTGGCTCGGGCATGGGCTCGGATATGTACGGCGGCAAGGTGTTTGGTTCGCATACGCGCTCGACCGGCGGTTCCGGTTCGCGTGGCGGATCGAGCTTTGACGATTTCTTTGGCGGCAGCAGCTACGGGACCGAGCGCCATCGTGGGGTTTCGCCCGATGCCGGCCGTGTTGCCTCGACCTTTGGTTCGGGTGCGCCGCGAGCCAAAAAGCCGTCGTCCAAGGTGTCCCCGACGGTGGAGCGCAAGGTCGATCGTGCCAGCGCATCGCAGGACTTTGCCGCGGGCGATACCGTGAGCCACAAGACTTTTGGCACGGGTACCGTGCTCTCGGTCGTCGGAGACATGATCGAGGTCCAATTCGAAAAGACCGGCCAGACCAAAAAGCTAATGAAGGGCTTTGCTCCGATCGTCAAGCTGTCGTGATCCCGGCGGACCTGGGCGGGCGTATGGGGCAACATCGCCTGCTCGGGCAGTCCTGCTCGCACGGAGAGCACATTAAGTGGCCTCCTTTGCGTGCGGAACTCGCGATCGATGTTGCCCTATACGCCCGCCCAGGTCCTTGGGTAACGTTGCTAGACGAGCGTTGCTTTGCTCGTTCGCTTTTTGGTCTGGAGAGCCGGGTGGGCTGATATATATGGACAAGGGGCTCCCCCGTTGGTGAACGGGGGAGCCCCTTGTTGCGTTTGGGTTGTTGGTGCGAACTAGAGGTGGCTGATGATCAGTTCCATCTTGCCTTCGAGGTCGATGGAGCTGACGGTGCTCGGGGCCAGCAGGTGGCTTCCCTTGTGGACGGGGTCGCCGCAGACGGTGCCTTCGCCGTCGATGACCGACAGGCACATGAAGGGCCAGCGCTGGTCGAGGGTCTTGCTGCCGTTGGCGCGCACGCGATCGACGGTGTAGCAGGGGTTGGACTCGAGCTCGGTCACGCCGTCCACCTCGGGCGCGGTCACCGTGCCGTCGGTCGGAGCCTGAGCATCAAAGTCGATGCAGTCGAGGCTCTGCTCAATGTGCAGCGGGCGCAGCTTTCCGTCGGTGCCGGGGCGGTCGTAGTCATACAGGCGATATGTCACGTCGCTCGACTGCTGCGTCTCCAGAATCAGCGTGCCGGTCTTGATGGCGTGAACGGTGCCGGAGTCGATCTGGAAAAAGTCTCCCTTGTGAATCGGCAGCACGTTGAGCATCTCGTCCCAACGGCCCCCCTCGATCATCTGCGCGGCCTCGGCGCGGTCGTGCGCGCGCTGGCCGACGATGATCGTGGCACCGGGCTCGCAGTCCAGTACATACCAGCACTCGGTTTTGCCCAGGCTGCCGTTCTCGTGCTTGGCGGCGTACTCGTCGTTGGGATGAATCTGGATCGAAAGGTCGTCCTTGGCGTCCAGAATCTTGATGAGCAGCGGGAACTCCTTGCCCTCGCAGTTGCCAAAGAGCTCGCGGTGCTCGGCCCACAGCCACGACAGCGTGTGGCCGGCGTACGGTCCCTCCGCAATCTGGCAGTCGCCGTTGGGATGGGCCGAGATGGCCCAGCACTCACCGATGGGACCCTCGGGAATGTCGTAGCCAAACACGGTCTCCAACTGGCGGCCGCCCCAGATCTTCTCGTGGAAGATCGGCGTGAGTTTAATCAAATCGGACATGTGCATACTCCCATAAGGTTGTGCGGGTGCCGCGTAAGACGGCTCAAAACGAGCGCCCGCGTGACTACAAAAACCTATGCCAACGTTACGTTGTGCAACTCAAAGCGATCGCCAACGTTGCGCGAGATCGAATACTCAAAGGCGGCGCCGCTGTCCAAAAAGCCAATCTGGGTGAGCTCGAGCAGGGGAGAGCCAAGTTTGGTGTCCAGACGCTCGGCTTCTTCCTCGGTTGCTGCCACGGCGCGAATGGTACGGTGGAAGCTCGAAATCTTCAGCCCACATTGCTCGCGGATGAAGCGGTAGACCGATCCGTACAGGTCCTTCTTTTTAAGGCCTGGAATCAGCTCGAGGGGCATGTAGGTGTACTCGATAACGATGGGCTTCTCATCGGCCTGACGCACGCGCACGACGTGATAGGCAAAGTCATCCTCGGCAATTCCCAGCTGGGCTGCGATGTCCGCTGGTGGATTAACGATCGAGAAATCGTAGACCACCGAGGTCACCTTCTCCCCGCGATGCTCATACGAAAAACCCTGGGTACGGTCGTTTTTGCCCTGGAAAAACGCCTGGCCGGGAAGCCCCGCCGTGTCCTTAACGTAGGTACCCGATCCACGCCGGCTGGTAATAAGACCTTCTTCGGTGATTTGTTCAATAGCTCGTTTGACGGTGATTTTGGAAACGTTATAGAGCTTGCAGAACTCAACGACGGTAGGAAGCTTGTCGCCCGGTTTAAGAGCGCCATCCTCGATAGTGCGACGAATATCTGCAGCTATCGCCTCGTATTTGGGAATCATGGAACCTCCTTTCCAACTTGGTTGAGTATAAAAGAAAGTATAGTTAACACCTAAGCATCCCTATTATATATTTAAAAAGTTCGAGAAAGATATAATTAAAAGTCGCTTTGCATATAAATTAGAGCGCTCTAAATAGATAAACATCTGAGTAATGTCGTGTTAAGCGGCCATTCGCGTTTTCCCAGATAAAACCTGCCAAAACAAACCTGTCCTTTTTGGTAGGTTTTTGCCTTGGGAGCGGTACCATACAGGCAATGTTTAAACGAGAAAGGCGGGCTCCCATGGAACCTAAGCAGTATTACATCGGCATCGACGTCGGCGGTACCTCGGTCAAGGAGGGTCTGTTCGATGAGGACGGAAACCTGCTTGCCAAGGCCAGCGTGCCCACGCCTCCCATCGTTGACGCTGCGGGCTTTGCCGCGGTGACCGAGGCTATCGACCAGGTGGTCGCCAAGGCCCAGATTCCGCGTGCCTTTGTGTCGGGCATTGGCCTGGCCGTTCCGTGCCCCATCCCGGCATCGGGCGATGCCAAGGTCAAGGCCAACATTGCCATTAACCTGCCCGAGCTCAAGATTGGCATCCAGGAGCACTGCCCCGACGCGGTCGTTAAGTACGAGAACGACGCCAACGCCGCTGCTATGGGCGAGGCCTGGCTCGGCTCTGCCAAGGGCGTACAGAACGTGGTGATGGTCACCATTGGTACCGGCGTGGGCGGCGGCGTTATCGTTAACGGCGACGTGGTATCGGGCGTTGTGGGCGCCGGCGGCGAGATTGGCCACATGTGCCTGAACCCGGCTGAGGAGCGCACCTGCGGCTGCGGCGGCCATGGCCATCTGGAGCAGTATTCCAGCGCCACCGGCGTGGTGAGCAACTACCTTGCCGAGTGCGAGAAGGCGGGCGTCGAGCCCATCGAGCTGACCGGCCCCTCCGATTCCAAGGACGTGTTCCAGGCTTGTCGCGAGGGCGACAAGCTCGCGCTGGCCGCGGCCGATACCATGGCCGACTATCTCGGTCGCGCCCTGGCACTTATCGCCAACGTGGTCGACCCCGAGATGTTCCTGATCGGCGGCGGCGCCTCCGCCTCGGCCGATGTCTACCTCGACAAGGTTCGCGAGCACTTTAAGCAGTACGCGCTCTCTGCCTCGCGCGAGACGCCCATTAAGGTCGCTTCGCTCGGAAACGACGCCGGTATCATCGGCGCCGCCTACGTAGCTCTGCGCGCCGCTGGCAAATAGCTGGTGCAGGGGGACAGGTTACATTGCACCAACATGGTGCAAAAGGGACAGCCTTGGCCCCCGTGCCTGCGCCCCAAAATATGCCGTGGCCCTTCCGTCTGCGAAGGCTCGGCATCGGCGTGCTACCATAGCTACGTCCAAGTACACATATCAAGTGGAGGATATCCATGGCAAACGTTCTTGTCTTTGGTCACCAGAACCCCGATAACGACGCCATCATGAGCGCCGTCGTCCTGTCCCAGCTGCTCAACCAGGTTGAGTATGCCGGCAACACCTACGAGGCCTGCGCCCTTGGTCAGCTTCCGGCCGAGTCCGCCAAGCTGCTCGCCGACGCCGGCATCGCCGAGCCCCGCGTGATCGAGTCCGTCGAGGCCGGTCAGCTCGTCGTCCTCACCGACCACAACGAGTCTGCCCAGTCCGTTGCCGGCCTTAAGGACGCCACGGTCTTTGGCGTTGTCGATCATCACCGCATCGGCGACTTCGAGACCGCCGGCCCGCTGCACTACATCTGCCTGCCCTGGGGCTCCAGCTGCACCATCGTCACCAAGCTCGCTGACGTGCTCGGCGTTGAGCTTTCCGACGTCCAGGCCAAGCTGCTGCTCTCGGCCATGATGACCGACACGCTCATGCTCAAGAGCCCCACCACCACCGCTGTCGACCGCGTCGTCGCCGCCAAGCTCGGCGAGCAGGTGGGCGTCGACCCGGTCAAGTTTGGCATGGAGGTCTTCCTCACCCGTCCGTCCGGCTCCTTCACCGCTGCCGAGATGGTCGGCAACGACATCAAGATGTTCGAGCCCGCCGGCAAGAAGCTGCTCATCGGCCAGTACGAGACTGTCGACAAGACCCGCGCACTCGGCATGATCGACGAGATTCGCGAGGCCATGCGCGCCTACGCCGCCGAGAAGGGTGCCGACGGCATTGTCCTGTGCATCACCGACATCATGGAGGAGGGCTCGCAGGTTCTGCTCGAGGGCGAGACCGAGGCTGCTCAGAAGGGCCTGGGCATTGCCGACGAGCACGACGGCGTTTGGATGCCGGGCGTCCTCTCCCGTAAGAAGCAGGTCGCTGCCCCCATCATGGCCGCCTGCTAGGTTTAGTTGACCAAACGCCACGACCGGATCGCGGATGCCCCGCGCTCCGGTCGTTTTTTGTGCACGGCGCCGCGTCGTCTCTTGGACAGGCGTGCCCGCGCCGTTGAGCAAATAATGTTCAACCTGTGGTTCCGCTTTTCGGCCGCGCTTGCGCGCTTGTCGCGCAGGGTAGGCTAGATGCAAGCGTAATACGTTAGAGCGCGGCGCCGCCACTTGGGCGGGCCGTGCTTTTTTAAGACGGGAGCTTTCCCGCGAAAGGAGCCGCCCATGGCAGCAACTGAGCAGCTGTTTAACGTTCGTGAGCGCAAGCGTTTTGAGCGTCACGACATCTGGGAGCGCATCGCCGAGAACGGCACGATTTCCGCCGCCGTCATGGTCTTCGCCGCCATCGCCGCCGTCATTTGCGCCAATACCGATGCCTACGAGGCCATCCATCACTTTTTGGAGACCCCGCTGTATGTGGGTCTGGGCAACCTTACGGCCGGTCTCACCGTTGAGCTTTTCGTTAACGACTTCCTCATGGCGATTTTCTTTTTGTTGGTGGGCATTGAGCTTAAGTACGAGATGACGGTCGGCGAGCTCAAGAATCCGCGTCAGGCCATGCTTCCCATGCTGGCGGCCGTGGGCGGCGTCGTCGTTCCCGCCTGCATCTACCTGATCTTTAACCATGCCGGCGCCCGCAACGGTTGGGCCATCCCCATGGCAACCGATATCGCCTTTGCACTGGGCGTGCTGTCGCTTTTGGGCAATCGCGTGCCCAACGGCGTGCGCGTGTTCTTCTCGACGCTCGCCATCGCCGACGACCTCATCTCTATTGCCGCCATCGCCATCTTCTACGGTCAGAGCCCCAATCCGTTTTGGTTGGGCGCCGCCGCGCTTGTGACCTGCGCGCTCGTGTGGCTCAACAAGACGCAGCATTACCGCCTTGCCCCGTACTCGGTGCTGGGCCTGCTGCTGTGGTTCTGCATGTTCAAGAGCGGCGTGCATGCTACGCTCGCCGGCGTCATCTTGGCCTTTACCATCCCGGCCAAGTGCGGCGTCAAGCTCGATAGCCTCACCGATTGGTTGGGCGAGTGCCTGCCGCTGCTCGATGACCGCTACGA
>DBFOPP010000037.1:0-74881 GCA_048428865.1 Collinsella sp.
TTTGAATAGTAATCAAAGACCGTCCCCCACGACTACGTAGCATGAGAGTGGATAATCTCCCGGTATGAGCCCATATTCATGCTCAAGGTGGGAGATTATCCACTCTCGTTTCGTTTGTTGATTTCGATGCCTACATTTGTAGGAACAGTTCGTGGAGGCGGGTGTCTTCGTCGAGTTCGGGGTGGAAGGTTACGCCGAGCTGGTTGCCCTGGCGCGCGGCGACGATACGGCCGTCGACTTTCGCTAAGGCCTTTGCGTCGCCGTGGACCTCGACGATGCGGGGCGCGCGGATAAACGTCAGCGGCACTTCACCGTCGATGCCAGCTACCTGCCCCTTGGTTCGAAAACTGCCGAGCTGCCTGCCGTAGGCATTGCGCTCAACGAGCACATCCATGGTTGCCAGGCGCGGCGTGCCCTTATCGTCATGGGCGGCAAAGTCGTGAGCCAGCAGAATCAGGCCGGCGCAGGTGCCCAGGACGGGCATGCCTTCAACAATGCGGGTGCGAAGCTCCTCGAGCATGCCCAACTCATCAAGCAGCTTCCCTTGAACGGTAGACTCGCCGCCGGGAAGTACCAGACGGTCAAAGTCCTGCTTCAAATCAGCCGCCTGCCTCAGCTCAATACAGCGCGCGCCCAGCTCGGATAGTCTTGCCTCGTGCTCGGCAAATGCGCCTTGGACCGCCAGCACGGCGACCGTTTGGTCTGCATAATCGCTCATGTGCGATCCTTTCTGCTGGACTAGCGCCCGCGCTCTTCCATGATAATCTCGATCTCGTCGGCGTTGATGCCCACCATGGCCTCGCCCAGGTCCTCTGAAAGCTCGGCAATGAGCTTGGCATCGGTGAAGTTTGCCACGGCCTTGACGATGGCGGCTGCGCGCTTGGCGGGGTCGCCGCTCTTAAAGATGCCCGAGCCGACAAACACGCCTTCGGCGCCCAGCTGCATCATCAGCGCGGCGTCGGCGGGGGTCGCTACGCCGCCGGCGGCAAAGTTCACGACGGGAAGCTTACCCGTGGCATGGACCTCGCGCACCAGCTCGACCGGAACCTGCAGTTGCTTGGCTGCCTCAAAGAGCTCGTCGTTGCGCAGGGCAACAACGTCACGGATCTGCTTTTGGATCTTGCGCATGTGACGCACGGCCTGAACGACGTCGCCCGTACCCGGCTCACCCTTGGTGCGAATCATCGTGGCGCCTTCGGCAACACGGCGCAGCGCCTCGCCCAGATCACGGGCGCCGCAGACAAACGGCACGTCAAACTGGGTCTTGTCGATGTGATAGACGTCATCGGCAGGGGAGAGAACCTCGGACTCATCGATGTAGTCGATCTCGATGGCCTGCAGGACCTGCGCCTCGACGATGTGACCGATGCGGCACTTGGCCATGACGGGGATGGAGACGGCCTCTTGGATGCCCTTGATCATCTTGGGGTCGCTCATGCGCGAGACGCCGCCTGCGGCGCGGATGTCGGCCGGGATGCGCTCGAGGGCCATGACGGCGCAGGCGCCTGCCTCCTCGGCGATGCGTGCCTGCTCGGGCGTGGTAACGTCCATGATGACGCCGCCCTTGAGCATCTGCGCGAGCTCGCGATTGAGTTTGACGCGGTCGGCCTTGCTGTTCTGTTCTGCCATGGTTGCTCCCTTGGTTGGCATGTGCATTGCTTGACGGAACATCCTATCGGGGAGCTGGGTATGACAAAATACTCAGTTTTCGAGATAATTACAAGGTCAGACTAATACCAGATTGAATGACTTAATAAGGTCAGGTGATAGGCTCATGCTTGACTACAATTTGGAAAAACGCGGCGAAGCATCGCTCTATGAGTATGTTTACCAGCAAATTCGAGATGATATCGTAGCTGGACGCATTGTGGCGGGGGAGCATTTGCCGTCTAAGCGCGCCTTTGCCAGTCATCTGGGAATCAGTGTTATTACCATCGAGAATGCATATAGCCAGTTACTCGCTGAGGGCTATATTTGCTCAATACCACGTCGTGGCTACTACGCTTGCGAGCTTCCGGATGCACCGGTTTTGGCTTCGGCTGCGGAGGGCATCGACCGAGATGCCGTCTCTGTGGGCCCCAGCGTGCATGATGTCAACGGACAGGTCGAGCGATTCGATGCGCTTTCTCCTTCTGCTTTGGAGGCGGCGCGGCTTTGGCAAAGCGCGCTACGGGCGACGCTGGCATCCGAAGACGAGCGCGAAATCTTTTCGCCCGCACCGGCGCAGGGCACTGCTCGGCTGCGACGCGCAATTGCTCACCATCTGCACGGGACAAGGGGTATGAATGTCGACCCCAACAACATCGTTATCGGTGCGGGCGCCCAGCTGCTCGATACCATGTTGGTTCAGTTGCTTGGCGCGGACAAGGTGTATGCGGTTGAGGATCCGGGCTATTTGCGTCTGACGCGTATCTATCAGGCTATGGGCTGCAAAGTTCGACATATCCCGTTGGATGATGAGGGCGTGGACTTGAGCACTCTGCAGAAAAGCGGGACCGATGTCCTTCACCTGATGCCGTCCCATCAGTATCCGACCGGTCTTGTGACGAGCATTGCGCGTCGCTATGCGCTTCTGAGCTGGGCCGCTGAGCGACCAGGTCGGTATCTCATCGAAGATGACTTTGATTGTGAGTTTCGCCTTGCCGGCAAGCCGATTCCTGCGCTCGCGTCGATCGATGCCGCTCAGTCGGTTATTTACACCAACACGTTTTCGAAGAGCCTTTCATCGGCGTTACGTTTGGCGTACATGGTGCTGCCCGACGGGCTGATGGAGTGCTTTAGGCGCGACCTTGGTTTTTATGCCTCATCGGTGAGCTCTGTTGACCAGGTCGCCTTGGCTCGTTTGCTGGAATCGGGTGATTACGAGCGACATGTGAACCGCGTGCGCGGTCGTGCTCGCGAGGCGCGTGATGGCCTGATGGCGCTTGTGCGGAAGGTATTTCCGGCAGGAGAGGTCTCGATCGAGCATGCAGACGCGGGCCTTTACTGTGTCGTGGTTGCGGAGCGTGGAACGGGCGGAAGCACTTTTGCACGGGCTCTCACGCGCTCGAGCATCCCTTTTATCGATATCGGTGACTGTTTTTGGTGTGCCGATGGCGCATCTGTCCCTGAAAACTCAACTCAAATTCTTGTCCAGTATGACGATCTGAGTCCAAAAGTGCTAACTACCTTGGAATTGCAGCTAATGGGGGGCACTCTGCAACCTAAGTGAGTAGACTTTTAGCACTTTGGCGACCAGGCAGTTTTGTAACAAGCTATCTACCTGCGGTTTTGAAAAGCAGGATGACCGGCCTGCTCGGGATGTTCAAAAAAGTCTACTCACTTGCCGCGCAAAGCTTCTACATGAGAAAAAAATGGGGTTTTCAACAGGGCTTCGTCCAGCTCTTGGCAAGCTTTTGGCCAGTTGGGGAGGGCTGTTGAAAACTTGGCAGTCCGTTCGGCGCCATTTTTGGTGCGTTCGCGCCAATGCGTGACTGACTGGGTTGAAATTCGTGTTTTCCTGTGCCTATGAAGGATCTACTTTGTGACATATCGGCTTTTAGGTACTGGCGTTTGCCCCCTCAGGTACGCGCTTTGTGTCCGCCGCTTCCACGGCCGGAAGAAGACCGGCAGCGATATGACCTCGCCCGTAACCCGACGGCTGCGGTTGTGCTCGGCTTTCCGTTGCATACATTGGTTCGGACGAGAAACAAACGGACTTGTCCTGCCAGCATTAGGCAGCGGCTGTTTCTTGGTGAGCTCCCCAGGGAATCCGTGCTGGAAACGGAGCATGGATTTTTGATTACGTCTCCTCTACTGACGACATTCATCATGTCGCGGCATCTGACGGATCTTCAGCTTCTTTTGGTATTGGCGGAGATGTGTGGCTTGTTTGCGGTGTGTGCCCTGCCGGCGGCACTTGAGGCGGAGCTTTCGCGTGAAATTGATTCGGGCGCGATTTCGACAACGTTCGGTTGGGTGCGCTGCCCGTCCGAGGACGGCACCGCCTCAAATTTATGGCGTCGAGACGCTTTGGTTTTGGGCGGAGACCTTGACCGTTTTTGTTCAGATGTTTGCGGGGTGCGTTACGGCAATAGATTTATGGCGGTATCGCAACTCGTTCCATTGGGTGCCGCGTCGCCTTTTGAGGTCGAGGCGTATTTGCTACTTGCACTGCCGCGATCCCTGGGAGGCGAAGGTTTTTGCGACATAGAGCTTAATGTTGAAGTGATGCTAGGCACAAGTGCTCGAGCGATTGTGGGAAAGTCCCGTGTATATATCGACCTACTTCTTTCTTCACCGGACGGTAGGCGACAGGTGGCCATTGAATGTCAGGGAAAGGCCTCGCACGGACGCGCAGGGGATGGCTTGCGTGACGCTGACCGCATGACGGCCCTTCAGGCCATGGGCTACGATGTGCTTCTCCTGACACACAGACAGATATCGGATGAGGATAGATTCCGCGCGATCGTTAAGGCCATATGCAGGATGCTCGATGCTGAATATCGTGATAAAAGCTCGGATGAGCAAAGGGCTGAGATATTACTCCGGTCTGAACTATTCATTGACTGGACAAAATTGGGAGTAATCGACGGAAAGATGCCCGTTAGACACAAAATGGCTCGATCGTGGACGGCTGCGAATCTAAGTGAGTAGACTTTTGTCACTTTGGCGACTAGGTCGTTTTGCAACAAGGCATTTACCTGCGGCTTTATAAAGTGATATGGATGGTCTGCTCGGCAAGTTCCAAAAAGTCTACTCACTTAGTTTTTGACGAGAAGCCGATGCCGAAGACGGTCCTATTTCAGGGCGTTAACAAGTTCGTGAGGCACGAAAAAGGCCCGGACCAATACGGTCCGGGCCTCATCGAGCTAGAGGTTATGTCTCAAGCAGTTGGCTTAGCCAAAGTAGCGCTTGAGCAGGCCGGCGAAAGCCTTGCCGTGGCGGGCCTCGTCGCGAGCCATCTCGTGCACGGTGTCGTGGATGGCATCAAGGCCAGCGGCCTTGGCACGCTTGGCAAGATCGGTCTTGCCGGCGGTGGCACCGTTCTCGGCCTCAACGCGCATCTCGAGGTTCTTCTTGGTGGAGTCGGTCACGACCTCGCCCAGGAGCTCAGCGAACTTGGCAGCGTGCTCGGCCTCCTCGTGGGCAGCCTTCTCCCAGTACAGGCCGATCTCGGGATAGCCCTCGCGATGGGCGACGCGAGCCATGGCCAGGTACATACCGACCTCGGAGCACTCGCCCTCAAAGTTGGCGCGCAGGTCGGCAACGATGTCCTCGGAGACGCCCTCCATCTTGGCGACGCCCACGACGTGCTCGGCAGCCCACTCGAGCTGGCCCTCCTCCTGCTTCAGGAAACGAGAACCGGGAACGCCGCACTGGGGGCACTTGAAGTTCTCGGGCAGCTGGTCGCCGTCGAACTCTTCCACATAACCGCAAACGGGGCAAACAAACTTCATGATTCGATCCTTTCGATCGATGGCGATTGTGCGCTCGTCCGGTCCCGTAAGGGCCCTCTCCGGACGTGCGTCTTGACGAGTTCTATTATCCATAAATGCAACCAAATGTGAAGCCTATTAGGAATGATTTTTAATAAAACAATTTCGAGATATGAAGATGTTGATTGATTAACGATTGGGAGGCCGTCTGCGATCTTTGCTGAGTACAATCGGGCGAGCAAATGTTGACCTATCAACAAATGAAGGAGTTTCCTTTATGCATCTAGCCCGTCGTGCCTGGTGCCGAACATATCAGACGGTTTTTCGCATTGCATTGCCGATCCTGCCCTATACCGAGCCGCGCATTTTAGAGCATGCCGAGGATGTGCCCGCGGTGCTTCAAAAGCGCTCGATCCAGAAGGTCCTTATCGTGACGGATCCCGGCATTGCCCGTCTGGGGCTCACGGCACCGCTCGAGACGGCGCTCGCATGCAGGGGGATTGGCGTTACGGTCTATGCCGAAACGCGTGCAAACCCCACGGTTTCAAACGTGGAAGAAGCGGCGTCCCTGTATCGAGAGAGCGCCTGCCAGGCCATTATCGGCTTTGGCGGTGGCTCGGCCATGGACTGTGCCAAGGGCGTGGGCGCACGCATTGCGCAGCCAAACAAGCCCATCAACAAGATGCGCGGCCTGCTGCGGATTCATCGTCGCCTGCCGCTGCTCATCGCCGTTCCCACTACCGCCGGTACGGGAAGCGAAGTCACGCTTGCGGCGGTAATTACCGATGACGGGACGCACTACAAATACCCCATTAACGACTTTGTGCTCATCCCGCGTTTTGCAGTCCACGACCCCGAGTTTACGTGCGGCTTGCCCGCTTCCATTACGGGGCAGACGGGCATGGACGCCCTGACGCATGCCGTTGAGGCCTTTATCGGGCGAAGCACCACGCCCTATACGCGCAAGATGGCGCGTCAGGCGGTGCTGCTCATCCACGACAATTTGCTCGATGCTTATGAGCGTGGGGACAACATACGGGCGCGCCGCAATATGCTTTCGGCAGCGTATAAAGCGGGTGTTGCCTTTACGCGCTCCTACGTTGGATACGTTCATGCCATCGCGCACAGTCTGGGCGGACGTTATGGGATTCCCCACGGTTTGGCCAACGCCATTATCCTGCCGCACATGCTTCGCGCCTATGGTGAAGCTGCTGCTCCTAAGCTCGCCGACCTCGCCCGCATGGCTGGTATCGCGCCGGCTAACGCACAGGACAACCTGGCGGCCGAGGCCTTTATCGATTGGGTTGACCGCATGAACGAGGCCCTGGGAATCCCCAAATATGTTTTGGGCATTCGCCGCTCTGACATTCCCGAGATGGCGGCGCATGCCGATGCCGAGGCCAATCCGCTATACCCCGTTCCGCTTCTAATGGACCGCTTGGAGCTCGAGCATATGTACGAAGTCGTTGCAGGTGGTATGTTTGAGGACGAGAATTAGGAGGGTCCATGAACACCGAGGAAATTGCGCGCATCGTCGGCGATCAGCGCGCCTACTTTAAGACGCACGCTACGTTTGATGTCGATGCTCGACGTCGCGCGCTCGTGCGCCTGCGCGATGCGGTACGGGCGCACGAGGCCGATATTGCCCATGCGCTCAAGACCGATTTGGGAAAGTCGCATGACGAGGCATATATGTGCGAGATCGGCACGTCGCTTTCCGAGATTCGTCATCAGATTGCGCATGTGGCTCGATGGAGTCGCCCGCGCCTGCGTCTGTGTGACCTTGCCAACGCCGTGAGCGTGTGCAAAACGCAAGCCGTGCCCTATGGCGTCACGCTCATCATGGCTCCGTGGAACTACCCGTTTTTGCTAACGCTCGAGCCGCTCGCCGGCGCCCTTGCCGCGGGCAATACCGTGGTCATCAAGCCGAGCGCCTATGCTCCGGCATCGAGCGCGGTGCTCAAGCAAATCTGTGAAGAGGCATTTGATCCGCGCCTGGTGACGGTTGTCGAGGGCGGGCGCGCCGAAAACGAAGCGCTGCTCGACGAGTGCTGGGACAAGATCTTCTTTACCGGTAGCGTTCCGGTCGGCAAGCTCGTCATGGAGCGCGCAAGTAAAAACCTTACGCCCGTGACGCTTGAGCTGGGCGGAAAGAGTCCCTGCATCGTGGATGCGACGGCAAACTTGAAGGTCGCGGCACGGCGTATCGCATTTGGTAAATGGCTCAACGTGGGGCAGACCTGCGTGGCGCCCGACTACCTGCTGGTCGATACGCGCGTGCACGACGAGCTGTTGGATCTCATCAAGGAGGAGGTCCGTCGCATGTTTGGCGAGCACCCGCTCGACAACGAGGACTACGGTCATATTGTCAACGCCAAGCATTTCGCGCGCGTATGCGGGCTGATCGATCCCGATAAGGTCGTGCTTGGAGGTGCCGCGCGCGAGGCTTCGCTCAAGATCGAGCCGACGATTTTGGACGGCGTGACCCCCGATGATACCGTGATGCAGGAGGAGATTTTCGGCCCGATCTTACCGGTGCTGACGTTTGAGAGCCTAGACGAGGCCGAGACGTTTATTACGGATCGTCCGACGCCGCTGGCCCTGTATATCTTTAGTCAAGATCGCGCGGTTCAGCAGCGCTTTGTGCGCTACGTGCCCTTTGGCGGCGGCTGTGTTAACGACACCATCATGCATTTGGCCACGAGCCATATGGGCTTTGGCGGCATGGGCGCGAGCGGTATGGGGCAGTACCATGGCCGCGAGAGTTTCGATACGTTTAGCCACAAGAAGAGTATCGTGAACAAGGCAACGTGGCTGGACGTGCCATTCCGCTATGCTCCTTACGCAAGCTGGAAGCACAAGTTCGTGCGCATGTTTGTGCATTAGGAAATGGCAGGTAATACGAACAAGTGTTCCTATTATCTGCCATTTACGTTAGACTACTGCTATGGGGTACGGATGGGCCAACTCCCTTTAGAAGGGAATTGGTATGAACGTAAGCGATGTTATTTCGTTACTGGCGTTGTTAATCGCGGCTATCGAACTCGGCCTGTTTATCGGCCGAATGAAATAGCCGCCCCCGCGTAAGCGAAGACGGCCACTTCTCACGATGAAAACGTGTATCGGAGTTGGCAAGACCCGCTGCCACGGGTGCCATCCGTACTCCTATCTTATCTGCAAGCGCTCTGTCTCGCAAGCGTTGCAACAAATGGGTGAAAGGTGCGAGCGGGTGAATTCGTGTCCGCACGAGTTCGTAGACTTCTCAGTAAGATTAAGCGCCGGTTTATCCGGCCGTTAGGGGAGTTGCTATGTACGAGCCTTCACGTGTTCTTCTGTCGTTTCATATTGCGGGATTTCAATATGCCGACGGCGCTTTGGTCCTAGGCGATCTTAAAGCGGGCGATAAACTGACGCTGTGTGCCGAGCGCGATAATCCCCATGACCCCGAGGCAGTTGCGATCTATTACGGCAACACCAAGCTTGGCTACATTCCGGGAAACGAGGTCGGCCCGCTGTCCTTGATGATGTATTACGGCCACGAGGACGTATTTGAGGCCCGCGTGCAACAGGTTGCTCCCGAGCGCAGCCCGTGGCATCAGGTGCGCGTTGGCCTCTATGTGGTGGATGCTCGCTAATCGGTAAGGGAAGCTGCCATGTTTGACGACGATGACCTGTTCGATTTGACGGATGATCCGTTTGAATGGGATATGCTACTCGATGACGATGAGTTGGAGCAGGGCCGTAGGAAACGGCAGGACAAGAAAACTCAGGGTGACGCTTCGAAAAAGCAAGACAAGCGCCGCCGCGGACTGTTCGGCGGGCTCTTTGGCTAACCGCCGCATCGCTGTGTCTGTATACTTAGCACCAGTTTGACGCGTTGCGAAATGAGGGCATAGACGATGATGTGGTTTACCGCCGACCTACACCTGGGCGATACGAATATCTTGCACGATATGGATCGACCGTTTGATTCGGTCGAGGAGATGAACCGCAGGGTCACCGATGCCATTAATGAGTGCGTGGCGGCGGACGACCGTCTCTATATCTTGGGAGACTTTACCTATCGTTTGCCCCTAGCGGACGCCGTGCACCTGCGCGAGCGTATCGAATGCAAGAATGTGACGCTCATCTGCGGTAACCATGACGGCGACTGGGAAGATCCCGACGCCCCGCAAATTTGGGAAGACGTGCGCGATTACCTGGAGGTTGCTCCCGGCTATGCCAAGGGCCATCGTCTGGTGATGAGCCATTACCCCATGCTCAGCTGGAATGGTAAGGCGCGTGGTGCCATCATGCTACACGGGCATATCCACAGCAGAGGAGACCGCACCAACGTGCGCAATCGCGACCGCGAACGTCCTATCTTTCGCTACGATGTCGGCCTCGACGCCAACGAGTACAAGCCCGTAAGCCGCGATCAGATTCTTAGCTTCTTTGGGTTATAGGGCGCCAGAGCCACCACAAAGGGGACAGGCACCTTTGTGGTGGTTCTGGCGCCGTTGCCATTATGGCGGCGGCGCCTTTTTTGTCCGCGCGGCGCGGTAGAGTGTAGCCGGTTGATATTTGCGTCCATCGAGGAGCTGCTATGAACGAGATCAAGTGCCCGCATTGCGGCGAAGTTTTTAAGGTCGATGCATCCGGCTATGCGGATATCGTTAAGCAGGTGCGCGATGCCGAGTTCTCGCGCGACCTGGATGAGCGTGTGAAGGCAGTCCAGCGTGAGGGTGAGCAGGCGCTGGAGCTTGAGCGCTCGCGTTCGACGGCTGCCTTGCAACAGGCAGAGTCTCAGCGCAATGCCCAGCTTGTCGAGCAGAAGAACACTGCGGATCAGAAACTGGCGCAAGAGGTTGCCAAGCGCGATGCTGAGCTTGCCGAGCTGCGCGCTAAGCTCGAGGGCGCTGCCGCAGAGCGCGAGAGTGCAAGCCAGCGCGCGGCGGTTGAGGCACGAGCCAATGCTCAAAAAGAGAATGCCGAACTCCAGCGTGAGATTGATAGCCTGCGTGCGCAGCTTGGGCGCAAAGATGACGAAGCAAAGCTTGCCGAGTCGGCGGCGCGCAACGCTGCTCAAAACGATTTAGCTGCACGCGACGCTCAGATTGCCGAGCTGCAGGCCAGGCTTGCCGCGGCGGACAAGGCCCAGGAGATGGCGCTTGCCGCTGCCGCGGCAGAGTCGCAGCGTGAGCTCGATGCCGCTCGCAGCGAGGCCGAGCGCGCGCTTGCTGACTATCGCGCGAAGGTGCAAGAGAAGTTTTCCGCCGCAAAGGCTCAGTCCGAGCAAGAGGCCGAGGGCCTGCGTGCCCAGCTGCGCGAGCAGGAACTGATGGCAAAAATGAACCTGTCAGAGGCGGTCGCCGCGGCGGAGCGTGAGCGTGATGAGGCACGTGCCAAGCTGACGAGCGAGCTGGCGGTGCGCGATTCTCGCGAGGAGCAAGCCAAGGCGGCACACGAGCTCGAGCTTGCGCAGGCCAAGCGCGCGAGCGATGACCTGATTCGCTACAAGGATGAAGAGATTGAGCGCCTTAAGGACATGAAGGTCCGCCTGTCCACCAAGATGGTGGGCGAGTCGCTCGAGCAGCACTGCGAGACCGAGTTTAACCGTCTGCGCATGACGGCGTTTCCTAACGCGTACTTCGAGAAAGATAACGATGCGTCCGAGGGTACCAAGGGCGACTTTATCTTCCGCGAGTGCGACGCGAGCGGCAACGAGGTCATTTCGATTATGTTCGAGATGAAAAACGAGAACGACGAGACCGCGACCAAACATAAAAACGAGGACTTCTTTAAGAAACTCGATCACGATCGTCGCCAGAAAGGCTGCGAGTACGCGGTGCTCTGCACGTTGCTCGAACCCGAGAGCGAGCTTTACAACGCCGGCATCGTGGACGTGAGCTATCGCTACGAGAAGATGTACGTGATCCGCCCGCAGTTCTTCATTCCCATGATTACACTTCTTCGTAACGCTGCCATGGGTTCGCTGCGCTATAAGCAGGAGCTGGCGGAGTACAAACAGCAGAACATCGACGTCACGAACTTCGAAGCCAAGATGGAGAAGTTCAAGAATGATTTCGGCCGCAACTACGAGATTGCGAGCCGCAAGTTCCAAACGGCAATCGATGAGATCGACAAGACGATTAGCCATCTGCAGAAAACCAAGGAGGCGTTGCTGTCCTCCGAGAACAATCTGCGCCTAGCCAACAAGAAGGCCGACGATCTTACCATTCGCAAGCTCACGTGGGGCAACAAGACCATGAAGGCAGCGTTTGACGAGGCACGCGGGACTGCGCCAGAGACAAACGATGAGCCCGCCGAGGCGGATTCGTATGAGGTCGAGGATGCCGAGTAGGGCATAGCGTATAGTGCAAAAACAGGGCCGCTGGCTATATTGTCAGCGGCCCCGTTCCGTTCCGTTTCGGTATGTTCGGCTAGTCTTCGAGCAGGTCCTCAATAAAGCCGACGCGGTAGTTCTTGAAGATGACCTCGCCGCCGTCTTGCGTGGCGTCCAGATCGACATCGCCCATGATGCCAAAGTCGTGGTCGCCATCCTCGTCAGCAAAGATCTGGTGCACGTGCCATACGTGCGTGGTCTTCTCGTCGCTCTCGTCGATGGAAAACATCGCAGCACTGCGGGCATCTCCGTCGGTGAGGATTTCCTCGTGCTGCTCGTGGTAAGCATCGAGCGCCTTTTGCCAGCGGATTTCGCTCATGCCCCAGTCGTCGTCGAGCTCGCCCAGGTCGCGAACGTGCTCGCGAGCGGCAAGGGTCACGCGGCGGAAGAGTGCGTTGCGCACCAACAGCGTGCAGCCGCGACGGTCCGCAACGACCTCGTCGATGCCCTGCGGCGGCGCGGCGTCGAGGGCTGCCGGGTTGCCGGCGTTCTCCCACTCGTCCACCAGGCTCGAGTCCACCGAGCGCACCACAAAGCCCAGCCACGAGATAATGTCGCGTAGGCGCTCGTCGCGCTTCTCGATGGGCACGGTGCGGTCGAGTGAACGGTAGGCCTCGGCTAGGTAGCGCAGCAGAATGCCCTCGGAGCGGGCGATGCCGAGCTTTTGAATGTAGCCCTTAAAATCGCTCGCGCCTTCCAGCATATCGCGCAGGACGCTCTTGGGAGAGAGCTGGTAGTCGTTTGCCCAGGGCACTTCCTGGCAGTACTTGTCAAAGGCGGCGTCGAGCAAATCCTCGAGCGGCTTTTCGTACGTGACGTCTTGAATGCGCTCCAAGCGCTCCTCATACTCGACGCCGTCAGCCTTCATTTCGGCCATCGCGCGGTCGCGCGCAGCGCGCTCCTGTGCGCGCAGCACCTGCTTGGGGTCCTCGAGCGTTGCCTCGACCATCGAGATCAGATCCATGGTATAGGTCTCGCTCTCGGGATCGAGCAGCTCCAACGCGGCAAGCAAGAACGGCGAGAGCGGCTGATCGAGCGCGAAGTCCTCGGGCAGATCGACCGTCAGCGCATAGTCGATGTCCGGTGCGGCGTCAGCCGGGGCGTCGGGTGCGGGCGGCACCTCGGTGCGAACGACGACGCCGGAATCGATGAGCGTGGCGAAGATTTCGTCGGCGCGAACCTCGAGCTTGGCCTTTTCTTCGGGGGTCTGCAGGCTTGTCTCGATGAGGTCGTGCACGCGGGCGCGAGCGTCGCCGCCCTGCTCGACCACGCTAATCACCATGGAGTGTGTGATGCGAAGACGCGGCTTGAGCGTTTCGGGCTGCGTCTCAATCAGGCGCTCAAAGGTCTGCTTGTTCCAGGTGACAAAGCCCTCGGGGGCCTTTTTCTTTTTAATCTTACGGAGTTTTTTGGGGTCGTCGCCCGCTTTGGCCATAAGCTTGGCATTTTCGATCTCGTGCTCCGGCGCCTCGGCAATTACCATACCCTCGGTGTCAAAGCCCGAGCGGCCGGCGCGACCGGCAATCTGATGGAACTCGCGGGCGCGCAGACGACGCATCTTGTAGCCATCGAACTTGGTGAGCGCGGTGAGCACCACGGTGTGGATGGGTACGTTGATGCCGACGCCGAGCGTATCGGTGCCGCAGATGACGGGCAGCAGGCCCTGCTGCGCCAAGCGCTCGACCAGCAGACGATAGCGCGGCAACATGCCAGCATGGTGCACGCCGACGCCGCATCCAAGCAGGCGCTTGAGAATCTTGCCAAAGGCCGTCGAGAAGCTCGTTCCCTTTGCCGCCTCCTTGATGGCCTCACGCTGCTCCTTGCTGGCGATGCCAAAATTGGCGAGCGACTGCGCCGTCGCAAGGGCGGCATCCTGGCTAAAGTGCACGATATAGAGCGGGGCCTCGCCGCGGCGCATGGCGAGCTCGACCGTGCCCTCGAGGGAGGTCGTCACATAGTCGTAGCTCAGCGGAACAGGACGCGGGGCGTCGACAACCAAGTCGCAAGCAGCGCCGGTGTGCTCCTCGAGTGAGGCGGCGATGGCAGTGACATCGCCGAGCGTAGCGCTCATGAGCATGAATTGCGTGTGGGGCAGGGTGAGCAGCGGCACCTGCCAGGCCCAACCGCGGTCGGGGTCGGCAAAGTAGTGGAACTCGTCCATGGCCACGCAGCCCACGTCGGCATCTTCGCCCTCGCGCAGTGCGTCGTTGGCAAGGATCTCTGCCGTGCAGCAGATGACGGGCGCCTTGGTGTTGATATGCGTGTCGCCGGTGATCATACCGACGTTATCGCGGCCGAGCACCTGCACCAGGTCGAAAAACTTCTCGCTGACCAGAGCCTTGATAGGAGCCGTGTAGTAGCAGCGCTTGCCCTGTGCCATGCCCATAAAGAGCATGCCCAGCGCGACAAGCGACTTGCCCGATCCGGTCGGTGTGCCTAAGATGACGTGATCGCCGGCAGCCAGGTCCATGAGGGCTTCTTCTTGGTGATCCCACAGCTCAATGCCGCGGCTGCTCGTCCATTCAAAGAAGCGTTCGAAGGCCTGATCGGGCGTGAGCCATGGTTCGGGCTCGCTGCCGTCCTCGGGCTCCCACCAGGTGGGGGAGAGTGCACCGAGTGAGCCGAATTCGGCTTCGGTTCCCGTGCCGCCCGAGAACGAGCTGGCGGCGCCGGCACCGGAAACGGTGCTGGCGGAAGTATCTGTCGTGGTCTGTGCCATGTGGTTGCTTTCTCTCGCGATTGTCCGCCAACTATTATGGCGTAGCGGCGGCGCGGGGCGCCAGCGCGCGAGAAAATGCAGGAAATGGGCGCGCGGTGCTAGCGTTCCTGAGGCAGGCGCTTCTTGCCTTTGCGGGCACGGTTTCTAAAGTTCTCGACGGCCTCTTCCATGCCCAGAGGTACATAGGTGAGCTCATCGAGGTTATCGGGCAGGTAGCAGGCAAGGCTCTGCTCCTGCACGCGGCCCGCTGTGAGCTGTTCGTCGGTTGGCTTTGCGCCGGGTGTGGCGCAAATGCCATAGACGGCGGCGCCCATCTCGCGCGTGCGGCGCTCATATTCGGTCTCGGGATGCTCGGGATGGTCGCGGCGTACGTCGTCACTTACCCAAAGCGTGTCGTAGCCTGCCGCGGCAAACTGCCCCAGGGCGTAGTCGCGCAATGGCTTGCTGTCGGTTCGCAGCGTGACGGTGGCGCCGGCTGCAAGGAGCGGACGGTAGAGCATCAAATGGTCGACATGGACGAGTCGTTTTTTGGCGTACTTGGCCTTGGGCTGCGGCGTGGGAAAGTTGATGGTGATGGCATCCAGCTCGCCTGCGGCGAATAGCTGCGGCAGCGATGCGGCGCCTCGGGCCAGGACAAGTGCGTTGGGCAACTCCTGCTCGCAGATTTTCTGCGCGGCATAGGCAATGCAGATGGGCTCCTGGTCCATACCGATAAAGAGGGTGTTTGGCTCGTGGGCTGCGCGCTCTACAAGGTACGTTCCCTTGCCGCAGCCAAGGTCCAGGTGAAGGTGTTCAAAGGGCTTGCTGCCAACTGGCGCACAGGCCTTGCGCCAATCTCCGGCATAGGCCTCGGGGTTCGTCTCAATCGCATCGGCGTAGCGCTCCAGGCGCTCCTCGAGCACAAAGTTCTTAGGCGTGCGAACGTGGACGGCTCCCATGAGGCTCCTTGGTCATAAGTATGGAACGCATGGCTGCGCGTTCCGTCAATGGGTTGAAAAAAGGGCGGGCATAGTTTGCCCGAAAGATGCGGTGCAGCTCGACGGCGAGTCGTCGGTGCCTACAGGCGCTTGAGAATCACATAACGGTTGAGCTCGCCGCTGCGACCGTCGGCATGGAAGCGCTCAAGCTCGCGCACGGGGACCTCGCCGCTCTTGTAGAACGTACGGACGCCGCGCACCAGGTCGGTGATCTGCTGATCGTCAAAGTGATGGCAATAGCGGTAGGCGTGGCGGTCGTTTTGCCAGCCAATGAGGTGGTCGCCGGCTTCAAACTGCGCGGAATCGTAACCTTCAAACGGCGGGGTGAGCTCGGCACGGGCCTCGGCACGAACGGCCTTGCGCGCCATGCGCTCGTCGTTCATAAACTCCCAAAAGCTAATGGCGATGATGCCGCCCGGGCGCGTCTGGCGCACCAGGGCGTCGAGCACGCGCACGCGGTATTCACACGACGGCACGTGGTGCATAAAGCCAAAGCAGACCGAGATGTCGGCGAGCGGTGCGTCGAAAAGTACGTCGGGCGTCTCGGCGGGGTTGAGCTTCATGAGGGCATCGAGCACGTCGAGTTCCTGGAAGTGCAGGTTGGGAATGCGCAGGGCGTGACCACGCGCATCGATGGCCAGGTCTTGGCACGAGTCGACGCCATAGAACTCAAACGGGCAGCTGGCGTCTGCCGAGGGGTTTGCGCCATCGACGCCCTTGGCGGCAAGTGCGCCGCCGGCGGCAAAGTTCTCGAATCGCATATTGCCGCAGGCAAGATCGAAGACGCGGACGGGATGCTCGATGGTGGCGACGTCGAGCTGTTCGAGTGCGATGTCCATGGTGCGGACCCAGCCCGGCCACGGGGCCTGGCGCGTATCGGAGAAGGAGGCGGAGTGCTCGCGATAGAACGTGTTGTTGAGCTGGATGAGCGATGAGGCGAAATCGCGGTTCACGGCGCGGGACTCCCTCCGTTGGCGGTGCGGAATAAACGGTACGACCATACTACCGTTAACGCCGCAACGGGGACAACCGGGCTGCGGGTCATTGCTTGGTTTGGACACATTTTCGCAGCTCATGCGCGCCCGCAACCGCCGGTTGTCAAAAATCTCACTAGAATAGGTGGCATGTTTTTGGCGGTGGCGGATAGATTTTAACTGTGCAAGGCGCCTTAAGAACAAAAGCGGTCCGGCGGCACGGCTGGCAAAAGCATAGGAGGAACCATGAATGTAGAAACTGCGCAGCGGCTCGCCGACCTTCGCCGCAGCAAAGGCTTTAGCCAAGAAGGGCTGGCGCGAAAGCTGGGGCTGTCGCGCCAGGCGGTCAGCAAATGGGAGCGCGCGGAGAGCTCGCCCGATACCGAGAACCTGATCTCGCTCGCCAAGCTTTATGGCGTGAGTCTGGACGAGCTGCTCAATCCGAGCGACGAGATCGAGGACGATATCGAGTTTGAGAACGAGGACCGCGCCCGCCAGCGCGAGGCCGAGGCGGCAGAGCGCGCCCGTACCCATGAGGCGGCGGCACGCGCAACCGAGGCGGCAACACAGGCGAGTGATGCCGCGGCTAAGGCGGCACAGGCGGCAAGCTGGAGTGCACAGGCCGCCAACGCTGCTACGGCGCAGGCGACGAGTGGCCGCGCAGTTGGCTCGACTCCGGTGAAGGGCCCGTTCCAGTCGTTCCCGTATTGGGCCGTGTGTTGGCTACTGTTCTTTTTACTGATGTTCCTGGTTGGTGCCAGCCCCTTTCCCGCACTGATCTTCTTTACGATTCCTATCTATCACTGGGTGGCGCGTGCACTCGATGGCGATTGGGCACGCGGTGATATTCAGGTTGGTTCGGCGTCGGTGGCGGTCAAGGCCCAGGGGAAGGATGCTTCTGCGGAACCTGATGCTGACGTGGCTACCGCGGCCACCGCTGAGCCATGTGCCAAAGAGGGTGACGAATGATGAAGCTTTCGCATGAATCCAAGCTACGCCTGGGCGTCGGCATCGGAGCGTTTGTGCTCATTGTTGGGCTTGTCTTTGGCGTTTCGCGGCTATTGGCTCACTCCGATATGGTGCGTACGACCGGTATTCTATCTGGCAATTTGTCTGATTTTGACGATATGTTTGACGACGATGATCTCTTGGATAGCGGTAACTATTCCGCTCGGCCTCAGCAGCTTTCGAGCACGACTTTTGATGCCGATGAGTTCCGCTACCTCGATTTCGATATCAATGCGGCTTCGGTGGACGTCAAGGTTGTTGATGGCAACAAGGCTCGCGTTATCGAGCGGGGGCGCGTTGCCGAGGGTATGGATGCCTCCAAGGCCGCGACGCAAAACATCGCATCCGTCGAGGACTCGACGCTCAAGGTTTCCCAGTTTGGAAGTGACGACGGTAAGGCAATCGATCGCTCAGTTACGGTCGAGCTGCCGCGCCGTGTTGCCGAACATCTGAAGGGAGTCAACGCGCACGTGGGCTCGGGTGATCTGCAGATTGCCGGTGTCATCTGTGATGGTTTCGACCTTTTCCTGGGTGCGGGAGATGTAGAGTTTACGGGCAGCGTGACTGATGCGCTCAGCGCTGAGGTCGGTTCGGGCGATGTGACGTTCGAGTTTTACCAGGCCCCCACGAAGTCGATGGACGTGAGTGTGGGCTCGGGCGATGTGGAGATGACGGTTCCGAACTCGACGGGCTTTAAGGCGAGCCTCACCTTGGGCAGCGGCGACTTCGAGAGCGATTTCCTTCCGCTTGGCTACGACGGCGAGACCATTTTGAATCTTGAGTTCGATAACGGTGACAAGTCTGCCACGTATCGTTTTGAAGTCGATTCGGGTGACATGTCGTTTGATTCAGAGTGACGGGTGGTTATCGAAGACTTATAAACCATAGACGCGCTGTTTGATGAAGGCGCCGAAGCTGAGATTGGCTCCGGCGCCTTTGCCTTTACAATGGGGTCATGGAACAGATTATCTTGAACATACTCGAGGCTCTGCGTCGCGGCGAGACCGTGGACGACAAGGCACTCGTCAAACTGATACATGCCGAGGCGCGCCGCGAGGGTGCCGACAAGCGCGATTTGGCCAAGCGCCGTCTGCTGCCGTTCTACCAGCGGGTTAAACGTGAGGAGCCGGCTCGGTGGGCTGCGTGGAATGTCAATTCCGAGCTGGAACGTCAACTGCTGCAGGTGTTGCGCATGAAGCCGCGCCGCACGGCTTCGGGCGTGGCGACCATTACCGTCATCACCAAGCCCTGGCCGTGCTCGGGCGATTGCCTGTTTTGTCCCAACGACCTGCGCATGCCCAAGAGTTATCTGCACGCTGAGCCGGCGTGTGCCCGTGCAGAGCAAAACTGCTTCGACCCGTATCTGCAGGTGAGTGCTCGTTTGACCGCGCTTTCGCAAATGGGGCATGCAACCGACAAGATCGAGCTTATCGTTCTTGGCGGTACCTGGAGCGACTATCCGCAAGGGTATCAGGCATGGTTTATGTCGGAGCTTTTCCGTGCGCTCAATGACGATGCCGTCGCCGGCGTGGCTGCCAACCCCATGTTGGCGCGTCCGGGCATCAGCCGTGCCGAGGCAGGGCGCCTGCTCGATGACGCGCCCGCCGATGCGCTGCCGCCGGTGGTGGCGGAGCGTCGCGAGCGCTATCGGGCTGCCGGTATTGCGACCGACGAGGCCGAGCTTGCGAGCGGTGTTGCCGGCGAACAGGAGCGCGTAGATGCTGCCGTGGGCGGCTATAACCGTGCGGTGCGTCGTCTGTACGGCCCCGGCACGCCGTGGGACGAGGTCGCCGAGTGGCAGACGGCCACGATGGAGGAGCTCGAGCGTCAGCAGCGCATCAACGAGACGGCGAAGCATCGCGTAGTGGGGCTCGTTATCGAGACCCGGCCCGATGCCGTGACGCCACAGGCGCTCACGCTCATTCGTCGCCTGGGCTGCACCAAGATTCAGATGGGCATCCAAAGCCTTGACCAGCACCTGCTCGATATCAACGAGCGTCGCATTTCGGTGGCGAAGATCGAGCGGGCGTTCTCGCTTGCGCGCCTGTTTGGCTTTAAGATCCACGCGCATTTTATGCTCAACTTGCTGGGCGCTACGCCCGAGGGGGACAAACGCGACTACGAGCGCTTTATGACCGAGGGCGCCTTTATGCCCGACGAGGTCAAGGTCTACCCGTGCGCGCTCATCGAGGGCTCGCGTCTGGTGGGCCGCTATGAGCGTGGCGAGTGGTGCCCCTATACCGAGGACGAGCTGCTCGATGTGTTGGCCAACGACATCGTGGTGACGCCGGCGTTCTGCCGTATCAGTCGCATGATCCGCGACTTTAGCTCCGACGACATTATGGTGGGCAACAAGAAGCCTAACCTGCGTCAGCTCGTTGAGAACCGTCTGGCTGCTCGGGGTGACGGTGCGACGGTGCGCGAGATCCGTTACCGCGAGATCAGCACGGCGGGTGCCGACTTGGATGAGCTATCTCTTGATGAGGAAGTGGCGTACGAGACGCCGGTGACTTACGAGCGCTTTTTGCAGTGGGTGACGCCGCGGGGCAAGATCGCGGGCTTTTTGCGGTTGTCGCTGCCCGACCATTCGTTTGTTGCCGCGCATGCGGACGAGTTGCCGACGACGCCGGACGAGGCGATGATTCGTGAGGTGCACGTGTATGGCATGGCGGCACGCGTGGGGGATCAAGGTCAGGCGGCTCAGCATCACGGTCTGGGGCGTCTGCTCGTGGAGCGTGCGTGTGAGATTGCCCGGGATGCGGGTTATGCACGTATCAACGTGATTAGCGCGATTGGCACACGCGAGTACTATCGCCATCTTGGATTTTATGACCATGGCCTTTATCTGCAAAAGGAGCTCTAGATGAACAAGCCGAGTGTTTCTGCCGGCGTCGTTGCCGGCGTTGCTCTGGGAGCCGCGGCGCTTGGTGCGGCCGCTGTCGCTGTTCGTGCTGCCTGTCTGCAGGTTGCGCGAACCCGCAATGGGTTGGCGCGTGTGAAACGCGTGCACGACGAGGGCGGCGACGAAGTCCGCGTATTGGTGCAAAGCGGCGTCTACCAAAGCGCGAGTTACGTTGGCGAGCGCTGGGCGGAGCCCGTCTTTGCGTACTATCGCGCGTTTGACGACGTGTTTGAGGCCGAGGATGCGATGCGCGACGCTTATGGTCACGGCATCGACCGTATGCTTATGCTGGGCGGCGGTGGGTTTGCCTATCCCAAGTTTGCGCTGATGTCGCACGAGAGCTTGCGCATGGACGTCATTGAGTACGATGCCGAGATTACGCGCCTGGCGCGCCGCTGGTTCTACCTAGACGAGCTGGAGCGCGCGGCGGGCGATCGCCTGCGGGTGATAACCGCTGAGGCTCGCTCGTATTTGGGCGTGACGAGCGTGGGCCATCGTCGCTACGACGTGGTCGTGAGCGATTGCTTTGGCGGTGCAGAGCCCGTGCGCGGGCTGGCGACCGTTGAGGCGCTGCGCCTGGTGCGGGGCAGCCTGAACCCCGGGGGTATCTACGTGGCCAATATCGTGAGCGCAAACGAGGGGAGCGATGTGACGTTCCTGCGCGATTGCGCCGCCACGGCACTCGAGGTGTTCGACCATGCTTGGGTGGTCCCATGTGGCGATGCGGAGTTCGGCGGCGAGGAGAACTACCTGCTCATCGCCAGCGACGGCGACTACGCTTTTGCCGAAGCTGTGCCTTTCGATGCCGACTTTCTCGGTGCCGCCCTCCACGACCAGCATTGGGAGTAGTCAATTTGTGACGGGCTCTATGGTTTTGTCAATCATACGCTTCATCTATTTTCAGCATGACGCATCTGGACGCCCGGCGCCAACGCGCCTCATCTTCGGTTGATTCCGCCGCCCGCTAGGCCAAAATTGTCATCGGAAGTATCAAATGAACAAGCAAGCCACTACGCAACTGCACGTCTATTCCGCCTTTTTCGTTCTCTCGGGATTTGTTTTAAATCGGGGAGTGTTTCTACTTTTCCTTGCGGAGAAAGGAATGTCTGTCACGGAAATCGCGCTTTATCAAGCCCTGTTTAACATTGCAACGGTCGTCCTCGAGCTGCCAACAGGGCTGATAGGCGATTTCTTTGGAAAGAAGTTCTCGATTCAAGTGGGCGTGCTGCTGCTTTTCTTCCATACAGCTGGCATGCTGTTGCTTTCAGGCCCTTTTCTCGTCGTGCTTTCCCTTGTTGAGGCACTCGCCTACTCCCTTCAATCGGGATCAGAACAAGCACTTTTATATGAAATTGTCCGAAACTCCGGTCAAGAAGAGCGCTTTCTCACCATCAATGCTCGGCTGCTTGCCGCGCAATCAATCGCGACGGGAGCGGCAATCGTACTCGGATCTTTCATTGCCCAAGTATCTTGGAGTGCCCTCTACGTATGCGTCTCCGTTTTCTATCTTCTGCAGCTTTCCCTTCTGTATCCCATTGAGAGGACGGAAACGACCCGTTCTGAAAGCTCTGGGGAGGAAAGGTTTGACGTAGTCAAGATCTTCAGACGCGAAACCTGGTGCGTTGGAGAATCCGCTTTTGCTATATTGCTTCTCCTAATCGGCACAAGCATGCTCGACGGATTCTACGGGAGTTATTACAACTTGAATCAGTTGGTATTCGACGCGTTTCATGCTCCCGTCTCCATAATAGGAATCTTTTTCGGTGCATCCTATGCAATAAATGCGACGGCCTACATTGCAGCAGATTTCTTCTCATCGCGTTTCGGGAAAAGAAATACCATGCTCGGCTCGATGCTAATCGAGGCTGGCCTTTTCTTGATTCTTCCGTGGCTCGCTTCAAATCCTCTGTGCTTGTTTGGCCTCAGCATGGTGCTTTGTTTCCTCCCAGAAGTGGTGTACATCACTTCGGAAAACTTAATCCAAGACGGGATAGCGGACGATCTCCGCGCGACGATCCTCTCCGTCGCATCTCTGGTAAGGGCTCTCTTTTCTGCAATGTTTTTCTCCATATTTGGATATGTGCTGGGGTTATATCCCATTCAGATAGCGCTCGGTGTTATTGGCGCAATCGCGATAGCAATTACCGCCGTTGTTTCTTTAAAAATTGGTGGAATACATGCCTTCAAGAATTGATGTATCGATTGACGAGCTGCCAGAAGTTTCGAGCCTTCTTGATGGCTACGGGTGTACGCGTTAGCTTTGAATCGGTGGGCCTTAATGCCGAGGAATATCAGCGTTTTATCGATGCTGGCGGAATAGACTGGTTAACAAGTCCCGTGCCGAAAAGACTAGTTTTATGCGTGGTCGCGCCAACTGAGGACGCGCTGCTTCATGCCCTCTATGTCGAGCACGCCTTCGGCAAAGCCCTTGCGCACGAGCTCCTCGGGAACGTACTCGTCGTAGCGATCAAAATAAGGCACCTCGCCGGGATAGACGAGCTCGATGGGATCGAAGTCCTTTTCGGCCTCGGCGGCGAGCACCTCAAAGAACGTCTCCTCGTCGGCCTTCATCTTAAACTGCATAAAGTACGGGCGTGATGGGTCGAGTCCGCGAAGGCCCAGCTCCGCGGCGCACTTAATCTTGAGCATGCGCTCGAGTGCCAAAAAGGCGTAGCTGCCCAGCCAGGGGAAGAGCACCCAGGTGTCGCCACCCAGGTTGATGAGTGGCTTGGTTCCCGCACCCGAAATCTCGGCCGTATGGCGAGCCTGCGCCAAGCGGGCCCGCGCGTTACCCATGAGGTACGGATATGTCGCGTGCTCGTTGAGCGTCTTGCGCATGCGCTCGAGTACGTGTGTATTGATGTCACCGGGGCAGTCGCCAAAGTAGGCCGGCACACGACCCTTGACCTGCGTGGCAAAGACGGTGTGGCGCTTCCAGTCCACTTCCTCGACAATCCAGCAGTGTCCGGCGATGGCGATGCGCTCACCGGGCGGCGGCGGGTTGACGATCGTGCCCAATTCGGCCGACTCGCTACGAACGGTGAACTCCTCGTTTTCCTGGAATACGGCGTAGAACTTAAAGTTGTTAATGATGCGCTCGCCCGCGAGACCCACGATGAGTCCGCCGCCCTCGGTGACCTGGATATGGTCGATCTTGATGAGGTGGCGCAGCAGTACGCGATAGTCATCGGCCGAGACGCGGTGGAAATAGCTGAGCGTGAGCACGCGCTGAGCAAGCTCGGCCGGCGTGAGCTCGCCGGTGCTGGCGAGCGTCGACATGGTCTGGTGGTAGAGCAGGCTGTAGGGGAGTCGATCGAGCTCGGGCGGCTCGACCCACTTTTCCTCGCGATAGAGTTGTACGAGTGCGATGCCCTGCAGGAGCTTCCAGGGTATCGTTTCGGGCATCATCGTGCGCGGCTCGGGTTCTTCCTCGCGCATGACAAACCACATCTCGGGCGGAAGGTCGCGACGGCCTGTGCGCCCCATGCGCTGCAAAAAGGAGCTGACGGTAAACGGCGCGTCAATCTGGAACGCGCGCTCCAGGCGACCGATATCAATGCCGAGCTCCAGCGTGGAGGTGGTGACGGTCGTCTGCGCCTGCTCTTCGTCGCGCATGAGCTCCTCGGCCGTCTCGCGCAGCGATGCCGAAAGGTTGCCGTGATGGATTAGAAAGCGGTCTGGCTCGTGCCGGCTCTCGCAGTAGCTGCGCAACATGGAGCACACGGCCTCTGCCTCCTCGCGCGAGTTGGCAAAGACCAGGCACTTGCGGCCGCGGGTATGCTCAAAGATGTAGCCCATGCCGGGGTCGGCGTTGTCGGGTGCGGTGTCGGTGGGGTTGAGCAGCGCCTGTTCGGTTGCCTGCGGGATGTCGACTTCGCCCTCGGGGGCTGAGGAAGTGCGACGGTCCTTGGGGGCAGCCTTGCCCCGTGCCTGCTCGCGACGTTGGCGGCGCTCCTCTTGCGTGAGTTGTCCGCTGTGACGCATGTCTTGGGCACCGGCCGGCAGCGCCGCGGATGCCGCTGCCTCGATGCGCTCGCACGCGAGCACTTCGGCCTCTTGAGGACCTGTGCCCATGAATCCCCGCTGCTGTGCCTGGGGGCCCGAGTTGTAGAAGTGCTCCATGGAGATGCGCCATACGCGGCGCGGTTCTTCAAAGCGGGGGATAACACAGTTGCGCCCCGTTCCCTGTGAGAGAAAGGCACCCGTGCGTTCCGGGTCCCCGATGGTGGCCGAAAGACCGATGCGCCGGGGCCGTACGCCCGCCATGCGCGAAAGACGCTCGATAAGGCAGAGTGTCTGCCCGCCACGGTCGCCGCGCATGAGCGAGTGGACCTCATCGATGACCACGTAGCGTAGGTCGCAAAACATGCGCGGGATCGCCATGTGCTTATGGATTAAGAGCGCCTCGAGTGACTCGGGCGTAATCTGCAAGATGCCGCTCGGCTTTTTGATGAGCTTAGCCTTGTGCGACTGCGAGACATCGCCGTGCCAGTGCCAGACGGGGATGTCGGCTTCTTCGCATAGGTCATTGAGACGGACGAACTGATCATTGATGAGCGCTTTGAGGGGGCCAATGTAGAGGGCACCAACGCTTGCGGGCGGGTTCCCCCAAAACTCGGTCAGGATGGGAAAGAAGGCCGCTTCGGTTTTGCCGGAAGCCGTGGATGCCGTCAGGAGCACATTATCTTGCGTGTTAAAGATGGCATCAGCTGCTGCAACCTGGATGGAGCGCAGGCTCTCCCAGTCGTGGGAGTAAATGAAGTCTTGGATAAACGGGGCGTAGCGGTCAAAGGCGTTCACGGGGCCTCCCTTCAAAAGCGAATCTCTCAACGCGGTGGGCAGTGGCTTGCTGCATTGCTGCTTCAACGTTTGCTCAGATAAAACCTGCCAAAATAAACCTGACCTTTTTGGCAGGTTAGATGGTGAACTCGGCGAAGTTGCGGTCGTCGCCTGCGGTGCCGGTGTCGTCTGTTGCGGCTGTCGGCGCCAGCGCGTCGCCACCGACGCTTTGCAGCAACTCGGCCACGTTAGCATCGGGGTTTTGACACAGGATATCGAGCAGCTCGATAAAGTCGCGAATGACCTCGCGAGGCGTCAGGTGCGTATCGGCTCCCACGCGGCCAAACTCAATCTTGAGGAAGTCCACCAAGTCGTTCTCGGTAAGCGTGGGCGTCCAGCCAAAGTAGCCGGCGTGAATTTGCATGAGTTTTTCGATCAGCACCAGTAGCTCCTCGTAGGTGAGCGGCTGCAAGCGGATGATGGGCGCGAGCATGTCCTTAAGGTCCTCGCGTGCAAAGCGACCCTGAGCGAGCCGGCTGCGCAGAGCCTCGTAGGAGAATACGCCGCGACGGCGGTCCTCGATGGAGGTCGGCGTGCCGCCCATGATCATGCCCAAGTACTGCGCCTTGCCCTGGAGCGTGTCGTTGTACATGGTGAGGATTTTCTCGTAGTTGTACTGGCGCGTGATGGCGTTGGGAATCTTGTACAGATTTACGAGTTCGTCGATGAGCACCAGCATGCCCTTGTAGCCGCTGCAGACCAAAAAGCGTGCGATGAGTTTGACGTAGTCGTACCAGTCGTCATCGCTGATGATGGTCGAGGAGCCCAGTTCGGCGCGAGCCTCGCTCTTGGTGCGGTATTCGCCGCGGATCCATTTGGTCACGCGGCTCATGGCCTCTTCGTCGCCCTCGGATACGGCCGTGCGATAGCGGCGGAGCATGCGGGTGAAGTCAAAGCCGTGGACCATCTCCTCGAGCGGGGCCAGTTGGGTATTGACGACTGACTCGTCGACGTCGGCACACGAGGCGACCCAGCGATCCAGAATAAGGTTGAGCGCACCGCCCTCGGGGCGCGTCTTGGTCGATATGTTGCGGATGAGCTCGCGGTAGGTGGCAAGGCCCTGCCCCTGACCGCCTTGCAGGCGGCGCTCGGGCGACAGGTCGGCATCAGCGACGACGAATCCCTCGCCCATGGCGTGCGTGCGGATGGTCTGGAGCAAAAAGCTCTTGCCGGCGCCGTAACGACCGACCAGAAAGCGGAAGCTCGCGCCACCGTCGGAGATGAGACTCAGATCGGTGAGCAGGGCGCGAATCTCGACCTCGCGTCCCACGGTGATATAGGGAAGGCCGATGCGCGGGACCACGCCGCCCTTGAGCGAGTTGAGAATGACGGCAGCGACGCGCTTGGGCACGCGGGGTGCTGCGGGTGCGGTATCACTCATGGTCTAGGTATCCTCTCACGTCTGCTTCGTAGTCCTGGATAATTTGCGGTCCTGCCGCGCCAAATTCAATTACGGTGTCACCTACCAGGTCAAAGAGCGCCTCGTTGATGGTATCGACGAGCATGTCCTCGCTCTGCCCCGATTGCACTACCGCCGATTCCGCCTGTACTGCGTTGTGCTCGAGCAGTGCGCGGAGATAGGCGTTTGCGGCGGGTGCGAGTTCGTTCGTGGCGTCAGCGGGCGCAGCAGCTGCGAACGCGGGCGTTGGCGCGAGAAGCGGTGCCACGACACCAAACTGTTCGGTGGATATGGTCGGCTCGTCGGCCTCGTCCTGCCGAATGGGTGCCGCGACCGCCTCGACCGTCGCGTCGGCTACGGGCTCGGCTTCCGGTTGCCCTGAGTCCGCTGCCTCGGCTTCCACAGGTGCGCCGTCCTCGCGCTCTTCATCGATCAAAAGCGCTTCGCGCGTTTGCGCAGCGGCGCTCCGAATGTGCCCCAGCTGACTCAGATCGATATCGATCTTGACGGGCTGGTGTGCGGCGTCCCACGAAAGCCATGCCACAATCTCGTCATCGATAATCTTGGCCAGATATTTGGGGACCTTTTCTTCCTTAAGGGGATGGGCGGGGTCCAGCGCCAGGCGCAGGCGTTGGTCGCAGGCGCGCATCATTTCACCGAGCTTGCTGCTCTTTTGCCTACTACCGTGGATACGCATGCATTCCCAAAAGCCGTTTTGGCAACGGTAGATATGGATAGGATCCAGGCGATATTCGCAGTCCTCGTGGCGCTCGGGCGCAAAGAATACGGCCGAGGCAAACATGGTGTAGGGCATGGCCGTCTCCTCCCCAAATAAACTCGCCACGATGCCGGTCTTTCGGTGCGTGTCATAGTAGCGCGCCATGCGGACATACACGGCGCATGCCACGTGGCGCAGATCGCGGTGGTGGCTGCGGTCGAGCCGCGAGTTACTTAGGTTGTACGTGGAGAGGGCGTTGATGGCGGCCATGAGTCGCTCCTCGCGCACCTCATCGGGCGGAAGGGGGAGCGTGGGCTCGGAGGTTTTGCGACGCTTAGGGGTCTGGCCGGACGGTGCCGGTGCCGGTACAAGGTCTCGTGCCGCGCGCCGCAGCTCGATAAGGGCGTTATCGAACATGACGGTTTTAGAGTCACGAAGCAACTTGGGGTCGAGCCCGTGGAACACGGCGTAATCCTGCAGCCACACGCGCGCAAACCGGTCGATGCCGGGCTCGAAGGCGCGATAGACATCCCAAAAAGCCTTGATCTTGTTAAAACCATCGAGCGGATTATCTACGCCAATGCCGCAAATCAGCTCATAGAGATACAGAAAGGCAAAGGACGTAGACGTTTCCTCGACGGTTCCGCGGCGTACCCGTGCGCGCCAGGTAAAGTACCCGCGCAGCTGGCGATCGCTCATGGCGTTGTAGGTTGGGAAGTACGACTTGAACGTACCGTTATAGGGGCAATCGTCCTCAAAGTCAGCCATCAGCTGGCCTTGGCGGTAGAAAAGTTCGGCTTCCGAAAGCCAGCGTCCCGCACCGCCTTTGGGGTCATCCTGCCAGCGCGATATCTCGCGCATCTTGCGGTACTGGTCGGGAAGGAAGTTCTGCATCTGACGACCGGTTTTGAGAATCGGCTCGTCTGCGTAGACTTCATGTGAGAAACGGGCGGACTGATGGGTCCGGGCCTCGGCCATAATGCGCTCGATGAGCATCTTGATGTCCTGGTCGGCCACCGCTTCTCCTCTCCTAACGCAGCTTCGGTGACCTCATATCATAGCACAGCATCAAACAGGTGTTCGAGATACCGCTATGTAGATAGATTTAGAACAGGAGGGCGTAGATGACGGCTATGACAACGGAGGGGAGCATATTGGCCGTGCGGAAGGTCTGGGGACGGATGAGATTGACGCCGACGCAGAAGATGAGCATAGAGCCCACGAGCGAAAGGCTGTTGAGGGCTGTTGTGGTCATGATGGGGGAGAGCGCGCCGGCAAACAACGTGATCGTCCCCTGGAACACGGCGACGGGCAGGGCGGAGAAAATGCAGCCGCGTCCGAGCGACGCCGTCATGGTGCAGACGATGATGCAGTCCAGCGCTCCCTTGAGGGCGAGCGTGGACCAGTCGCCGAGCAGGCCGTCCTGGATCGATCCCACAATTGCCATGGCGCCGATACACACGGTGAGTGAAGTCGAGACAAAAGCGTTGGTGAACTCGTTATCGCCCTCACTGCCAGTCTTGCGCTTGAGCCATTCGCCAAGGTTCTCGATGGCGGCTTCCAAGTTGACGGCCTCGCCGATGAGCGAGCCGAGGGCGAACGAGACAATGAGCATGGTGGTACCAGTGGTCGCCAGCGCCTTTCCATCGATAAGGAGCATCTTTTGCATGGTGCCGCCAAGGCCGATAAACAGGACGCACAGCCCCGATGCTTTCATGAGCGTGTCTTGGATGCGCGGTGTAATGAAGCGGCCGCCCGCTAATCCCAAAAGACCGCCCGCAACTAAAAGCACAACGTTGATGATTGTTCCCAAGCCCGGCATGAGCCCTCCCGTATTGATGCCAACATGGCAATCGTAGCAGAGTGGAATGCGAGGTACATCGCGACTCATCTAATACGTTATATAAGTGGTATTAGCAACGACGCGCAGCATTTAAGCCTCAGGTGGTTGTCGGGACATAGGGATAGTATTCAAAGCGCAGTGTCATAAGCCGCTGCGGGAATTCAATAGCCGCGGCGATGATATTGGCATCGCGGGCACGATCAAACCCTTCGAGTTCGATCTGATATGAGACGTCTTGCATAATGTCCAGACGTCGCCAGGCTAGGAGTGTGTCGCCATCGAATTCCAAGGTCTTGCCTCCGTCTGGAGCAACGGCGTATAGACGCAGCTTGGCGGTGGTTGCAGGGTCGACAACCGTGACCTTTTTAATTTCGTTTCGAGTATTCTTGGCGCCCAACAAGGTGAGCAGTGTTGGGGCCACGACCTCGCCCGATGGCAAAAAGACGACTTCGATGGATTCAGGAAATGCGATGATGGCCGACTTGCGGACGGGCTGATTGGCGGCGGCAACTTCGATGTTCGCAGCGTCGATGACCTCTGTGTGGTCGAGCGCGGCAAGCACGCAGCAGTTACCTTCATCGATCTCTTGAGGATCAGCAAGCCCCAGACTGTCCGCGAGCTCGGGATCGTTTGGATCGTTAGCGGGCTCATTCGGTGCTTCGAGAGAAGCTGGGATGCTGTTTGTCGGCGACGGCGTGTCGCCCGCACCTGCTTCTTTGTCCGCGCTCTCTTCTTGTATGGTTGCGTTGATGGGTTCGTCGTTTGAGGGGAGCGTCTTGGCGTCAAGCGCGGAGGGAAGAATTCCGATGGCTCCGGATCCGTTCCACTTCATTTCGAGAAGCGCCGGGTCGGCAAGAATGCGTTGCCTGCTTTGCGCGTGGGCATCGATTTCAATAGGGCCTGTCTCTATCCCTCGTGTAAGGCTGAGTGATCCGGCTGGCTTCTCGAAATGAGCGTCTGTGTCTTTGGCGCTGACGGCGTAGAACAGCAGGGACGCTTCTCCCGCCGCGATGGCATCGGTGCCGGCTTTGGTCAGCCGCAACGATGCCGTGAATGAGAGGGTGGGCTGCGTTTCGTCTGCATTCGCGGCGGCGCAGCCCAGACATATACCGCCTCCTTTCTCAAAAAACGTACCGTCGAAGGCGACCTTCGCTCCGTTCGCCGAGTCATCGACCGAAGCGATGTCGATGCGCAGCTCTAAATTGCATGGATCGCCATCTGCATCGAGCATAACCGAGCGCCACGTGCAGACGGCGCACCCCGCCTGGGAGCCGTTTGCCTTGTTCGAACGATTGATATCCACGACTATCGAGCCGTCCGTATTACGACGAAGGCATCCCGAGGTTGAGATCGCGGCCTGTGCGATCGAAAAACGCTTGCACGCAATGGCGCTCGACGGATTTGGTGCGGAACTTAGGACTGCTGGTAAGGAGTCTGCCATGACGGGAGTCGCCCAAGCGGCGACAGGCGTTCCGGTTGCGAGCGCGCCGCAGAGTGCGACGACGGGCAAAAGGTTCTTCGATGCCATGGGGTCTCCTTAGCTAATTTAGTGCGGCCTGTCCATGTTTTGTTTCTGGCTGCGTTTGATGTGCAGACCGAGGCCGGCGGTTCCTGCGCCTGCTGCTGTGGCGCCTGCTGCCAAGAACCATCGTCTGTCGCCTGTCTGCGCCAACGGTTCCTCGCGGTCGTCGCGGTCGAGCTCCGAGAGGTCGACCGTCACTTGCGTGGCGGCCTGCGCCTGTTCTTGCTGGGCAAAGGCCATGGCTGGCCCAAACGCTAGGATGCTGACGGCGGCGGCCAGGGCGACGGCCTTATGCCGTGTGCGCACCGGGCTCGACCGTCCAGGTGATCGTCGCAACCTGATCGCCTTCGCCGGTTACGCGGAAGATGTCGCGCGTGACGCGGGCAACGTTTCCGCTTGTCTTGAGCTTGATTTTGTCCGTGCCGCCGGCAATGCCCTGGTAGCCCATGTCGAAGGCTGCATTCTTGGAAAGATCGAGGCCCGTCCCCTGCATTGCGGCGCTGGCGTTCTGGAGCGCGCCGTCGGGGCCGACCTTAAAGTCGATGGAGTTCTGCGCGGTTCCGGCCTTGGCGTCGGCGGCAATGGTCCAGGTGTTCATGGCGTCGATCTTCATGTTGGTGACATGGATGCCGTAGGCCGAATGATTGTCGATGGTGGTCGCGTCTTCTGAGGGGCCCTGAAGCGTGCCGTCGGCCTTGGCGACGAAGGGAATAACCGTCGGAACTTTGAACTCAACGTTGTCGATCTCGGTCCTGACCATTACCTTCGTGGTTCCAACGCGCCCGGCTGCCATAGCTGGCGTCGGGGCGGCGCTCATTGCGAGCGCGAGCGCGAGCCCTGTGCCCACGACGAGCGCTCTGACTCCGTTCATGTTCCTGGTGATGTCCATGGTCGTTCCTTTCTATTCGCCGCGGGCCGTCCCCGCGATGATTGGACGAATGCTGGTGAATTGCATGCGGTGCCGCGTCGGTCGGAAGGCTAGTTCTCGGCTTGCTCAACCCGTACCTTGACACGTGTCGGATTGCCGTGGCTGTCGAGGGTCTTGGCATCGAGTGCCTGGATCTCGATGTACGCCTCGCCTTCTTTGATGTCGCCGGCGGGGCACGTCTCGATTGTCTTGCCGGTCTCGACCACGCCGGATTCGTACATGGTCTCGTCGTTTTGGATGACGCGGAATCGCTGGGGAAATTTATTGTCTTGGACGTTTTGCACGTTGACGCGCAGCTTGCCGTCCTCCTGCAGCTGAGCGACCGGCGCGACCGAAATCGTCATCATGTTGTCGCGGACGATGGCGTCGAGCTCATCTTGGATTTCCTGACGCGTTTTGCCCTCGGCCGTCGTAACCGAAGCGCCCGCCTCGGGTACGGGCTGCGACTGCCAAGCGTATAGTCCTACGGCGACAAGGGCACAGACGATGGCCAGGCAGGCAACGATGAGCTTCTTGCGACGACTCAGACCTGCAAAGTGGAGTGGCTTTTTCGCGCTCATGCGGCATCCTTGGCGGTATAGATGCGCGCAAAGGTGGACGGGTCCGCTCCAAAGAGCATGCGAAGCATCAGGCGGCGCGAGTAGACAAGCTCGTCGAAGTCAGGGGGGAGCTCGATGTCGTGGATATGCGCGATGTGGTGGGCGAGCGCCGAGAACGACTCGGGGTCGCAGATCACATCGGTTGTGACGTGGTAGACCGCCGTGTCGGGGAATGCCTCTTCGTCGAAAGGCAGGAGATGGGGATCGTCGTCGACTTCGATGGCGATGCCGTACTGGGGCCAGTAATATGCCATGGGAACCTCCCTGCTTCTGGGGCCAAAACTTCTATCGGTTTTGGCTGTCGACGCCGACCGTATCAGCCGCTACTTGACCAATTTCTAACCAAATGCTTGACGGATTGGCGTCTCCGCAGGTAAAAGGCGGCAAAAAATACTCCAACTTTTTTCGAGCGACAATCACGCGGTCGGCGACGGCGGGGCCATATGTGTCAAAAGCATCGTCTGCCGAGGAAATCAAGCCGCTCGCCGAATTGCACGAACGTAAAAATCGCCAATTATGGAGACGGTCTCGAACACGTCGACGAAACGATGCGGTAACATCTCCCTGCAAACACTGTAGTTAGCTAAAGGGGGAGTTCGCGTGTCTGCAAGCATCAAACCCTTCACCGACGAGTTCGAAGAGTATGGTCGCGATGAGTCTCGCGCATCGGGCGAAGCATCGAGCATCTCGTTTCCGGCAACGGAAAACGAGGTCCGTGCCATTTTGGAAAAGCTCCATGCCGAGCGTGTCCCGGTAACGGTTCAGGGCGCCCGAACCGGCCTTGCCGCCGGTGCCGTGCCCCACGGCGGGCATATCCTCAATACTTCCCGTATGAATCGCTACTTGGGCCTTCGCCGCGATGAACAAGGCCAATTTCTGCTGCGCGTGGAGCCGGGCGTTGTGCTCTCGGAGCTGCGCAAGCAGCTGAGCAAGAAGGTGCTGCCGACTGCTGGTTGGGACCAGGCATCGCTTGAGGCCTACGAGGAGTTCCAAGAGGCCCCCGAGCAGTTCTTTCCCACCGATCCCACCGAGGCGTCTGCCTGTCTGGGCGGCATGGCGGCATGTAACGCCTCCGGTGCCCGCAGCTACGCCTACGGTCCCATGCGCCCACATATCACGGGACTCCACGTCGCGCTGGCTGATGGCGATTTGCTTGAGCTTCAGCGCGGCGAGGCTTTTGCCCAGGGCCGCCACCTGTCGCTCGTGACGGCAGCGGGCCGTGCACTCGAGCTCGATCTTCCCAGCTATACCATGCCCAAGACAAAAAATGCCTCAGGCTATTTCGTTGCGGACGAAATGGACGCCATCGACCTCTTTATCGGCGCTTGTGGCACGCTCGGTGTTATCACCGAGCTCGAGATTGCCCTGCAGGCGGCGCCTGCGGTCGTTTGGGGCGTGAGCTGTTTCTTTGACAGCGAAGACAAGGCCGTGTCCTTCACCGATTCCGTGCGTCCCGTCCTGTCCCATGCGGCTGCCATCGAGTACTTCGACGCTGGCGCCCTGGATATTCTACGTCGCCAGCGCGAGCAGTCGACGGCGTTTGCCTCGCTGCCGGCGCTCGACAAAGAGGCCAAGGTCTGTGTCTACGTGGAGCTCGACTGCGACGACGAAGTTCAGGCGACTGAGGAGCTGTATCACTTGGGGTGGGTACTGGAGCTTGCGGGTGGCCGCGACGACGCGACCTGGGTTGCGCGCACCGAGGTCGATCGCGAATGCCAGCGGTTCTTCCGCCATGCGGTGCCCGAGAGCGTCAACATGCTCATCGACGAGCGCCGCCGCACGGATCCCGCCATCACCAAACTGGGCTCGGACATGTCGGTGCCCAATGCACGCTTGGCCGATGTCATCGCCCTTTATCGCCGCACGTTGGCCGAAAGTGGGCTTGAATCTGCCGCCTGGGGGCACATCGGTAACAACCATCTGCATGTGAACATTCTGCCGCGCGATGCGCAGGAATACCGCCGCGGCGGAGAACTCTTTGCCCGGTGGGCTTCCGAGGTCACGGTCATGGGCGGCGCCGTCTCCGCCGAACACGGTGTCGGCAAGATCAAGGCGGGCTTCTTGGAGACGATGTACGGTCACGAGGCCATGGTCGAGTCGGCACGGCTTAAGCTCCAGCTCGATCCTGCCGGGCAGCTGGGCCGCGGTAACCTGTTTTCGGAGAAGCTCTTGGATGAGCTCGTCCAGAAAGGGGGCGCGTGAAGATGAGCGATTTCCATATGGTGGTGTGCGTCAAGGCCGTGCCGGGAAGCACCGAGGTCAAGATGGACCCCAAGACCAATACCATCGTGCGCGATGGCAAACAGGCGGTCATTAATCCCTTTGACGCGAGCGCTTTGGAATGCGCGCTGGCGCTGAAGGACGACTTTATCGGCTTTGGCATGGATGTGCGCGTGACGGTGGTGTCGATGGGCATCCCCGCGACCGAGTCGCTGCTGCGCGACTGCATCGCTCGAGGCGCCGACGACGCGCTGCTGCTGACCGATCGCGCCTTTGCAGGTGCCGATACCCTGGCAACCACCTATGCCCTCAAGTGCGGCATCGAGGCGCTCGACGAGGACTTCGACCTGCTCATCTGCGGCAAGATGGCGGTGGATGGCGATACGGCCCAGATTGGTCCCGAGCTTGCCGGTGCCTTTGATATTCCCTGCGTGACCGATGTGAGCTGCGTGCAGAGCGCGGGCTTTACGACCTGTGGCTCGCTGGCGCTCGTTCACGGATGCGATGCCGGCGAGGAGACGGTGTACCTTGAGATGCCGTGCGCGATGACGACTGCCAAGGAGATTGGCCAGTTGCGTATGCCGAGTATTGCCGGTATCCGCGCGGCGGAGGAGGCGGACGTGCGCGTGGTCAGTGCCGCCGACGTGAACGCCGACCCCGCGCGTTGCGGTCTTGCCGGGTCGCCGACACAGGTCGTGCGCTCGTTTGTGCCCGACCGTGACCAAACGTGCGAGGCCGTTGACGGAACGGCGTCCGAGCAGGCGGCAAAACTTGCCAAGATCATCGAGGGGATGGCATAGATGAGCGGACTGATTATCGATAGCGAAGCCTGTATCGGCTGCGGTCGCTGCGTTCGCGCCTGCGCCTCGGGCGGCATTGTGGTGGAGGGCGAGCGTCCCAACCGATGCGCCCGCGTAACCGACGGCTGTATCCTATGCGGTGGGTGCGTCGACGCCTGCCCTGTCAACGCTATCTCGATCGAGTGTGACGAGGCCGCTGGTGCGGTGGACCTTGATGCATATCGAGACATTTGGGTCTTCGTGCAGACCGACGAGCACGATACGGTGACTCCCGTTGCCTATGAGCTTATGGGCAAGGGGCGCGAGCTTGCCGATGCTCGCGGCTGCCGTCTGGTGGCACTGGTCGGCATGAGCCCCGAGGGCTCGCTCGGGGACCTGGAGCATCTGGTTTGCGCGGGCGCCGACGAAGTCCTGGCCTGTCGCGACGAGCGCCTGCGCCAAAACGATGCGGAGGTCTACGCCCGCTTGATCTGCGATTTGGTAGCCGAACGCAAACCCGAGGCCATCCTATACGGTGCGACCGCTTTTGGTCGCGAACTGGCACCCGGCGTTGCCGTGCGTTTGCAGACGGGCCTTACGGCTGACTGCACCGTACTTTCGATGGATACAGAGACGGGACTGCTGCAACAGACGCGTCCGGCGTTTGGCGGCAACCTGATGGCCACCATCATTTGCCCCAACCACCGTCCGCAGATGGCAACGGTGCGCCCCGGTATCTTTAAGGCTCCCGACTTCGACTACGGCCGCTCTGGCACGATCACCCAGATATCGCTTGCGGATGATGCTAAGGCTCGTGTCGAGATCTCGATTCCCGCCGAGGAGTGGGGACAGCAGCCCTCGATCGCCAATGCCGAGCGCCTGGTCGTGGTGGGTCGCGGCATTGGTTCCAAGAAAAACCTGCCGTTGATGCGAAGGCTCGCCGAGGCTCTGGGTGCCGAGCTTGGTTGCACGCGTCCCGTCGTGGAGGCGGGTTGGCTGGAGTATCGCCACCAGATTGGCCAGACGGGCGTATCGGTTTCGCCCAGGCTTCTCGTGAGTATCGGTGTTTCGGGCGCCATCCAACATCTTGCCGGCATCGGTGGGGCGGAGTGCATCATCGCCATCAACGAGGACCCGGATGCCCCCATCTTTGGTGCTGCCCAGTACAAGGTTGTTGGGGACGCCGTCGAGGTCGTCGAGGAGCTGCTGGCCCAGCTTGAGCGCTAGGCGCGCGCCAGCCAGTCGCGCATCTCGTCCTTTAGGCGGCTCCAAGTCGCCTGCGTGGCGGGGTCGGTAAAGGGCCGCGTAATGCCAAAGGGCGCGTCGAGCAGGCGGTGGATATCGCCCTGTTCGCGCGCCAGCGCGCGGCTTGCTGGATAGACGAGCTCAAACATAAAGCAGATAAGCCCCACCAAGAAGTCGGCGGGCTCATCGCGCTCATCGCGTGCGACGCAGCGGTGCTCGTCAAAGGCGGCAAGTGTCGGCGACGAGAAACGGCTGCCGAGAAACGTCTTCTCGTCCACCTTGAGGATAGTGTCGACAGTGCTGTCGGCGATGGTGCGCATAATGTCGATCTTGTCGCCATCGCGCACGATATCGCAGAAGCTCCGCGTGCGCTCGTCGAGCTGCGCGGGTAGACGGAAATCGCTGTGATAGGCAATGCTCGCTCGGATGAGCTCATCTTCTGCCGGGTCATCGATAAAGTCGCGGATGCTCGTTACGGCGGGTGCATCGGCGGGATTCTCGCCAAAGAGGACCTCGATGCCCAGCGCCGCATGGCTCATGCTCTCGGCGTCCTTAAAGGTGTCCCAGCGTCGCAGCTGCTCAAAGCGGCCCATATCGTGTAGCAGGCCGCAAAGCCATGCCAGGTCAATATCTTCTGACGACCAGCCCTGCTCGCGCGCTACGGCATCGCATGCCTCGGCCACGTGGTACGTATGCTCGATTTTGAGCGCGATGCGTGGGTTGGTGGCGTCGTAGGCATCGGTGTAGCTTTTGAAGGCCGCGCGCGCCCGGTCTCGATCGATAGCTGTCATAATGACTTCCTAAAAAGTTGTGTCTTTCGATCCGGTGGCAATTGTAGGTGAACTCGGTTGCTGCCGGATGATGATTCTGCCGTGTCGCTACATGCGGCTCGGAGACCTTGTCAGGATGAGAAGCGTATGGTGCTCAAAATCGTTAGAACCGTCTGGCCAGTGATGCTTACCTATGTTGCAATAGGCGCGCCGTGCGGAATGATCATGGGGCAGACGGGAATGGAGCCCTGGATGGTCTTTGCTCTAAGCAGTACGTTTGTGACGGGCAGCGGCCAGTTTATGATCTGCAACCTGTGGCTGGCGGGTGTGCCTGCAGCATCGATCGTCGCGAGCGTCGCCGCAATCTCCTCGCGCTTTGCGCTTTACTCGGCATCGATCGCACCGCATCTGAGGGGTGCCTCGAAGCGTCAGACGCTGGCTGTTGCCGCGACACTTACCGAGGAGGCATATGGCATCTCGCTTGCCAAGTTGGTTGAAGGGGAGGATTGGGGCCCGCGCGAGTCCTTTGTGCTCAACGTAATCCTCATCGCAACATGGGGCGTTTCGTGTACGATGGGCGCCATCGTCGGCGCCGTTGTCGATGTTCCCACCGCCATTGCAGCCTTTGTCTGCACCTCGCTCTTTATCTGCCTGCTCTTTTCGCAGCGGCTGTCGCGCGGTAACGTTGTCGCGGCGGTTTCGGGCGCGGTGTCCGTCGCCGTATGCAAGTTCTTGGGCCTCGCGAATATTGCCGTGCCGGCAAGCGTCGTGGTCGGCATTGCCATTGCGCTGGCGTGCGATGCTGTATTTGACGGAAGAGGTGCCCGCGATGCCCGCTAACGAGTTCTTGGTTCTGTGGCTGTCGTCGTGGGCTGCTATCGCGTTCTTTCGCATCGCGCCGGCGTTCGCCTTGCGCGGGCGGACCCTGTCGCCCCGCATTACCGAGGCCCTGGGCTATATCCCGCCCGCTGCCTTTGCCGCGCTGGTCGCCAACGACTTGGTGAACCCCGGCGCGTTCGACGCGGGACTCTGGCCTGCCTTGGTTCCCTGGATTGCGGCCACCGGCGTCGTGGCGGTGGCAATCAAGACAAAGTCGATGTTGTGGTGCTGCGTTTCGGGCATCGTGTTCTATATCGTTTTGAGCCTCGTATAGGAGCAGGACGCGTTATCGTCCCGGCCTAACGAATCGAATTTCTCACCGAGGCGGTCTGCTTCTTCTGGTACCATGGTCAAACTTTACTGTAGCAAAGCGTGACGTGGGCTTTTGTTCTGCGTCAGCGGAAATGGGGGTTTCATGGCACAGGAAGCGACCGCCAGCGAGCAAAAGAAATTCAAGGTCCCGCGCATCCCGGGCGACATCATGATCTATCCGATGATCGTCGGCCTTTTGCTCAATACCTTCTGCCCGCAGGTCTTTGAGGTCGGCGGCTTCTTTACGGCTGCCTGCCGCGGCGGCTCCAACACCATCGTTGCCGCGATCTTGCTGTTCGTGGGCGCCGGCATCAGCTTTAAGTCCACGCCGGGCGCCATCAAGACCGGCATCGTCGTGCTGATTCCTAAGCTTGTAGTGGCAGCCGCGCTGGGTCTGGACGTCGCGTACTTCTTTAACGATAACTTTTTAGGCCTGAGCTCGGTTTCCATCATCGGCGGCATTACGTTTTGCAACATGGCGCTCTATACGGGCATCATGGGCGAGTTCGGCGATGAGTCCGAGCAGGGCGCTGTCGGTATCCTGTTCTTTACGGCCGGCCCCGCCGTCACGATGATCATCCTTGGTGTTTCGGGTCTCGCCAACATCCCCGTCGGCACCATCATCGGATCCATCCTGCCGCTTGTTATCGGCATGGTCCTGGGCAACTTGTTCCCGTTTATCAAGAACCTGCTGGTTCCCGGCGCCAATCCCGCGATCGCTGTAATTGGTTTTCAGCTCGGTGCGTCCATGAGCCTTTCGAGCTTCATCGCCGGTGGCATTTCGGGCATCCTGCTGGGCCTCATCACGCTCTTTATCGTCGGTCCCATTACCTTTGCCTTCGAGCGCCTGTGTGGCGGCAATGGTAAGGCGGCTGTGGCATGTTCCACCATTGCCGGCACGGCCATGACCACGCCGGTCGCCCTCGCCGAGGTCGCTCCGCGCTATGCCGAGCTTGCGCCCACCGCGTATGCGCAGATCGCCACTGCCGTCATCATCACGGCAATCATGGCCCCGATTCTGACCGGCTGGGTCGATAAGAAGTTCTGCCAGAGCAAGGAAGACCTGCCGCCTGCCGGTGTCGAGGCCATCGAAGAGGCTGTCGCGACCGACATCGATGGCGAGTAGCAATCGATACCCATCAATGATTCCGGCGTGCAACTCGCGCCGTTTGAGCGCCCGAACGAGAGCTGTCTTGCAGTGACGTTCGGTCGCTCTGCTATTATTCCCCTTACCCCTGCGGAGTAGGGGGTGTTTGTTGCCCAGATTCGAATTGGGCGATTCTGGCCACTTGGATATTGAAGGGAGGGCGTCTAGTGGTAAAGGCACTCAAGATCGAGATATTCCTGCTGTGCATGATTATTCTTATCGGACTTGCCGTACGAAGCCGTCGCTCCCTGTTCTCGAGCACCCAGCAGCTTTTGTTTAGCATGCTGGGCTACACGTCTGCTGCCTACATTTTCTTCGATATGATCTGGACGCTCTCGGACGGCGTGAGCACTCCTGTAGGCATCACGGCCAACTGGATTTCCAACGCGGTTTCGTTTTCGCTGTTCGCCATCGCGTGCCTCATTTGGTTTTTCTATTCCGAGACGATGCAGGGCTCACGGCTCCTGACCACGCCCTATAGGGTGGTACTTTTAACGTTGCCAACCGCATTGGTGGTCGTTCTGGCATTTACCAGCTACTGGACGCACGCTATGTTCTATATCGATGCGCGGGGCGTATATCGTCGCGGAGCGCTTTATATGATTCAGCCTATCGTTAGCTACTGCTACGTCATATATACGTCCTTACATGCCTTTATTCAGGCTCGAAAAGTCGAAAGCCTGCAAAAGAAGGCCATTTATCGCACCCTCGCCTTTTTTGCGGTTCCCGCTCTGGTGGGCGGTACCTTTCAGATCGTATACTCGGTGCCTGGCCTTTGTGTCGGCATAATGATTAGCATGTTGCTGCTCTATATCATCTGCCAGGAGCAACTGATCTCGACTGACCCGTTGACTGGACTCAACAACCGCAACCGTTTTGAAACCTATATGCTGTCGCTCTTTTCAAATGTGGATCAGGCCGAAGATGTATATCTGCTTATGATGGACGCCGACGGCTTTAAGCAGATTAACAATCGCTATGGACATGTGGAGGGCGACCATGCTCTTCAGGTAATATCCGCTGCGCTCAAAGAGGTCTGCTCGGCGTCTGGTGGCTTTATCGCGCGTTATGGTGGCGATGAGTTCGTGGTGCTCCAAAAGGTAGCGGCGGAACAGGATATCATGCATCTGTGCGCGACAATCAACGACGAGCTCGCGCATGCCGAGGTGCCGTATGCATTGCGGATGTCCATCGGTTGCGCGCGGGTCGGCGATAGTGTTGATACCTGGCAAGACTTACTTCGCGCTGCCGATGCGGAGCTCTACCGCGTCAAGGCCGAGAAAAAGAAAGCCGGCATCCAGATACGCTAGGAAAAGGGTCGCACGCTTGCGTGCGTGGCGGCCCTCAGCTCATCGATGTATTCCATTAAGCTAAAGTGTGCGAACGCCCTCTTTAAAAAGGTGAGCTCGCTAGGCTTTTTTGGGTTTGTTGACGATGATGATGCCGCCGCAGACCAACAGCAGGGCAACGATGACGGTAATGGGGCTCGTGCCAGCGCCCTCGCCGAGCAGCAGCGCGCTCAGCAGCACACCAAAGACGGGGTTCATAAACCCAAAGACCGAGACGCGGCTGACGGGGTTGACGGCAAGCAGGCGCGACCACAGCGAGTAGGCGACCGCGGAGATAAGCGCCATGTAGATGATGAGCGCGATGGCGGGGGCAATCGCCGTGGGGGAGAGCGCGCCACCCATCAAAAAGCCGATGGCGGTGAGGACCAGGCCGCCGACCAAGAACTGCCACCCGGCAAGCAAGACGCCGTCGTGCTCACGCGAGAAGATACCGATCAGGCAGGTCGAAAGGGCACCCGCGACGGTGGAGGCTAGGATAAAACCCTCGCCGTCGAGCGTAAAGCCAAAGGTGCCGTCCGCGCCCGAAAGGTTGACGAGCGCGACGCCGGCAAAGCCCAGTACGCAGCCGAGCACTTTGGCCGCATTGAGCTTCTCGGTGTGAAATGCCAGGGCGGCAAAGAGGATTGCGAGGAAGTTGGCGCTGGCCTCGATGATGGAGCTCGACATGGCGCTGGCGCGCGAAAGGCCCAGGTAGAAAAAGAAGTACTGCCCGATAGTCTGGAAGAGCGACAAGATGCAGATGGGCTTGATATCGCGCGCTTGCGGAACGAGCGGTCGGCGCTGGGCCACGCTCATGCCAACAATGACCAGCATGCCGGCAAGGGTGAAGCGCAGGCCCGCGAAGAGCAGCTGCGAGGCGCTGTCGTGCGCGGGAATACCAAAGAGTGCGTAGCCGATCTTGATGCAGGGAAAGGCCGATCCCCAGAGTGCACAGCAAACAAGACAGCCCAGGATAAGTCCGGGCAGGGTGGCGAGATACGGCTTGCGGCTTTCCATGATGTCCTTCCTGCATGCGCGAAGCAAAAAAGAACCCGCCACCGGATGTGTCGGTGGCGGGTGTTGTTACCCGAAGGGATTGTACCCGATGGGAAAGGTTTAAGCGAAGTAGGCCACGCCGCTTTCAAAGATCGGCATGAACTTATCGCCGGGGACATGCTCGGGCACGTTGCGGTACAGGTTGTCGCCGCGACGCTCGGCATGGCCCATCTTGCCCAGGACGCGACCGTCGGGGCTCGTGATGCCCTCGATGGCGAGTGCGGAGCCGTTGGGGTTGACGGAGAGATCCATGCTGGGCTTACCGTCCTCGCCCACGTACTGCGTGGCGACCTGGCCGTTGGCGATCAGCTGGGCGAGCACTTCATCGTTAGCGACAAAGCGGCCCTCGCCGTGGCTGATGGCGACGGTGTAGGGGTCGTCCAGGCTGCACTGCGACAGCCACGGGGACAAGTTGGACGAGATGCGGGTGCGCACCAGACGGCTCTGGTGGCGACCGATGGTGTTGAACGTCAACGTGGGCGCATCGGGCGTGGCGTCGACGATGTCGCCGTAGGGCACCAGACCGAGCTTGATCAGGGCCTGGAAGCCGTTGCAGATGCCCAGCATCAGGCCATCGCGGGCCTTGAGCAGGTCGCGGACTGCCTCGGTGACCTCGGGAGCGCGGAAGAACGCCGTGATGAACTTGGCAGAGCCGTCGGGCTCGTCGCCGCCCGAGAAGCCGCCGGGGATCATGACGATCTGGCTTGCGCGGATGCGGCGGGCAAGCTCGTGGGTGCTCTCGGCGACGGCCTCGGGCGTGAGGTTGTTGATCACGAAGGTGTCGGCCTCGGCGCCGGCGGCGCGGAAGGCACGGGCACTATCGTACTCGCAGTTGTTGCCGGGGAACACGGGGATAACCACGCGCGGGCGGGCGATCTTGGCGCCGCCGTACACGTGGATGTCCTTGGCGCGGAAGTCGATGGTCTCGACCTCGGGGGTCTCGTCGGCGCTGCGGTAGGCAAAGACGCCCTCGATGCCGCTCTCCCAGGCCTCCTGGAGCTCGGAGAGCTCGATGACTTCGGAGCCGGTGTCGATGACATAGCCCTCGACGGTGGTGCCCAGGGGCTCGACGACAACGCCGTCGGCGACCTCGGGCAGCTCGGCATCCTCGGCGAGCTCGACGATAAAGCTGCCGTAGAGCGGGGTGAAGAGGCTCTCCACGTCTACATCCTCGGCAAGCTCGATACCGATCTGGTTACCGACGCACATCTTAAAGAGGCTCTCGGCGCCGCAGCCGTAGCCGGGCGTGGAGATGGCCAGGGCGTTGCCGGTAGCAGTGAGCGCCTCGACGGCGTCAAACGCGGCGAGCAGCTGCTGAGCGTCGGGGCGGTAGTCCTCGCCATAGGTGGCGGGGGCGATGCGGACGACGCGGTGCGTGAGGCCCTTGAACTCGGGCGAGACGGCGCGGGCGGCCTTGCCCACGGCGACGGCGAAGCTGATCAGGGTCGGCGGAACGTTGAGCTCGCCGGCCTCGTCCTCAAACGAACCGCTCATGGAGTCCTTGCCGCCGATGGCGCCGGCACCCAGGTCGACTTGGGCCATGAGGGCGCCCAGGACGGCTGCCGTGGGCTTGCCCCAGCGCTCGGCCTCGGTGCGCAGACGCTCGAAGTACTCCTGGAAGGAGAGGTAGGCGCGCTTGTGCTCAAAGCCGGCAGCCACGAGCTTGGCGATGGACTCGACCACGGACAGGTAGGCGCCCGCAAACTGGTCGGCTTCCATCAGATAGGGGTTAAAGCCCCATGCCATGGCGCTCGCCGTGGTGGTCTCGCCGTCCACGGGGAACTTGGCGACCATGGCCGAGCTGGGGGTGAGCTGCGTCTTGCCGCCAAAGGGCATGAGCACGGTTGCGGCACCGATGGTGGAGTCGAAGCGCTCGGAAAGGCCCTTGTTGGAAGCGACGTTGAGGTCGGTGACGAGCGAGGTCATGCGCTCGGCAAGCGTGGTGCCGGCCCAGCTGGGCTGCCACACGCTACGGGCGCACACGTGGGCGACCTGGTGCTTGGGTGCGCCGTTGGAGTTGAGGAACTCGCGGGACAGGTCGACGATAGCGACGCCGTTCCAGGCCATGCGCATGCGCGGCTCGGCGGTAACCTCGGCGATAACGGTCGCCTCCAGGTTCTCCTCGGCGGCGTAGCCCATGAACTCCTCGACGTCACCGTCGGCGACGGCGCAGGCCATGCGCTCCTGGGACTCAGAGATAGCGAGCTCGGTGCCGTCCAGGCCGTCGTACTTCTTGGTCACGGTGTCCAGGTCGACATACAGGCCGTCGGCAAGCTCGCCCACGGCGACCGAGACGCCGCCGGCGCCAAAGTCGTTGCAGCGCTTGATCAGACGGCAGGCGTCGCCGCGGCGGAACAGACGCTGCAGCTTGCGCTCGACAGGGGCGTTGCCCTTCTGGACCTCGGCACCCGAGGTCTCGATGGACTCGGTGTTCTGGGTCTTGGAGGAGCCGGTGGCGCCACCGATGCCATCGCGGCCGGTGCGGCCGCCCAGCAGGATGATCTTGTCGGTGGGGGCGGGGCACTCGCGACGAACGTGGTTTGCCGGGGTAGCGCCCACGACGGCGCCGACCTCCATGCGCTTGGCCACGTAGCCGGGGTGATAGAGCTCGTTGACCTGACCGGTGGCAAGGCCGATCTGGTTGCCGTAGCTGGAGTAGCCGGCGGCGGCAGTAGTCACGAGCTTGCGCTGCGGCAGCTTGCCCTCGAGCGTCTCGGAAACCGGGACGGTGGGGTCGCCGGCGCCGGTGACGCGCATGGCCTGGTACACATAGCTGCGGCCCGAGAGCGGGTCACGGATAGCGCCGCCCACGCAGGTGGCGGCACCGCCGAAGGGCTCGATCTCGGTCGGGTGGTTGTGGGTCTCGTTCTTAAAGAGGAACAGCCAGTCCTGGTCCTCGCCATCGACATCGACCTTCACCTTGACGGTGCAGGCGTTGATCTCCTCGGATTCGTCGACATCGGTCATGACGCCGGTCTTCTTAAGGTACTTGGCGCCGATGGTGCCCATGTCCATGAGGCAGACGGGCTTGGCGTCGCGACCGAGCTCGTGGCGCATCTCCATGTAGCGGTCGAAGGCTTGCTGCACCACGGCGTCGTCGATCGTCACGTCGTCCAGGACGGTGCCGAAAGTGGTGTGGCGGCAGTGGTCGGACCAATAGGTGTCGATTACGCGGATCTCGGTGATGGTGGGGTCGCGGTCCTCATCGCGGAAGTACTGCTGGCAGAAGGCGATGTCTGCTTCGTCCATGGCAAGGCCGCGATCGGCGATAAAGGCGGCAAGGCCGGCCTCGTCGAGCTTGCGGAAGCCGTCGAGCACCTCGACGGGCTGGGGCTCGGGAGTCTCCATGTACAGCGTCTCGGGCAGGTCGAGCGAGGCGATGCGGGCCTCGACGGGATTCACCACGTAGTGCTTGATGGCCTCGATGGCGGCCTCGTCCAGAGCGCCCGAGATCATATAGACCTTGGCGGAGCGCACGGCGGGGCGCTCACCCTGGCTGATGAGCTGCACGCACTCGCTGGCGGAGTCGGCGCGCTGGTCAAACTGGCCAGGCAGGAACTCGACGGCAAAGACGGCGCCATCGCTTGCGGGGAGTTCGTCGTAGGTCACATCGACCTGGGGCTCGCTAAAGACGGTCGGCACGCAGGAGCGGAAAAGCTCCTCGTCGATGCCCTCGACGTCGTAGCGGTTGATGATCCTCAGGGCCTCGATGCCCTTGATGCCGAGAATTTCGGTCAGCTCGCCCTTGAGCTGCTGAGCCTCGACGTCGAACCCGGGTTTCTTCTCCACGTAGATACGAGAGACCATTGGTTCCTGCCTTCCTGATCGGTTGGGCGTACGGTACGGTATGCGGCAGCGGTCGGTTTGCGGGGTCTGCCCTGCGGTCGCCTTGAGCCACATGTTTGTAAACCTCACTATGATACGACAGCTCGCGGCGCGTTGAGGACGGCGAGGGTGCTACAGTGAAGCGCAAACAAGAGAAAGGCATTACATGGCATTCGTTTCGCTCGCCATCATCGCACTCGTGGCCTTTGCGAGTCCTTTTATCGCCTCGGCGATTCCCGGAAAACCCGTTCCCGAGACGGTCTTTTTGCTCGTGCTCGGCGCGGTGCTGGGACCCCATATGCTCGGCGTCATCCATGTAGATGCTGAGGTCTCGCTTGTGTCCGAGCTGGGCCTGGCCTTTTTGTTCCTGCTTGCCGGCTTTGAGATCGACCCCAAGAGCATCACGGGCGTCGAGGGGCGCTACGGCTTGGCGACGTGGGTCGTCACGTTTGGTATCGCCTGGCTTGCCGTGCGCTTTACCCCGTGGTTCTCAGTCAGTCATTTCGACGGTATCGCCGTGACGCTTGCCCTCACTTCGACGGCGCTCGGTACGCTCGTGCCCATTATGCGTGAGCGCTCGCTCACCGGCACGCGCGTGGGCGACTCGATTCTCGCGTATGGCACTTGGGGCGAGCTCGGTCCCGTGCTCGCCATGTCGGTGCTGTTGTCTGCCCGCACTGGCATCCAAACGCTCGTTATCCTTGGCTTGTTTGCGGTGGTTTGCGTGTTGCTGGCCGTGGTCCCGAGCCGCTCCAAGCGCGTCGGCAGCCGCTTCTTTGCGTTTGTTGAGGAGCGCGCCGATACCACGTCGCAGACCTTCGTGCGCCTGACGGTGCTCATCCTGGTCACGCTCGTGGCATTCTCGGCTGTCTTTGATCTCGACATCGTGTTGGGTTCTTTTGCCGCCGGCTTTGTCCTGCGCTATATCATCCCCGAGGGCAACCATACGCTCGAGACCAAGCTCGACGGTCTGGCCTACGGTTTTTTGATTCCGGTGTTCTTTACCGTATCGGGCGCAAAGATCGATCTGACGGCCGTGGCGTCGCGCCCGGGTCTGCTCGTGGGCTTTATCGTGGCGTTGTTGATTATTCGTGCCGTGCCCATTCTTATTTCCATGAGCATTTGTCCTGCGACGCGCGATGTGTCGGCGTATGGTCGCATTACCGTGGCCCTGTACTGCACCACGGCGCTGCCGATCATCGTTGCCGTGACGAGCGTTGCCGTCAACGCGGGCGCGCTGTCGCAAGACGTCGCATCGGTTATGGTCGCTGCCGGCGCCATCACGGTGTTCTTGATGCCGCTGCTCGCGCAGCTCTTCTACCGCGTGGTCGATGCAGCGCCGGTCACCGCCGTGGCAGAGGTTGCCGAGCATCCATCCGATGCGCTCGACATCCTGCGCGCCCACCACGACCTAGCGAGCTTGCTCGCGCGCGAGCATGAGCTGCTGACTTCGCATGGCCATGGTCGCGTATTCGAGGGCCTGCCTACGCTCGATACGATTGCCGAGCGTCTTTCCGCCGAGGCGGCGAGCGGCCACATCGATGCCCGCATCGTGGACGCTGCGCACCTGCTTGCCGATAAGACCTATGGAGACGAGGTCGACCCGTCCGAGCTGACTCCGCGCGAGCGTCGCCGCCTGGAGCGCGCCAAGCTCGCCGTGCGCGAATACCGCCGCCGCATGTTGGAGCTCTATGCGCGCGATGAAGCCCAGGACGACGACGGCAGGTAGCCAACGCCGTCGCGGAAAATGCATCCCAGAATCCGCGTCCAGAGTGGGACGCGCTTTCCGCGAGAGGCCCGTTACGGAAAGCGTGTCCCAGAATCCGCGCCCAGAATGGGACATAGTTTCTGAAAGAAGGCCCTGAGGGAAACTGCGCCCCGTTCTGAGCTGAAATACCGGGACGCAGCTTCCCCTGCAAGCAGAACAAGGCGCGCTGCCTGCGGTTGATGCAGACAGCGCGCCTTTTGCGTTGGGCTTCGTTGAGGTTCGAAGTAGTGGACTAGTTGGCCATGACGCCTTCGGTCCAAGCCTCAACGTCCTCGATGCGCAGGACGTTGGCGACCTCGGCCACACAGCCGACGTTGGCAAGCTCGGCCGCGGCAGCCTGGACGTCCTTCTCGAGCGCGCGATGCGTCAGGAAGATGACCGAGCAGGCATCGTTGACGCCCGACTTGCCGTCCTCGACCTGGTTGATGAGCGAGATCGAGATGTTGTGCTTGGCAAAGATGTCGACCGTCTCGGACAGGGCGCCCACGCGGTCGGCGACCTTCAGGCGCACATAGTACTTGGTCTGGAGCTCGTCCATGGGCTTAAAGGCGAGGTTGTGACCATAGGGCTCAATCTCGGGCAGCGGAGCCACGCCGCGGCTGATCTGCTCGGAGAGCGACAGGATGTCGCCCACGACGGCGCTCGCGGTGGGGAAGGAGCCTGCGCCGGCACCGTAGAACATGGTCTCGCCCACGGCGTCGCCTACCACGTAGACAGCGTTCATGGCGCCGTTGACCTTGGCAAGCATGTGGTCGGCGGGGATCAGCGTGGGATGCACGCGGACGTCGACGCCGGCGTCGGTATTGCGGGCGATGCCGAGCAGCTTAATGGTGTAGCCGAGCTCGCGGGCCTGGGCGATGTCCTCGGCGCCGATGGTACGGATACCCTGCTGGTAAACATCGTCGGTGGTAACGCGGGTGCCAAAACCGATGGAGGCGAGGATTGCCGTCTTGCTGGCGGCATCGAAGCCGTCGACGTCGGCGGACGGGTCGGCCTCGGCATAGCCCTTTGCCTGGGCGTCGGCGAGCACGTCAGCGTAATCGGCGCCCTCGGCGTCCATGCGCGACAAGATGTAGTTGGTGGTGCCGTTGAGAATGCCAGCGATGGTCAGGATCTTGTTGCCCACCAGGTCGTGCTCGAGCGTGCTGACAATGGGGATGCCACCGCCGCAGCTGGCCTCGCACTTAATCTGCACGCCGCACGCGCGCGCCTTCTCGGCGAGCGTCTCGACATGACGGCCCAGCAGGGCCTTGTTGGCAGAGACGACGTGCTTGCCGTTCTCGAAGGCGGTGGTGAAGATTTCGGTCGCGGGGTGCTCGCCGCCGATGAGCTCGACGACGATATCGACGGCGGGGTCGGTGACGACGTCGTGCCAGTCGCTCGTAAAGGCCTCGCGCTCAATACCGACAGCTTCGGCCTGCTCCCAGGCAAGCGCGCAGGCGCGGGTCAGCTTAAGGTCGATGCCGTAGGCGGCCAGGTACTCATCGTGGTGGCTCTTGATCAGACGGGCCACGCCGCCGCCGACGGTTCCAAGACCGATCAGACCGACGTTCACGGTGCGCAGGGGTTCGCTCATAGATAGCTCCTTCGTGCATCTTATGGATGGATTAACCGCTTAAAGGTTGAGTGCATTCTAGCGTGAACCGAGGGCGCATGCTCGCCAGGCAACAGGAGTCGCACAAAACGGCACCCCCGAAACGCTGCGGAAACATTGGAAACATGCTCGCTACAAACGGAACTCCGTAACAAACTGTCAACGTTTGCACCATAAGGTTTGCCCTGTACCGCAAGACGGCCGCACCGCGGCCAGCGAAAAGGGGGACACCATGTTTAGCATCAACAACGTACTTAACCGCAGGAGTTTCTTGGCTGGCGCCGCGGCGCTCGGTGGCACCGCGGCGCTCGCTGGTTGCTCGTCGGGTGGCTCGGACGGCGGCTCCGCCGATGACGGCAAGACCTTCAAGATCGGTGTCATCGGCCCTCTGACCGGCGCCGCGGCAACCTATGGCGTTTCGGCCGAGAAGGGTGCCAAGCTCGCCGCCAAGGATTTCTCGACCAAGGACCTCAAACTCTCGCTTAAGTCCGAGGATGACGTCGCTGACGGCGAGAAGGCTATCAACGCCTTCAATACCCTGTGTGACTGGGGCATGCAGGCGCTCGTCGGTCCGGTCACCACCGGTGCTGCCGTCGCTGTCTCGGGCGAGATTGCCGACGACATGCTCATGGTCACGCCCTCGGCCTCGTCTCTCGACGTCACCAAGGATAAGACCACGGTCTTTCAGGTTTGCTTCACCGATCCCACCATGGGCGCCAGCGCCGCGAAGTTCTTGGCCGAGAAGTACGCGGACGCCAAGATCGCCCTGTTCTACAACTCCGGCGATACGTACAGCTCGGGTGTTGCCGATGCCTTTGCCGAGCAGGCCAAGGAGTCCAAACTTGATATCGTCGATACCGAGACCTTTAAGGACGATTCCTCCACGAGCTTTACCAACCAGCTCACCAAGGCCAAGGAGGCCGGCGCCACGCTCATCTTTGCGCCGATCTACTACACGCCGGCGTCCGTTTTGCTCAAGAACGCCAAGGACATGGGCTACGACATGACGCTCATGGGTACCGACGGCATGGACGGCCTACTCTCTGTGGAAGGCTTCGATACCTCTCTTGCCGAGGGCGTACTGCTCATGACCCCGTTTTCGGCTGACGATGAGAAGAATGCCGACTTCGTCAAAGCCTATAAGGATGCCTACGACGAGACACCCAACCAGTTTGCCGCCGACGCCTACGATTGCGTCCACGCCATTGTCGAGGCCATCGACAAGGCGGGGATTGACATTACGGCCGACGGTGCCGACATTGCCGGCGACCTTGCCAAGGCCATGCGCAAGATCAAGATCGAGGGCCCGACAGGCGAGCTGACGTGGAATGACGAGGGCCAGGTCGAAAAGCCCGCTACGGCCTATGTGATCCAGGACGGCAAGTACATCGCCGCCTAAGTGCGCATAAAGCGCGACCGGTGAGGCCGTTTTATTCAGGGAAGGGACGCCTGTAACAGAACGGAAACATTACTTTCACACAATAAAGTGGCCTTACTGCATAAAGTAATAGAAATACGCAGAATTATGGATAAATGAACAAATCCAAAGAAAAGTTGAAATAATCGCCACTTTCCTTAACTAAAGCGTCTAGTATTTTGCGAACGCCGAACACGGCGAAGGATGGCCTGTCGGGTAACCGAAACCCGACGAGATTTGAGAGGAGAGCCGCATGTCGAGCCTCACCGGTAAGTCATTGAACCCTGTTATGAATCGCAGGAGCGTTATCGCGAGCGCAGCAGGTCTGGGGGCGATGTCCATTCTAGCCGGCTGCTCCTCCAACGGCGGCGATAGCGGTTCCGCTTCGGGCGACGCTTCGTTTAAGATCGGCACCATCGGCCCGCTGACCGGTGCCAACGCGTCCTACGGCAAGTCCGTTACCCAGGGTGTCGAGCTTGGCTGCAAGGATTTCTCGACCAAGGAGCTGCCGCTTGCCAGCAAGGCCGAGGATGACCAGGCCGACGGCGAGAAGGCCGTCAACGCCTTCAACACCCTGCTCGACTGGGGCATGCAGGCCCTCGTCGGCCCGACCACCACGGGTGCGTCGGTTGCCGTTGCCGCCGAGTGCGGTAACGACCCCAAGACGTTCATGATCACCCCGTCCGCGTCCTCCGAGGACGTCACCGACGGCAAGGATTGCGTCTTCCAGGTTTGCTTCACCGACCCCAACCAGGGTGTCAACGCTGCCAAGTTCCTGGCGCAGAAGTATGCGGACGAGAAGTTCGTGCTGTTCTATAACTCCGGCGACGCATATTCTTCGGGCATCGCAGATTCCTTTAAGGCCCAGGCCGCTGAGTCCAAGCTCGAGATTGTTGACGAGGAGACCTTTAAGGACGACTCCGCCACGAGCTTTACCAACCAGCTGACCAAGGCCAAGCAGGCCGGCGCCACCATGATCTTTGCGCCGATCTACTACACGCCGGCGTCCGTCCTGCTCAAGAACGCCAAGGACATGGGCTACGACGTCAAGATGATGGGCTGCGACGGCATGGACGGCATCCTGGGCGTTGAGGGCTTCGATACCTCTCTTGCCGAGGGTCTGCTGCTCATGACCCCGTTCTCTGCCGACGACGAGAAGAACGCCGACTTCGTCAACGCTTACAAGGACAAGTACGGCGATACCCCCGACCAGTTTGCCGCCGACGCCTACGACGGCGTGCACGCGGTGGCCGAGGCCCTCAAGGAGGCCGGTCTTGGTGTCGACGCCGATCCGACCGAGGCCGCCGAGAAGCTGTCCAAGGCTATGCTCAAGATTACCGTTGACGGTCTGACCGGCAAGCTCACCTGGAACGATAAGGGCCAGGTCCAGAAGGAGCCCACGGCGTACGTCATCACCGACGGCAAGTACGTACAGGCCTAATTGGCCGCCTTACATAGAGCGGTTTTGATCCCAAGCAGGGGAGGTTTTGGCCTTCCCTGCTTGCTTGGTATCTAGGGACGATGTAACGTCCCTGTTTCATACATCAACTGGAAACCTATTCGAAAGGGGGATGTGGAACATGACGGTCTTTATCCAATACCTGGTCAACGGCCTGTCCATGGGCAGCGTCTACGCCATCATCGCGTTGGGCTACACCATGGTCTACGGTATCGCCAAGATGCTGAACTTCGCTCACGGCGACGTTATCATGGTCGGTGCCTATGTCTCGTTCTGCGCCACGTCGTATCTCGGCCTCCCGGGCTGGGCATCTGTAGTTCTCTCTTGTGTGGTCTGTACCGTTCTCGGTGTTCTCATCGAGGGTCTGGCATACAAGCCGCTGCGTCAGGCGGGCCCGCTGGCCGTTCTGATCACGGCTATCGGCGTGTCTTACTTCCTGCAGAACGCCGCGCAGCTTCTGTGGGGCGCCACGCCCAAGAACTTCACTTCGCTCGTCACCTTCCAGGTGCCGGAGTTCTTGGCCAAGTTCAACGTAAGCGCCGTCTCGCTCGTCACCATCGTCGCCTGCCTGGTTATCATGGCCGGCCTGATGTTCTTTACAGGTAAGACCAAGATGGGTAAGGCCATGCGTGCCGTGTCCGAGGACAAGGCCGCCGCTCAGCTCATGGGCATCAACGTCAACCGCACCATCTCGATGACGTTTGCCATCGGCTCTGCCCTTGCCGCCATCGCCGGCGTGCTCCTGTGCTCCTACTCGCCGGTGCTGCAGCCCACGACGGGTGCCATGCCTGGCATCAAGGCCTTCGACGCCGCCGTCTTCGGTGGCATCGGCTCCATCCCCGGCGCCTTTGTCGGCGGCATTCTCATCGGCATCATCGAGGCGATGGCGCAGGCTTACATTTCCACGAGCCTTGCCAACTCCATCGTCTTTGGTGTTTTGATCATCGTCCTGCTCGTCAAGCCTGCCGGCCTCTTGGGCAAGTACGTCCCCGAGAAGGTGTAGGTGAGCGTTATGAAGTTTCTTAAAGACAAGCAGACGCGTCACGACTTTGTCACGTACGCCATGTGCATCGTGGCCTTCGCCATCGTGTTCTTTATGCAGTCTAACCACATGATTCCGCGCATGATCGCCGGTCAGCTGGTTCCCATCACGGCCTATATCGTCATGGCCATTTCCCTCAACCTCGTCGTCGGCATCGCGGGCGACTTGTCGCTGGGCCACGCGGGCTTTATGAGCGTCGGTGCCTACACGGGCATTGTCACCGCCGTCGCGCTGGAGAGCGCCGTTCCGTCCGATCCGATGCGTCTGATCATCAGCATTGTGGTCGGCGCTATCGCCGCTGCCATCTTGGGCTTCTTGATTGGTATCCCGGTCCTGCGCCTGAGCGGCGACTATCTGGCCATCGTGACCCTGGCTTTTGGCGAGATCATCAAAGAGATCGTCACCTGCCTCATTGTGGGCGTCGACTCCCGCGGCCTGCACGTGATTTTTAACATCACGGGCAACTCTACGATCGACGACCTGCACCTGCTCGAGGACGGCACCGCCATCATCAAGGGCGCCCAGGGCGCCTCGGGCGTGTCGACGTACTCGACCTTCCTCGCCGGTGCTATCCTGGTCATGGTCGCACTCGTGATCGTGCTCAACCTGGTCCGCAGCCGTACCGGCCGTGCCATTATGGCCGTGCGCGATAACAAGATTGCAGCCGAGTCCGTAGGCATCTCCGTCACGGAGTACCGCATGATCGCCTTCGTGGTTTCCGCTGCCCTCGCCGGTGCTGCCGGAGCTCTCTTCGGCGGTAACTTCTCGCAGCTCTCCGCCACCAAGTTCGACTTCAACACGTCGATCCTCATTCTGGTGTTCGTGGTCCTGGGCGGCCTGGGCAACATGCGCGGCTCCGTTATCGCGGCGGCGTTGCTCACGGTGCTTCCCGAGCTGCTTCGTCAGTTCTCGGACTACCGCATGCTCATCTACGCCATCGTGCTGATCCTGGTCATGATTTTTACCAACAACCCGCAGCTCAAGGCGTTCTTCGGTCGCGTCAAGGACCGCTTTGCTTCCAAGAAGGAGGTGGCAGCCGATGCCCAGTAAATTTGAGTTCAAGAAGGGCAAGATGGTCCCGTATCCTTCTGGCGCCATCGTTCCCGATCGTGACCTGGGCGAGCGCCCTGCACTCGAGTGCATCCACCTGGGCATTGAGTTCGGTGGCCTTAAGGCAGTCGACGACTTTAGCCTGACTATCGGCAAGACCGAGATCGCCGGTCTGATCGGTCCCAACGGCGCCGGCAAGACCACGGTCTTCAACCTGCTCACCAAGGTGTACCAGCCCACGCATGGCACCATCCTGCTCGACGGCGAGGACACCTCGGGCAAGTCGGTCTACCAGGTCAACCGCATGGGTATTGCCCGTACCTTCCAGAACATTCGCCTATTCAACACCATGACGGTGGAGGATAACGTCAAGGTCGGCCTGCATAACCAGGAGCGTTACTCCGGCTTTGAGGGCGTGCTGCGCCTGCCGACGTATTGGAAGCACGAGAAGGCTGCTCACGAGCGCGCCATGGAGCTGCTGTCCATCTTTGATATGGAGCATCTGGCAAACGAGCAGGCCGGATCGCTGCCTTACGGCGCTCAGCGTCGTCTGGAGATCGTCCGCGCGCTTGCCACCAACCCCAAGCTACTGCTGCTCGACGAGCCTGCTGCCGGCATGAACCCGTCCGAGACCGCGGAGCTCATGGAGAACATCGTCAAGATTCGCGACACCTTTGGCATTGCTATCATGCTTATCGAGCATGATATGTCGCTCGTTATGAACATCTGCGAGGGCATCTGCGTGCTCAACTTTGGTAAGGTCATCGCCAAGGGCACGGCAGAGGAAATCCAGAACAACGACGCTGTTATTGAGGCATATCTGGGCAAGCAGGATAAGGGGGAGAACTAAATGGCAGAGCCGATGCTTTCCGTCTACAACATCAACGTCTGGTACGGCGCCATCCACGCCATTAAGGACATCTCCTTTAACGTTAACGAGGGCGAGATCGTGGCCTTGATTGGCGCCAACGGTGCCGGCAAGTCCACAACGCTCAAGACCGTCTCGGGCCTGCTGCGTTCCAAGACCGGTTCCATCAAGTTTATGGGCGAGGACATTACTCATACGCCCGCTGATAAGCTGGTTGGTAAGGGCCTGGCTCAGGTTCCCGAGGGTCGTCGCGCCTTTTTGCAGATGACGGTCGAGGAGAACCTGGAGATGGGTGCCTATACACAGCCCAAGTCCACAATTGCTCCGGGCCTGGAGCGCGTCTACGAGCAGTTCCCGCGCCTGAAGGAACGTCGTCGCCAGGTCGCCGGCACCCTTTCGGGCGGCGAGCAGCAGATGCTCGTTATGGGGCGCGCCCTTATGAGTAACCCCAAACTGCTTATGCTCGACGAACCTTCCATGGGTCTGGCGCCGATTCTGATTGAGCAGATCTTCCAGATTGTCGAGGACCTGCACAAGGCCGGCACCACGGTGCTTCTGGTCGAGCAAAACGCACAGATGGCTCTTTCCATCGCCACACGCGGCTACGTGCTCGAGACCGGCAAGATCACCATGGCCGGCACCGGCCAAGAGCTCCTGCACGACGACAACGTCCGCAAAGCCTACCTGGGTGGTTAATCCATTCAACAAAGGGGGCGCTGACCAACCCGGTCAGCGCCCCCTTTTAAGTTGCGGTGGAATAGGGACTAAATGGGAGTCTCAGAGGCCAAAACAGTCCCTATTCCACCGCAACTTCATGGGGATGTGTGACAATGCCCGTCGGAAAACGTCTGTTGTCTTTGGGGGTCCATCTATGCTGTACGAGTTTTGTGCCGAGAACTTTGAGCGAGTGCCAGCGGCCATCGAGGCCGGTGCGAGGCGCATTGAGCTGTGTGACAACCTCGCCGTCGGTGGCACCACGCCTTCGGCCGGCGTTATCAGCGCTACAACCAACTATGCCCACGAACACGATGCACGGGTGATGTGCATGATCCGTCCGCGTGGCGGCGACTTTCACTACAACCAGGATGAGCTGCGCATGATGGAGATGGACTTGGGCCTTGCCGTGAGTGCGGGCGTTGACGGCTTGGTCTTTGGCTGCTGCAAACCCTGCGCTGGCGGATGGGCGCTCGACGAGCTTACGCTTGGCGCCCTCGTGATGGCTGCGGGCTGCGCGACCGAGGAATGTAAGCGTGATCCCATCGACATCACCTTCCACATGTCATTTGACCAGCTCTCGCCCGAGGCTCAGCTCGATGCGATTGATACACTTGCCGACTGCGGCGTTACGCGCATCCTCACGCATGGCGGCGCTGCCGGTACGTCGATCGAGGATAATTTCGATTACCTGGCTCGTTTAATCGAGTATGCGGGCGATCGTTTGACCATCCTTCCCGGCGGCGGCATCACTACGGCAAATCGCGACGCGGTCGCGGCGGCGCTAGGCGTCTCCGAGCTCCATGGCACCAAGATCGTGCCGCTGGAGGTATAACCCGTGGCGCTGGTATTTGACGTTCAGCAGGCGAGCGGTAAGCCCGACGATAATCGTCGCCCTGGCACCGCGTGCCCCTTTTGCGACACGGAGGGACTTGCCAACATCATCCAGCGCGATGGTGACTGTATCTGGCTCGAGAATAAGTTCAAGACCTTGCGGGCCACACGTCAGACCGTATTGATCGAGTCTGCCAATCACGACGCCGACCTGGTGACCTATGAACCGGATGAGCTGCATCATGTGATGCGGTTTGCCCTGGGCTGTTGGCAGCAGATGATCGATTCCCAACAGTACCGCAGTGTGCTCATGTACAAGAACAAAGGCCCGCTTTCGGGCGGCAGCCTCGTCCATCCACACATGCAGATTGTGGGCCTGGAACAGGAGGACGGCTATGCGGCGCTGACCTCAGCCAACTTTGAAGGCATCAGTGTCTGGCAACAGGGGAGAATCTCGGTCGACATCTCAACCGAACCGATCATGGGGTTCTTTGAGGTCAACGTCTCGGCTCCACAGGGAATCGCCGCCAGCGACGACGCCCGCGACCAAGCCGAAGCGGACCTGTTTGCCGATGCGATTCAGGTGGCCCTGCGCTATATCCTGCACGAGCACCATGGCGGTCGCGCGGAGTCGTACAACTTGTTCTTCTACCACATGGACGGCCGGACCATTGCCAAGGCTCTGCCACGTTGGGTGGTTTCGCCCTACTTTGTGGGCTATCGTCTGGCCCAGGTCAATGCCGAGACCACGCTCGATATCGATGCTGAGCGCCTGCGTGCGCATCTGGAAACGCTCGCGTAGCAAGGCGAGCGCCTGCGAAAAGAGTGCTGCTTAGCGTGCCATCGCGTCGCGCCCGGCCTCGACCCGCTTGCGCTGTTTGGCGCGCTCCTCGCCGGTCAGACGTTCAAAGAGATGTCCGATAAGCGAGGCGAGTACCTGCTGAAACATCGTGCCGCACATGACGGGGAACACGACCTCGCCGGGAAAATACTGTGTGGCGATGACGGCGCCCGAAGAGATATTGCGCATGCCACAGGTAAAGCACATGGTGGTCGTCTCGCTATACGGCAGATGCAGGACACGTGCGACCAGGATGCCGATGATAAAGCCACTGATGGCGAACGCCAGGATAAAGAGGGCGACTTCCAGGCGTACCATGTTCATGTGCAGCACGTACTCGCTCATGGCGGTGGAGTTGGACGCGATGACGCCCATCATCATGAACTTGCAGGCGGGCGAAAGCGCGGGGGAGAGTTTCTCATGACCCCAGCCGCGCGTGAGTTCGTTAATGACGATACCGAGCACGGCGGGTATGGCGATCATAAAGGCCATATTCTGCATCATGCTCGGCACGTCGATCGAGACGGTGGCGCCCAGCAGGAGCTTGAGCGTAAGAGGAATCGTCACAGGTGAGATGACCGAGGACGTCAGGATGATGGTGAGCGCGAGCGGGCCGTTGCCGCCGAACATGCTAATCCACATAAAGGCAGTGACTGCCACGGGTACGCTGTACTCGAGCACGATGCCACAGACAAGGTTGGGATTGGAGCCAAAGAACAGTGAGCCCATGGCATACGCTGCGATGGGGATGATCACAGCCGAGACAAATAACGCCAAAATCAGATGCAGGGGACGATGGAACACCTCAGCCACCTGATGAAACGTGTTGCTGAGCGCACCCTGAAACGTCATGAAAGCAAACAAGGTGGGAACGATGGGCTTGAGAACGCCGATCTGCTGGGGAAAGAGCACGCCGAGCGCCACACAAATCGGAACGATGGCCTGCATGTGCCCCGCGAGAAACTTGCCCAGTCCAACCCATTGTTTCATATACTCTTGTGACTCCCTTTGCTCGTGAATTCGTTTTGAATGGATATGCTAGACGCTCGCATGCGTCCGCGCGTCAGAAACGCTCGAATATTTCGAGGCGATTACCGGCATCGTTTACCGAAACCGCGGCGTGCTGCGGCGATTTGCGTCCGCGCTGCACGGTATAATAAATCCGTTCAACAGATCTGCCTGCCGAAGCGGGCATACACAGAGGACTCATCGCTATGAACCGTGAGAGGTATCGCGGCGACCTGCCCCTATCGGGGGTGGGCGCCTATGTCATCGCTTAAGACGACGCATCGCTGGGCGGTCGCTCAGCAAAACCCCGAGCTCGAAAAGGAGCTTTCGGCTGGCCTGGGCATACCCGGGCTGGTGGCGCGCATTATGGTTGCGCACGGCATTACATCCATCGAGGAAGGCCAGCTGTTTTTGATGCCTTCGCTTGATCGCGACTGGGCCGACCCACTCATTATCCCGGGCATGTCGGTCGTTGCCGACCGCGTTGAGCGCGCTATTCGCAACCACGAGCACATCGCGGTCTTTGGCGATTTTGACGTTGACGGTATTACGTCGACCTGTCTGTTGACCGAGGCACTGCGCACGTTTGGCGCCAACGTCACGCCGTTTATTCCGCATCGCTTTGACGAGGGCTACGGTCTTTCGCGAGCGGCGCTCGACCGCGTTAACGAGCTCGCTCGCCCCCAGCTGATCGTGACCGTCGATAACGGCATTGCCGCCAAGGAAGAGGTCTCCTATCTGGAGAGCCTGGGGATCGATTTGGTGGTCACGGATCATCACGAGCCGTCCGACCAGGTGCCGCAGGGCGTGCCTCTGACCGACCCCAAGCTCGAGGACGAGGGTCCTTCGCGTGAGCTTGCCGGTGCCGGCGTGGCACTCAAGCTGGTGCAGGTTCTGGGCGAGCGTCTGGGCAAGCCGCCGTATTGGCGTTCGCTGATCGAAGTTGCGGCGCTTGGTACCGTGTCCGACATGATGCCGCTGACGCCCGAGAACCGCGCGCTGGTCGCCGAGGGCATCCAGCAGATGCGCGTAACCGCTCGCCCCGGCTATATCGCGCTTGCCGCGCTCGCCAAGGCGGACCTTTCGAGCATTACGGCGGATGGCCTGTCATTCTCGCTCATTCCCCGCTTGAACGCCGCCGGCCGCATGGCCGATCCCAAGCTGGCGCTCGACCTGTTGCTTGCCCGCGACCCCATCGAAGCGAGCGCGCTTGCCGCCGAGCTCGAGGAGATCAACCGGCAGCGTCGCGAGATCGAGGCGGAGCTCACACGCGATGCCATGGCAAAGGTCGAGGAGACCTATGATGGCGGTCGCGCAATCGTCGTGGGTGGCGAGGGCTGGCACGAGGGCGTCAAGGGTATCGTGGCGAGCCGCCTGACCAACCGTTATCACGTGCCGGCGCTGCTGTTCTCGATCGAAAACGGTATCGCTCGCGGTTCGGGTCGCTCGGTGGGCAAGGTCAACCTGTTCGACGCTGTCGAGCGCTGCTCAGATCTGCTGATTCGTCGCGGCGGACATGCGGGTGCGGTGGGCGTGACCATCGAGGCGTCCAAGCTCGACGAGTTCCGCCGTCGCCTTTCGGCCGTGCTATCGGAGCTTCCCGCCGAGGACTTTGAGGACACCGACGAGGTTGCCGCCACCGTTGACCTCTCCGAGCTGAATATTGAGACCATCGAGCAAATCTCCCGTCTTGAGCCGTTTGGCCAGGGCAACAAGGTGCCGCTGTTGGCGGCCGAGGGCGTGACAATGTGCGATCGTGCCGTGGTGGGCAAAACCGGCGAGCACATGCGCTTCGTGGCGACCGATGGCGCTGCGAGTGTGCCGGCCATTATGTTCCGCGTGCCGCAGATCGATAAGCTCATCAATTGCGATAGCGCCGTCGACCTGGTATTCGAGGCCGTGGCCGAGCATTGGCAAGGTCGCGTAAAGCCCAAGCTCATGATCAAGGATGTCTTGGTCCGCGATACCACGGCGCCCAGCGTTGACGACCCGGCATGTGAGCTTCGCCGTGGCGTGGAGCCTGCGGACGCCGGTCTTCGTCTGGAGTCCCGCAAGCGCCAAACGCTCGCCCAGCTTTCCTATACCGAGCTGACGCGCTCGCTTATCCATAACTTTATCGGTTCGAACCAGCCGCACCGCGCGCAGGTCGAGGCGCTCGATGCCCTGGCCGATCGCCAAAGTGTTCTGGCCGTTATGGGAACGGGGCGCGGCAAGTCTCTTATCTTCCATGTGCATGCCGCGCGCGAGGCGGTCCTTCGCGGGCGTGCGAGCATCTTTGTCTATCCGCTGCGCGCGCTCGTTGCCGACCAGGCCTATCACCTCTCGTCGACGATGGCCGCGCTCGGCATTGGCGTAGGCGTGCTGACCGGCGAGACCGTGGAGGCGGCGCGCGATGACGTGTTTGCCGGCTTGGCTTCGGGCCGCACCGGCATCGTGCTCACGACGCCCGAGTTCCTGTCCATTCACCGCGACCGCTTTGCGCGTTCGGGGCGCATCGGGTTTGTCGTTATCGATGAGGCGCACCACGCCGGCCTTGCCAAGGGCGGCGATCGCAGCGCCTATCTCGAGATGCCCGATATCCTCAAGGCCCTGGGCGACCCGGTCGTTCTGGCCACGACTGCCACCGCAACGGCTCCGGTTGTGGCCGAGCTCGCCCGCGTGCTACCGATTACCCGTACGGTGGTCGACGAGACGGTGCGCGAGAACTTGCAGCTCGAGGATGACCGAGACCTTGCGAGCCGCGAGAACCGCCTGGTGTCAATTGTGGCGACGGGGGAGAAGACCGTCATCTACGTCAACTCGCGCGACCAGTCCGTGGCGCTTGCTAAGACGCTGCGCAAGCGGGTACCCGATTGCGCGACCCGCATCGCGTTCTATAACGCGGGGCTTGCGCGCTCCGATCGTCGCCGCGTGGAGGAAGCATTCCGAGACGGAAGCCTCAGCTGCATCGTTTCGACCTCTGCCTTTGGTGAGGGCGTCAACCTGCCCGATATCCGCCATGTCGTGCTCTACCACATGCCGTTTGGCAGCATTGAGTTCAACCAGATGAGCGGACGCGCCGGTCGCGACGGCCAACCTGCCGTGATTCACTTGCTCTACTCGTCGCGTGACGCTCGCATTAACGAGCGCCTACTCGACTGCTATGCGCCCGAGCGCGACGAGCTCGTCACGCTCTATCGTGCGTTGCAGACCATGTGGCGCTCCAACCGCGGCAAGACCGGGGACGATTCCTTTAGTGCGAGCGATATCGACATCGCGCAGATGTGCCTTGCTATCGATGCTCGCACGCCGGTCGACGAGCGCTCGGTGGAAAGCGGCCTGGGAATCTTCGAAGAGCTTGGTTTCTGTCGCGTTTCGGGGTTTGACGACACCCGTCGCATCGCGATGGCAGAAAACCCGGGCCGTGTGCAATTGAGCAGGTCAATTCGCTATTTGGAGGGCTTGCGCTCGCGCATGGAGTTCTCGGCTTTCCGGAGCTGGGCGCTCGATTCGTGCGCTTCTGATATGCTAGCCAAAGTTAACCGCCCGATCGTACCGCGGGCCTAGGGGAAGGGGACCTCGATGGATGCCGCAGCCCGTACCGCCCATGATTCCACCCTCCAACCGTTCTCGGAGATGGAGCACTATAAGCATGCCGATGAGCTGCCGCCCGAGATTATGGCGGACAGCTACGACAAGCTGGAGCGCCTGTGCCTCAAATATATGAATGAGGACGACTTTTCTAAGGTGGAGCAGGCCTACTGCTTTGCCGCCGAGAAGCACTGCAACCAAAAGCGGCGCTCGGGTGAGATGTACATCAACCATCCCGTCGAGGTAGCCATCATTTTGGCCGACCTCAAGATGGACTGCGATGTGGTGTGCGCCGCGCTGCTGCACGATACCGTCGAGGATACCGAGACCTCGCTTGCCGATGTGTCCGGCCTGTTTGGCGATACGGTAGCCGAGCTCGTCGATGGCGTGACCAAGCTCACCAACATCGAAGTCGACAGCATGGACGAGAAGCAGGCGCTTACGCTGCGCAAGATGTTCCTCGCCATGTCCAAGGACATCCGCGTTATCATCGTCAAACTTGCCGACCGCCTGCATAACATGCGTACGCTGGCGGCCCTGCGCGAGGACCGCCGCCTGTTTAAGGCTCGCGAGACCATGGACGTGTATGCGCCCCTGGCCGACCGTCTGGGCATGAGCTCTATTAAGTGGGAGCTCGAGGACCTGTCCTTCTTCTACCTGGAGCCCGATGCCTACCAGCGCATCGCGCGCATGGTGGCGGAGTCGCGCGAGGTCCGTGAGCGCTATCTGGCCGAGACCATCAAGACGCTCACCGACGAGCTCAACCGCATTGGCCTGGAGGGCTTCCAGATCAATGGCCGCTCCAAGCACTATTGGTCCATCTACCAAAAGATGAAGCGCAAGGGCAAGGAGTTCTCCGAGATCTACGATTTGGTGGCGCTGCGCGTTATTACCCATTCGGTGCGCGATTGCTACTCCACGCTCGGCGCGGTGCATACGCTGTGGCACCCCATGCCCGGTCGCTTTAAAGACTATATCGCCATGCCCAAGGTCAATAACTACCAGTCGCTCCATACGACGGTTATCGGCCCCACGGCCCGCCCGCTCGAGATTCAGATTCGAACCTATGAGATGCATGAGCAGGCCGAGTACGGCATTGCCGCCCACTGGCTCTATAAGAAGTCGGGCGGATCGTCTGCGTCTAAGACCAATGATGCCCAGCGTCTGGACGACCAGATTAACTGGCTCAAACATTCGCTCGATTGGGCTGCGTCTGATGAGATTACCGACGCCAAGGAATACCTGCATTCGCTGAAGGTCGACCTCTTCGATCAGGAGATCTTCGTCTTTACGCCCAAGGGCGAGGTCATGGCTCTTCGTGCCGGCTCCACGCCGCTCGACTTTGCCTATGCCGTTCACACCGAGGTGGGAAACCACTGCGTCGGCGCTAAGATCAACGGTGCGGTGGCCCCGCTCACGCACGAGATCAAGACGGGCGACCGCGTTGAAATCCTGACCAACAAGAGTTCCAAGCCGTCGCGTGATTGGCTCAAGATCGTCAAGACACCTTCCGCCAAGTCAAAGATCCGCCGTTACTTCGCCGCCGCGACCAAAGACGACGACGCTGCTGCCGGCCGCGATATACTGGCCAAGGACCTGCGCAAGCGCGGGTATGGCATCTCTACGCCGCGATCCACGCGTGCGCTCAACGCCGTGGCGGAGCAGTTTAACTACAAGCAGCTCGAGGACCTGTTTGCCGCCGTCGGCGCCGGCAAGGTTGCCCCGCGCGCTGTGGGTAACAAGGTCGAGCAAATCTTGGACCCCAAGCCCGAGGAACAGGTCACCAAGGCCGAGGCTATCGCCGAGGTCGTGAAACAGCCGGCCCGCGGTTCCAACCGCAAGCCGCAAAAGCGCGGCAAGAGCGCGAGCAACGGCATTATCGTCAAGGGCGAGAGCAACAGTGGTCTGCTGGTCCGTCTGGCGCATTGCTGCAATCCGGTGACGGGCGACGACATCGTCGGCTTCATCACGCGCGGTCGTGGCGTTTCGGTGCATCGCGCCAACTGCCCCAACGTCAAGGGTCTTATGGAACATCCCGAGCGCATGATCGAAGTGGAGTGGGACGGCGCTGCCGACACCCTCTTCCAGGTCGAGATCGTGGTCGAGTGCCTGGACCGCATGGGCCTGCTCAAGGATGTCACCATCGCCATTGGCGATGCAGGCGGCAACATCCTTTCCGCCGCCACCTCGACCAACCGCGAGGGTATTGCGACCCTGCGCTTTATGGTCGAGATCTCGGACGCGAGTGGTCTGGATCCGCTGCTGGCCTCTATCAGCAGCGTTGACTCGGTCTACGACGCGCGCCGCCTGATGCCCGGCGAGGGTGGAGCCCAGCTTAAGCGCCGCGTTTAGTCGCGACGAACGTGTCACATTATTGATATTCGCTACACTCGAGGCATCGTTTGATGCCTCGAGTTCTATAGAGAGGAGAGGGGCATGAGTGCTGTGTCCTTGGATGTAACTCCCAAGGGATCGGTCGAGATCGAGACGCTCGTAAACGGTCCCATTCAGACCAATAGCTATGCTGTTATTTCGGACAATGAGTGTGTGATTATCGACCCCGCATGGGAAGGCGAGCGCTTGGTGGAGCATATTCGAGCCAAGCATCCTGGCGTACGCATGCTTGGCGCCGTATGCACTCATGGCCATGCCGATCATGTTGGCGGTGTTGCCGGCGTGCGAACCGCCGTTGGCGAGGGCTGCCAGTATGAGCTGTGTGCTAAGGATGTGGCGGTGCCGCATGCGAACATCGAGGAACAGCGAGCTATGTGGGGCATTGAGACGCCCGACCCCGGGGAGCCGACGCGCCTGCTCGCCGAGGGCGATGCTATCGAGGTTGGCGATATCTGCCTGCAGGTGATCGAGACACCAGGGCATACGCCGGGCGGGACCGTCTTGTTCGCCGCCACCGAGCAGGGGAACATTGCCTTTGTGGGCGACACCCTGTTTCCGGGTGGGCACGGCCGCACCGATCTTGTCGGTGGAGACGAGGCGGCGATTCTGCGCTCGCTCTCCAAGCTCGCCCGGCTTCTCCCGCCCGATACCGTTTGCCTAACCGGTCATGGCGATTCGACCACCATGGCACGCGAGCTCATGCAGAACCCTTTCATGCAGGTGTAGCTTTACAGTCGGCTTCTGAAGCACGAGAAGCGTCCAAACGTCAAGCTATTTTTCCCCAACGGGTCAATTTCGTAGGGCAAACGGTCAAAAAAGTCTGTTTGGACGATATTCGTGAACAAACGAACGTTTATGCTCGGGTGCGCCGTGGTAAAATCACAGGCGTTATCGGAGCAACCTTACAGGAGGTTTCTTTTATGCTCGTCAACGCAGCAGACATGCTCAAGAAGGCCGAGGCCGGCAAGTACGGTCTCGGTGCCTTCAACACCAACAACCTCGAGTGGACCCTGGCTATTCTCCAGGCCGCCGAGGAGGCCAAGTCTCCGCTGATCCTTCAGTGCACCGCTGGTGCCGCTAAGTGGATGGGCGGTTTCAAGGTCTGCGCCGACATGGTCAAGGCTGCCGTCGAGGCCACGGGCGTTACCGTTCCCGTCGCCCTTCACCTCGATCACGGTTCTTACGAGGACTGCTTCAAGTGCATCGAGGCCGGCTTTACGTCCATCATGTATGACGGCTCTCACGAGGAGACCTTCCAGCTTAACCTTGACCGCACCAAGGAGCTCGTTGAGCTTGCCCACTCCAAGGGCATGTCCATCGAGGCCGAGGTCGGCGGCATCGGCGGCACCGAGGACGGTGTGACCTCCAGCGGCGAGCTCGCTGATCCTGCTGAGTGCAAGCAGATTGCTGACCTGGGCGTCGACTTCCTCGCCTGCGGTATCGGCAACATCCACGGCGTGTACCCTGCCGACTGGGCTGGCCTTTCCTTCGAGCGCCTGGGCGAGATCAAGGCCCAGACCGGCGACCTGCCCCTCGTCCTGCACGGTGGCACCGGCATCCCCGAGGATCAGATCAAGAAGGCCATTTCCCTGGGCATCTCCAAGATCAACGTCAACACCGATCTGCAGCTCGTCTTCGCCAAGGGCGTCCGCGAGTACATCGAGGCCGGCAAGGATCAGCAGGGCAAGGGCTTCGACCCCCGCAAGCTCCTCAAGCCTGGTCGCGACAACATCGTTGCCCGCACCAAGGAGCTCATGGAGGAGTTTGGCTCCGTCAACAAGGCGTAAGCGTCGCTAAACTTCCCACCGGAAGCCCCGTCTCCCTACGCTGTTTCCTTTGCGCTCACCTGGCTTCGCCAGAAGTCGCGCCAAGGAAACAGTTCCGGGAGACGGGGCTTCCTTCGTTTAACGCCGCAGGGTTACGAGTCTGAATTAAGGTGGCTACTGGCTTCGCTAGAAGTCGCGCGACGGAATCAGCTCCGGGGAAACGGGGCCTCCTTCGTTAACTCGCTACAGGGTTACTGGGCTGAATTCATTTTTTATAGGTACCGTTTATCGGTGTTGAGGGTTCCTTTATTGGGGCTTTCTTTTTATCTCGCTACAATGGACTTCAAGAGTTCTAATGACTTGGAGTTTGGTATGGCTGTTATTAATGTGCTGCCTTCGGATGGGAAGGTTATTGACGAGGGTCCTGTTGGTTGCTCTGTTGATGTTTGCTGTAATGACTTTCGTCATCTCGATATTGGACTGCCGCCCGAGATTCTTCGACTCAAGGATGCCGGATATTTGACGCAGACTGTTGCGGCTTGTGATCGTCTTTTGGGGCAGAATCCCGATCCCTCGCTTGCTGCCTGCGTTCGTGCCGAGCGGTATCGCATGCTTGAGACGCCGCTTCATTTTTCGGTGTCGCGCGATCGAGCTATTGCGATGATTCGCGAGGAGTGGCCTGAGTTTACCGAGGAGCAGTTTAACGATCTGATTGACCGTAAGCGTATTGACTGGCGCTTTATCGATGGTGAGCTGTTCGTTCTCGACAACTTCCTCGATTCGCTTCGCGTATATCCCAAAGAGGTCCCCGGCATGCGTCCCGATTCTACGGACGGAATAGCACTGCGCAACGAGATGCTCAAGGAGATGGAGTCGCAAAACGGATTGACTCGCGTTATTACGCTTAAGGCGTCCTTGTCTGTCCCCGGCGCTCTAGAGGGGGAGACCGTTCGCGCTTGGCTACCCGTTGCCGCCGCCTGTCGTCAACAGTCTCATATCGAGGTTCTCGATATGACGCCGGAGGGTGCTGTTGCTCCCGCGAACGCTTCGGCGCGTACCGCCTCGTGGTCTTCTTCGAGTGATCGCTCATTCTCGGTGGCCTATCGCTATCAAATCAATGCCGCTTATCGCGATATTTATGGGGGTGCGCTTCCGTCGCATCCGTGTATGGACGCGCCATTGCCCGAAGATATTTCTGAGGACCGTCCGCACATTGCATTCACGCCGTATCTGCAGCAGCTGACGGCCGGTGTTGTTGACGGACTCGAGGATCCGCTCGATCGCGCTCGTGCTATCTATGATTATCTGACGCAGCATATCGACTATCGCTATCAGCCGCCGTACTTGCTTTTGGGATCTATTGCCGATGACTGCGCGCATTCGCTCCGCGGCGATTGCGGCGTTATGGCGCTCACGTTTATCACCATGTGCCGTATCGCGGGCGTGCCTGCCCGTTGGCAGAGCGGCCTGTACGTTGCGCCCGATTCGGTGGGGTCGCACGACTGGGCAGAGTTCTATACGCCGCAGACCGGTTGGCTCAACGCCGACGTGTCATTTGGATCTTCTGCTCGCAGGATGGGGGAGGAGTGGCGCCGCCGTCACTACTTTGGCAATCTCGACCCGTGGCGTATGGTGGCCAACAATCGATTCCAGGCAGAGTTTGAGCCCTCTTTCGACGGCATGCGCGAGGACCCTTACGATAACCAGATGGGTGAGGCTTCGGTCGACGGTCGCGGATGCCGTCAGCGCGAGATGCTCCGCACAGTCGAACTCATCGAAATGCTCGAAGTTCCATTTTCGGACTAATCGGTAGAAAGCTGTGATAAACTAAATCACGCATTACGTGCCCGAGTGGCGGAATTGGCAGACGCAGTGGACTCAAAATCCACCGTTGGCAACAACGTGCGAGTTCGAGTCTCGCCTCGGGCACCATACATGCAAGTGAGCGTTCAAGGGGGATTGCGGCCCCCTTTTTCGTGCCGAACTCGCGTGAGCGCGCGAAGCGTTAAGCAAACAGGCCTGTGGCCTGTTTGTAGCGGAGCGTGGCGAGGGCGCCGCGCGCCCGAAGCCCGGGGCTTCGCGAAGCGAAGGCCCTTCGAGTCTCGCCTCGGGCACCATACATGCAAGTGAACGTTCAAGGGGGTTGCGGCCCCCTTTTTCGTGTACGTAATGTGATAACGCGCTGTACGTGTTATTATTCGTAAGGCGTTGTTCCCGCAATGCCCTGAAGAGGAACCCGAGGGTTCCCACCTTTTGGCGCCAATGAGCAGCTGACTGGTCATACAACTTAGATTCCCTTCCTCAAATCGAGGAAGTCTATGTGTACGACCTGGTTGCTGAGAAGCGCCGGGTTATTTTTTATGAATGGAGGTAGGGAAAATAGCTAAGTCTGATGACACCCGCATCAACGACGAGATCACTGCATCTTCGTGCCGTTTGATTGGCGTCGATGGCTCTCAGCTCGGCCTGTTCGCCATCCGCGATGCCCAGCGCGTCGCCGACGATCAGGGTCTCGACCTGGTCGAGATCGCTCCCAACGCGGAGCCGCCGGTCTGCAAGGTCATGGACTACGGTAAGTTCAAGTACCAGCAGGCCATGAAGGCCAAGGCTGCTCGTAAGAACCAGTCCAAGGTCGAGGTCAAGGAAATGAAGTTCCGACCCAAGATCGACGTTGGCGACTACGAGACCAAGAAGGGCCACGTTCTGCGTTTCCTCAAGAAGGGCGCACGCGTTAAGATCACCATCATGTTCCGCGGCCGTGAGATGGCTCACCCGGAGCAGGGCCTTAACGTTCTCGAGCGCCTCGCCGAGGATCTCAAGCCTTACGCTACGGTCGAGTCCAAGCCTAAGATGGAAGGCCGTAACATGCTTATGCTGCTCGCCCCGATTAAGGGCGCCTTCGATGAGGATAAAGCGGCAAGCGATACCAAGTAACTAGTGTTCTGTAACCGATTAAGGAGTATTTCATGCCTAAGATGAAGTCCCACAGCGGCACCAAGAAGCGTTTCCGCAAGACTGGTACCGGCAAGCTTATGCGCGCCAAGGCTTTCAAGAGCCACATCCTGAGCAAGAAGTCCACCAAGCGTAAGCGTGGCTTCCGTCAGGAGACCGAGATCGCCGCTGCCGACCGCAAGGTCATCAAGTCGCGTCTCGCCTAAGTTTGCGTTCCCGTTTTTCGTTTTACCGTCTAGGAGTTGATAGAACATGGCACGTATTAAGCGCGCTGTTGCCGCCAAGAAGAAGCGCCGTACCGTTATGCACCGTGCGAAGGGTTACTACGGTGCCGCTTCGCGTACTTACAAGCATGCTAAAGAGCAGGTCCAGCACTCCCTGCAGTATCAGTATCGTGATCGCCGCAACAAGAAGCGCGAGATCCGTTCTCTTTGGATCACTCGTATCAACGCTGCTGCTCGCCTGAACGACATCTCTTACTCTCAGTTCATGCACGGCCTGAAGGTTGCTGGCATCGAGCTCGACCGCAAGGTCCTGGCTCAGATGGCTTACGAGGACATCGAGTCCTTCAACGAGCTGGCTACCATCGCCAAGAAGGCTCTCGAGGCCTAATAGATTCTCTTGAATCGCTAGGGGAGTGTCGCGTTGTGCGCGGCGCTCCCTCTTTTTATCTGAAGCGCGGTTTACATTGCTAAAAGCGCGGGTAGATAAACACTTACAGGTGACCGATCTCTATATATTCCTGAACCAAAGGGTCATCATCTGATACGTGCGGATGATCCGCACCAGTCTTTCTATTACCTATAGAAAGCAATATGTTGTGTAGGACTTGTGAAGAGTGGAATTGACGTCCCACAGAGCTTCGCGGTCTGGCAATATATCTCCTTGCTGCGCGGCCCGGTGGAACCGGGAACCAGCGCAGGCGTGCACCTTGAGAACCGGATACTGCGAGGATGGACACTCACTTCAGTGTCGCATCCGGGCAGACATCGAACCATTTGAAATGGTCTAACTTGGATTTGTTTTTCGCAAGGCCGCCGAGAGGCGGCCCCGAGAAATTCCTTTTCCTATACTAAAACCATATGAATCGAACGGAACCGATCAGCTAATAGTTGTGAGGACCGGACGGGCTCGAAGCCCATATATTTTGGACGGAGAGTTCGATCCTGGCTCAGGATGAACGCTGGCGGCGCGCCTAACACATGCAAGTCGAACGGCACCTATCTTCGGATAGAAGCGAGTGGCGAACGGCTGAGTAACACGTGGAGAACCTGCCCCCTCCCCCGGGATAGCCGCCCGAAAGGACGGGTAATACCGGATACCCCCGGGCGCCGCATGGCGCCCGGGCTAAAGCCCCGACGGGAGGGGATGGCTCCGCGGCCCATCAGGTAGACGGCGGGGTGACGGCCCACCGTGCCGACAACGGGTAGCCGGGTTGAGAGACCGACCGGCCAGATTGGGACTGAGACACGGCCCAGACTCCTACGGGAGGCAGCAGTGGGGAATCTTGCGCAATGGGGGGAACCCTGACGCAGCGACGCCGCGTGCGGGACGGAGGCCTTCGGGTCGTAAACCGCTTTCAGCAGGGAAGAGTCAAGACTGTACCTGCAGAAGAAGCCCCGGCTAACTACGTGCCAGCAGCCGCGGTAATACGTAGGGGGCGAGCGTTATCCGGATTCATTGGGCGTAAAGCGCGCGTAGGCGGCCCGGCAGGCCGGGGGTCGAAGCGGGGGGCTCAACCCCCCGAAGCCCCCGGAACCTCCGCGGCTTGGGTCCGGTAGGGGAGGGTGGAACACCCGGTGTAGCGGTGGAATGCGCAGATATCGGGTGGAACACCGGTGGCGAAGGCGGCCCTCTGGGCCGAGACCGACGCTGAGGCGCGAAAGCTGGGGGAGCGAACAGGATTAGATACCCTGGTAGTCCCAGCCGTAAACGATGGACGCTAGGTGTGGGGGGACGATCCCCCCGTGCCGCAGCCAACGCATTAAGCGTCCCGCCTGGGGAGTACGGCCGCAAGGCTAAAACTCAAAGGAATTGACGGGGGCCCGCACAAGCAGCGGAGCATGTGGCTTAATTCGAAGCAACGCGAAGAACCTTACCAGGGCTTGACATATGGGTGAAGCGGGGGAGACCCCGTGGCCGAGAGGAGCCCATACAGGTGGTGCATGGCTGTCGTCAGCTCGTGTCGTGAGATGTTGGGTTAAGTCCCGCAACGAGCGCAACCCCCGCCGCGTGTTGCCATCGGGTGATGCCGGGAACCCACGCGGGACCGCCGCCGTCAAGGCGGAGGAGGGCGGGGACGACGTCAAGTCATCATGCCCCTTATGCCCTGGGCTGCACACGTGCTACAATGGCCGGTACAGAGGGTTGCCACCCCGCGAGGGGGAGCGGATCCCGGAAAGCCGGCCCCAGTTCGGATTGGGGGCTGCAACCCGCCCCCATGAAGTCGGAGTTGCTAGTAATCGCGGATCAGCATGCCGCGGTGAATGCGTTCCCGGGCCTTGTACACACCGCCCGTCACACCACCCGAGTCGTCTGCACCCGAAGTCGCCGGCCCAACCGCAAGGGGGGAGGCGCCGAAGGTGTGGAGGGTGAGGGGGGTGAAGTCGTAACAAGGTAGCCGTACCGGAAGGTGCGGCTGGATCACCTCCTTTCTAGGGAGATAAATCTTCTAGAGAGAAAACACTTTAACTCGAATAGAGGGCAGGAGCCCGTCCGGTAGATGTCGCCTGGATGATTCCCCGCAGCACCCGGTCCCCGGGGTCGCACCCGCGTACCTTGAGAGCCGCATAGCGATAGGAGAGAGATGGAAGAGTATCCTCTTCCAGACTCGATTCTTTTCTGCGATTAAACGTAAGAATGATAGCAATCATTCATCCGATCCAAACAAGAAGAATTCACTTATATATGAGTGAGGAGCATCTGATCGCGAGCACAGTGAAGACACTGTGCCGCGGTATGAGATACCCGAATTGCGACATACGAGCGCTATTCATGATATCGATTAATTAATTTTAGCGACACGTGGATATCCCGCGGGCCCGATGCGGTCCCGCAAGATACCACGGGCGCACGGCGGATGCCTTGGCACAGGGAGCCGATGAAGGACGCGGCAAGCTGCGATAATCCCCGGCGAGGAGCACACATCCTTCGACCCGGGGGTCTCCGAATGGGCGAACCCATCCACAGAGGTGTGGATATCCCCGGCCCGAACACATAGGGCCGGGGAGGACAACCCGGGGAACTGAAACATCTAAGTACCCGGAGGAGAGGAAATCAATCTCGAGACTCCCCGAGTAGCGGCGAGCGAAAGGGGACCGATGGCCAAACCGTCGAGCGGGCATACCCGGCAGGGGTTCCGCCGACGGGGTTGCAGGGCCGCGCATCCGGGGGCTGCCGCCCCCGGGCGCAGGTCCGGCTGGGGAGCGGAACGGCATGGGAGGGCCGGCCGCAGCGGGTGACAGCCCCGTACGCGAACCCAGACCGGACGGCGCGACGCGGTCCCTGAGTAGGGCCGGGCACGTGAAACCCGGTCCGAACCTGGGTGGACCACCATCCAAGCCTGAGTACTACCCTGTGACCGATAGCGCACCAGTACCGTGAGGGAAAGGTGAAAAGCACCCCGGGAGGGGAGTGAAACAGTACCTGAAACCGTGCGCCCACGAGCAGTCGGAGCAACTTTACGTTGTGACGGCGTGCCTTTTGTAGAATGAGCCAGCGAGTCGCTGGCGCGGGGCGAGGTTAACCGAAAGGGAGCCGGAGCGAAAGCGAGCCTTAACAGGGCGACTTGAGTCCCGCGCCGCGGACGCGAAGCCGGGTGAGCTATCCGTGGGCAGGCTGAAGCGGGGGTAAGACCCCGTGGAGGGCCGAACGCACGTCGGTTGAAAACGGCGGCGATGACCTGCGGATAGGGGTGAAAGGCCAATCAAACCCGGAGATATCTCGTTCTCCCCGAAATAGCTTTAGGGCTAGCGTCGCGCGTTCACCGCCGGAGGTAGAGCACCGGATGGACGAGGGGGCTTCGCCGCCTACCGAATCCAACCGAACTCCGAATGCCGGCGGCCCAGAGCGCGGCAGTCAGAGCATGTGGGCTAAGCTGTGTGCTCGAGAGGGAAACAGCCCGGACCGCCCGCTAAGGTCCCCAAGTTCCAGCCGAGTGGCAAAGGATGTGCGTCCGCCCAGACAACCAGGATGTTGGCTTAGAAGCAGCCATCCATTCAAAGAGTGCGTAACAGCTCACTGGTCGAGTGGACATGCGCCGACAATACACGGGGCTAAGCTGGACACCGAAGCGGCGGGATTCTAATTCATTAGAATCGGTAGGGGAGCTTCCCATGGGCGGAGAAGCCGGAGGGCGACCGACGGTGGAGCGCATGGGAGTGAGAATGCTGGCATGAGTAGCGAGAGACGAGAGAGTAACTCGTCCGCCGTGAACCCGAGGTTTCCTGGGCAAGGCTAATCCTCCCAGGGTCAGTCGGGGGCTAAGGCGAGGCCGGGAGGCGTAGCCGACGCGCAGCAGGCAGACATTCCTGCACCGCGCACGCGGCGCTACGACCGACGGGGCGACGGATGGGGGTGGCTCGGCGGGGTTCTGGACGTCCCCGTGATGGAGCGCGGCCCGCGGACCAGGGAAATCCGGTCCGCAGAAGGGCGAGGCTCCGGACGAAGCACTTAAGCGAAGCGAGTGAGCCCGAGGTCCCTAGAAAAACCCCTAGGCAGGCGCGTGCGCGCCCGTACCGCAAACCGACACAGGTGGGTGGGTAGAACATACCGAGGCGATCGGGTCAACCATGGTCAAGGAACTCGGCACAATGGCCCCGTAACTTCGGGAGAAGGGGTGCCCGCGCGTACGTGAACCGGCTTGCCCGGGGAGCGGAGGCGGGCCGCAGTGGAGAGGCCCAAGCGACTGTTTACCAAAAACACAGGACTCTGCAGAAGCCGCAAGGCGACGTATAGGGTCTGACGCCTGCCCGGTGCCGGAAGGTCACGCGGAGGAGTTAGCCGATTCGGCGAAGCCCCGAAGCCAAGCCCCGGTAAACGGCGGCCGTAACTATAACGGTCCTAAGGTAGCGAAATTCCTTGTCGGGTAAGTTCCGACCTGCACGAAAGGCGCAACGACTTGGGCGCTGTCTCGACCATGGACCCGGTGAAATTGCACTGGTCGTGAAGATGCGACTTACCCGCGGAAGGACGGAAAGACCCCGTGAACCTTCACTGCAGCTTGGCATTGGCCGCTGGTCCCGCGTGTAGAGGATAGGCAGGAGGCATCGATCCGGAGGCGCCAGCCCCCGGGGAGCCGCCCTTGGAATACTGCCCTCGCGCGACCGGCGTCCTAACCCGAGGCCGTCAACCGGCTCGGGGACCGTGCCAGGCGGGCAGTTTGACTGGGGCGGTCGCCTCCTAAAGGGTAACGGAGGCGCGCGAAGGTCCGCTCGGGACGGTCGGCAACCGTCCTTTTGAATGCAAGAGTACAAGCGGGCTTGACTGCGAGGCCCACAAGCCGAGCAGGTGCGAAAGCAGGCTCTAGTGATCCGGCGGCCCCGAGTGGGTGGGCCGTCGCTCAACGGATAAAAGGTACTCCGGGGATAACAGGCTGATCTTGCCCAAGAGTCCACATCGACGGCAAGGTTTGGCACCTCGATGTCGGCTCATCGCATCCTGGGGCTGGAGTCGGTCCCAAGGGTACGGCTGTTCGCCGTTTAAAGCGGTACGCGAGCTGGGTTCAGAACGTCGTGAGACAGTTCGGTCCCTATCCTCCGTGGGCGCAGGAGAATCGATGGAGGCTGCCCCCAGTACGAGAGGACCGGGGTGGA